>JBASIS010000101.1:0-32942 GCA_049654905.1 Chromatiaceae bacterium
TCCTGTTCAAGAAAATCGAGCGGCTCAAGGCGCAAGCCCGCAGCCGGGTTGAGCATGCCTTCCCTATTATCAAGGACCGCTTTCACCATCGCAAACTACGCTACCAGGGGCTGAAGAAGAACGGTGCCCAGCAGGAGGTGCTGTTCGCCCTGGCCAATTTGATCATCGCCAAACAGGCCTTGCTGGCCGCCTGAGGGGTCACTGCGCCCAACAGGGGCGTAGAGGACCACAGCAGCCACCCAGAGACCCCAAATTGAGCCTAAAAAACGGTTAAAACGGCCTGCTAGGTCAAAAATACGCTCTCCGAGGGCGAAAAGAGGGAAATCGGGTCATTCTTCAGCCTTTTCCTAGGTCAACTTGGGTGCCATGTCCCGCAATGCTGCACCCTCCCGGTGTCCCCTGCCACTTGTAGAGCCGATTACCGATACTTGGAGGGTCGGCTGCTATAGCTTACTGAATATTAATTGTATTTTAGAAACATCCGCTATGAGCGGTCTAGAAAGGCCAAGACCCCGTCATCGGCGGGATTGGGTATTTTGCCGACGATTTAGCGGGCGGCATCGAGCCGCCAGGCAGTCTTGGGCGCGGGCGGTCCCCAGCGATGCTGATGAAAAAGGCTAAATTACCAAACAAAGCCAAATTCCCTTGCCAGGAGGGAGGGTTGCTGCACCCCGTAGGTGGCAGCAAGCTGCGGCAACGCTGAAGGGCCAGCGCCTCTTATAGACCAGCAGGCGCACTACCCTGCAGGGGTAAGCGCAGCATCAGTGTCAGGGGATGTAAGGGCGAGGCTTGAAAACCGTAATGCTCATACGCCGCTCGCCTGAGTACTACGGCTTGCGCTTTGTCGCAAGCGGCTTCCAGTATGAAGTCAGAGCGGTTTTCTTTTGAGGCCCTCCCTTACCCCCGGAGGCCTCTTGGCTGACAAAAAAAGCCCGCCGGGTTGCCCCAGCGGGCCATGGCGCGGTCCGGCGCTGGGCCGGACCGATCAGGCGGCGGCCTTAGCGGTCTCGGCGTATTCCTCGATCTGGTCGAAGTTCAGGTAGCGGTACACGCTGGCGGCGTCCTGGTTGATGATGCCCATCTCGGCCTGGTATTCGGCTACCGTCGGCAGCTTGCCCAGCTTGGAGGCGATGGCCGCCAACTCCGCCGAGGCCAGATAGACGTTGGCGTTCTTGCCGAGGCGGTTCGGGAAGTTGCGGGTGCTAGTGCTGACCACCGTAGCCCCTTCGCGTACTTGGGCCTGGTTGCCCATGCACAGGCTGCAGCCGGGCATTTCGGTGCGAGCACCGGCGATGCCGAAGGTGTTGTAGTGACCTTCCTTGACCAGTTCGCTCTGGTCCATCTTGGTCGGGGGCGCCACCCACAGCTTGACCGGAATATCCCGCTGGCCGCCCAGCAGCTTGGCGGCGGCCCGGAAGTGGCCGATGTTGGTCATGCAGGAGCCGATGAAGGCCTCGTCGATCTTGGTGCCCGCCACCTCGCTGAGGAACTTGGCGTCGTCCGGGTCGTTGGGGCAGCAGAGGATGGGCTCCTTGATGTCGGCCAGGTCGATCTCGATGACGGCGGCGTATTCGGCGTCCGGGTCGGCTTCGAGCAGTTGCGGGTTGGCCAGCCAGGCTTCGACGGCCTGGATGCGGCGCTCCAGGGTGCGCCGGTCCTGGTAGCCGTCGGCGATCATCTTCTTCATCAGCATGATGTTGCTGGTCAGGTACTCAATGATGGGTGCCTGGTTCAGCTTGATGGTGCAACCGGCGGCGGAGCGCTCGGCGCTGGCGTCGCTCAACTCGAACGCCTGTTCGACCTTCAGATCGGGCAGGCCCTCGATCTCCAGGATGCGCCCGGAGAAGGCGTTGACCTTGCCGGCCTTGGCGACCGTCAGCAGACCGGCCTTGATGGCGTAGAGGGGGATGGCGTGGACCAGGTCACGCAGGGTGACGCCGGGCTGCATCTCGCCCTTGAAACGCACCAGGACGGACTCTGGCATGTCCAGGGGCATGACGCCGGTGGCGGCGGCGAAGGCGACCAGGCCGGAGCCGGCGGGGAAGCTGATGCCGATGGGGAAGCGGGTGTGGCTGTCGCCGCCGGTGCCGACGGTGTCGGGCAGGAGTAACCGATTCAGCCAGCTATGGATGACGCCGTCGCCGGGGCGCAGGGAGATGCCGCCGCGGGTGCTGATGAAGGTGGGCAGCTCGCGGTGGGTCTTGACGTCCACCGGCTTGGGATAGGCGGCGGTGTGGCAGAAGGACTGCATCACCAGGTCGGCGGAAAAGCCCAGGCAGGCCAGGTCCTTGAGCTCGTCGCGGGTCATGGGGCCCGTGGTGTCCTGGCTGCCGACGGTGGTCATGCGGGGTTCGCAGTAGGTGCCGGGACGAATGCCATGGCCCTCGGGCAGGCCGCAGGCGCGGCCGACCATCTTCTGCGCCACCGTGAAGCCCTTGCCGGTGTCCACCGGGGGCTTGGGCAGGCGGAAGATGGTGGAGGCGGGCAGGCACAGGAAGTCGCGCGCCCGGGCGGTGAGGCCGCGGCCGATGATGAGATTGATGCGGCCGCCGGCGCGCACCTCGTCCAGCAAGACCTCGCTCTTGAGCCGGAACTCGGCGAGGGTGGCGCCGTTCTTCAGGATTTTGCCGTCATAGGGCAGGACGTCAACGACATCGCCCATCTCCAGGCCGGACACGTCCAGTTCGATGGGCAGGGAGCCGGAGTCCTCCTGGGTGTTGAAGAAGATGGGCGCGATCTTGCCGCCCAGGGTCACGCCGCCGAAGCGCTTGTTGGGTACGTAGGGGATGTCCTGGCCGGTGGCCCAGACGACGCTGTTGGTGGCGCTTTTGCGGCTGGAGCCGGTGCCGACGACGTCGCCGACGTAGGCTACCAGGTGGCCCTTGTTCTTGAGGTCCTCGATGAACCGCATGGGGCCGCGCTTGCCGTCTTCCTCGGGCTGGAAAGCCGCGTCGGGACGGGTGTTCTTGAGCATGGCCAGATAATGCAGCGGGATGTCCGGACGGCTCCAGGCGTCGGGGGCGGGCGACAGATCGTCGGTGTTGGTCTCGCCGGGCACCTTGAAGACGGTGACGGTGATGGACTGGGGTACCTCGGGGCGGCTGGTGAACCAGTCGGCGTCGGCCCAGCTCTGGATGACCTCCTGCGCCTGAGCATTACCGGCCTTGGCCTTGTCGGCGACGTCGTTGAAGAAGTCGAACATCAGCAGGGTTTTTTTCAGGCCCGCGGTGGCTACGGCGGCGACCTCGGGGTCGTCCAGCAGCTCGATCAGGGGGTGGACGTTGTAGCCGCCCACCATGGTGCCCAGCAGCTCGGTGGCCTTGGCCTTGCCGATCAGGCCGACCTGGATGTCGCCATGCGCCACGGCCGCCAGGAAGCTGGCCTTGACCTGGGCGGCTTCGTCCACGCCGGGCGGTACCCGATGGGTCAGCAGGTCCAGTAGGAAGGCTTCTTCGCCGGCGGGGGGGTGCTTGATCAGCTCGATCAGTTCGGCGGTCTGCGGGGCGGTCAGGGGCAGCGGTGGAATTCCGAGGGCGGCGCGTTCGGCCACATGTTGATGGTAGGCTTGCAGCATGGGAATCCTTCTTATTTGGTGGTGAGCGAAGCGGCCATTTTAGCCAATAATGGGGTCAGGGATGCGAGAGATGGCGGGCGGCTGGGGTGGCGAGTTTGCGTCCTCCCGCCGGCGCACGCAAGATAGATGAACCCTTGGGCACCCGCCCTTTGACTCCAGCACATCAGGCTTGAAATCATGACGATGGCAGCGGAACCGATGGCCCATGCGGAACGGCTCTGGCGGGAGTGGCTGGACTGGGCGGCGGGGCAGGGGGGTGACGTGCCCGCCGTCCGGGACCCGGCCTTTGAGGAGACCCGGGCCCGGGTCTGGGAGGCGAGTGACTTTGTCGCCACCACCGTCGCCCGTTACCCCGAGACTTTCGCCCAGCTTCTGGCCTCGGGGGATCTGGACCGCCCCTATCCGCCGGGCGAGATGAATCTGGCGCTCACCGCGGCCCTGGTGGATCTGAAACCGGGGGTTGCCGATGACGATGCCCTCAAGCACCGCCTGCGCCGCTTTCGCCGCCGCGAGATGCTGCGCCTCATTTGGCGGGACCTAGGCGGGGCCGCCGCTCTGGAAGAGACCCTGGAAGATCTCAGTGAACTGGCGGATGTGTGCGTCAATCAGGCCTTGGATTGGACCCAGGCCTGGACACGGGCGGAACTGGGCACTCCCCGCGATGCCCAGGGCGCGGAGCAGGAGTTGCTGGTCATCGGCATGGGCAAGCTGGGGGCGCGGGAGCTCAACATGTCCTCGGACATCGACCTCATCCTGGCCTACCCGGAGGCGGGTCAGGTCGATGGGCCCCGGCCACTGACCAACGAGCAGTTCTTTATCCGTCTGGGGCAGCGTCTGGTGCGGGCCCTGGACGCGCCCACCGTCGATGGCTTCGTCTTTCGTGTCGATACCCGCCTGCGGCCCTTTGGTGACTCTGGCCCCCTGGCCATGAGCTTTACCGCCATGGAGTACTACTACCAGGACCAGGCGCGGGAGTGGGAGCGCTACGCGATGGTGAAGGCGCGGGTGGTGGCGGGTCCCCGGGATCAGGCGGGACAGCTCGCGGCCCTGCTGCGGCCCTTCGTCTATCGGCGCTACCTGGACTTCGGGGCCATCGAATCCATCCGGGACATGAAGGCCATGATTGCCAAGGAACTCCAGCGCAAGGGTATGGCGGACAACGTCAAGCTGGGGCCTGGCGGCATCCGGGAGATCGAGTTTATCGGCCAGACCTTCCAGCTCGTGCGCGGCGGGCGCGATCCCCAACTGCAGATTCGCCCCATCCGCGCGGTCTTGAGGCTGCTAGGGGAGCGCGGCCTCTTGCCCGCTGACGCCGTCCAGCAGCTCGACGCGGCCTATGTCTTTCTGCGGCGCGTGGAAAATCGCCTCCAGGCCTGGAAGGATCAGCAGACCTATCGTCTGCCCGAGGACGACTTGGGCCGGCTGCGTCTGGCCAGGTCCATGGGCTTCGGTAACTGGGCGGGTTTTCTCGCGACCCTCGACGAGCACCGGCGGCATGTCCAGGGCCAATTCGATAGCCTCTTTGCCGCGCCCCAGGCCGAACAGGCCCAGCAGGAACCGGCCTTCACCGCCCTGTGGCGCGGGCGCCTGGAGGCGACCCAGGCGGAGGAGCTGCTGAGTCAGGCCGGGTTTACCGATCCCCAGGCGGCGCGGCTGAGCCTGGAATCTTTCCGCGAGGGAGTCCATCGCAAGGATCTCGGCAGTCGTGGGCGCGAGCGGCTGGGCCAGCTCATGCCCCTGGCCCTGCCCATGATCGCTGCTTCCGCGGCCCCGGACCTGGCCCTGGAGCGGGTGCTGCGGGTGCTGGAGGCGGTGGCCCGCCGCACCGCCTATCTGGCGATGCTGGTGGAGCGGCCCGTCATCCTGTCCCAACTGGTGCGGCTGACGGGCATGAGCCCCTGGGTCGGCCAGCAGATCGTCCGCCAGCCCCTGCTGCTCGACGAGCTGATCGATACCCGCCGCCTCTATTCACCCCTGCGCCGGGCCGAGCTGGAGGCCGAGCTGGATGCCCTCCTGGACCCCCTGGACCCGGAGGACCTGGAACAGCAGATGGAGCGGCTGCGCCAGTTCGCCCAAGGCAACCGGCTGCGGGTCGCCGCCGCCGATCTGACGGGGGCTATCCCCCTCATGGTGGTCAGCGACTATCTCACCGACATCGCCGAGGCCAGCCTGGAGCGCATTGTCGCCCTGACCTATCGCCACCTGGTTCAGCGGCATGGGGCCCCCGCCGGGGTTGGGGCCGGGGAGACCGGCTTTTTGGTGGTCGGTTATGGCAAGCTGGGGGGGATCGAGTTGGGCTATGGCTCGGACCTGGATCTGGTCTTTCTCCACGGCAGCGATAGCGTCAATGCCATGACCGCCGGTCCCAAGGCCTTGGCCAACGACCAGTTCTATGCGCGCCTGGGCCAGCGCGCCATTCATATGATGACCACCCAGACCCCCTCCGGTCAGCTTTACGAGGTCGATATGCGCCTGCGCCCGGATGGCAATAAGGGGCTCTTGGTGCGGTCCCTCGCTTCCTTCGCGAACTACCAGGTCCAGGAGGCCTGGACCTGGGAACATCAGGCCCTGGTGCGCGCCCGGCCCCTGGCGGGTGATCGGGGCCTCTATGAACGCTTCTCCCGTATTCGCCGCGAGGTCCTCTGTCGGGAGCGCGATTCGGACCGCCTGCGCGGGGAGGTGCGGGAGATGCGGACCAAGATGCGCGCCAGCCTAGACAAGAGCGGCGGGGGCCGCTTCGACCTCAAACAGGGACAGGGCGGTATTGCGGACATCGAGTTTATGGTTCAATACTCAATCCTGCGGTGGGCAGCTCAATATCCGGAACTGGCCGATTGGTCCGATAACATCCGGCTGCTGGAAAGCCTGGGCCGGCTGGATCTCCTGCCGGGCCCGGCGGCGACGGATCTCACAGCGGCCTATAAGGCCCTGCGGGCCGCATACCATCGCAGCGCCTTGCAGGATGAGCCGACCCGGGTCGCCGCGGACGTGCTGCTCGACAGCCGCGAGCGGGTAGCGGCCCTGTGGCGAACATTGATGGAGGATTGAGGTCCGGCCCCGCCGTGCCCCGTCCCCGACCTTGGGGGGCCCTATTCTGGCAAGGCGCCAGTCTGGCGGTCCGCGACCTATCAGGAGAAGATCATGAGAACGATGGCGGACCGTGACGGCCTCATCTGGCTGGACGGCGACTTGGTGCCCTGGCGCGAGGCCAAGGTCCATGTGCTGACCCATACCCTGCACTATGGCATGGGTGTCTTCGAGGGTGTCCGGGCCTACGCGACCGATAAAGGGCCCGCCATCTTCCGTCTGCGCGAGCATACGGACCGCCTTTTCAACTCCGCCAAGATCCTGGGCATGCCCATGCCCTATGACCGCGCCACCCTGGACGAGGCCCAGTGCGCGGCGGTGCGCGAGAACGGCCTCGCCTCCGCCTACATCCGCCCCATGTGCTTTTACGGTTCCGAGGGCATGGGCCTGCGCGCCGATAACCTGCAGGTCCACTGCATGGTGGCTGCCTGGGAGTGGGGCGCCTATCTGGGCGAGGACAATATGCGCAACGGTATCCGCATCCGTGTGTCCTCCTTCACCCGCCACCATGTCAATATCACCATGTGCCGGGCCAAGGCCAACGGCAACTACATGAATTCCATGATGGCGCTCCAGGAGGCCCTGCGGGATGGCTATGACGAGGCCCTGCTGCTGGATGCCTCGGGCTATGTCATGGAGGGTAGCGGTGAGAACATCTTCCTAGTGCGGGATGGCGTCCTCTATACCCCGGACCTGACCTCGGCCCTGGACGGCATCACCCGCCGCAGCATCATCCAGGTGGCGGAGGAGTTGGGCATCCGGGTGGTCGAGAAGCGCATCACCCGCGACGAGGTCTATATCGCGGACGAGGCCTTCTTTACCGGCACCGCCGCCGAGGTGACCCCGATTCGCGAGGTCGATAATCGCGTCATTGGCAGCGGCAGCCGGGGACCCATCACCCAGCGCTTACAAAGTCTCTACTTCGATCAGGTCCACGGTCGCCGCGACGAGCATCCCGAGTGGCTCACGCTGGTCTGACCTCCCGCTTTCCTCACGAGGAGAATCCGATCATGGCCGCAGCCGCCGACAATGCCCAGACCCGGGAAGTGATTTCCGTTACCCGCAAGGATCTGCCCCTGGCCTGCCCCCCGCTGGGGGACAAGTTCTGGAGTCAGCATCCCCGGGTCTTTCTCCCCATCGAAAAGACCGGCGAGGCCACCTGTCCCTATTGCGGGGCCCGTTACCAACTCCGGGATTAGGGGGTTGGTCGGGCGGGTTACCCCGCCCGGCCGGCACCGGGTGCTAACCGGCGGCGACTTGGCCGGCGGCCTTGGCCCGCCTCACCAGCCAGACCTCGAGCCCCTGGGCATTGAGATCCGTGTCCAGCGCCAGGAGCTCGCGGATGCGGCTCTCCGCCATGTCGCAGCCATGGTCGCGAACCCGTTGGACCAGGTAAGCGCCGACGGCCATACGAATCCGGTCCAGGCGCCCCTCGGGTGGTCCACCCGCCTCGGCCAGGGCCAGGTCCGCCAGGTCGCGCACGCTCTGGCGTAGGTCGCCCGCCAGCGCCGCCGGGTTGTCCAGGCGGCTGTAATGGGTCAGGTACATGCGCTCGGGGGCGTAGCTCATGAGGCGGTCGATGCTGGTCTGCCAGGCCTCCGGGTCGAAGGCGACCGGGGTGGTGGGGGCAAAGAGCATGGCGCCGCGCTCGTTATCGAATTCCCGGTAGGAGATGCCGAAAGTGTCGCCGGTGAAAAAGCCCCGGGTGCGCTCGTCGTAGATGCAGCCGTGGTGATTGGCATGGCCGGGGGTGTCCAGGAAGACCAGCTTGCGTCCGGCCAGGTCGATTTCCAGGCCGTCCTCGGCCTCAATCAGGCGCGACGCGGGCACCGGCAAGAGGTGTTTGTAATCGCGGGCAAAGCCCTCCGCGCCATAGACGGCGGTAGCGCCGGCCGTCAGCTTGGAAGGATCGAGCATGTGGGGCGCCCCCTTGGGGTGGATCACCAGCCGGGCCTGGGGGCAGGCGGCCATGAGATCACCGGCGCCACCGGCATGGTCCAGGTGGACATGGGTGGGGATGACCCAGTCCACATGATCGGGAGTCAGGCCCAGGTCGGCGATGAACTGGAGCAGGTGGGGGGTCGTGTGGGCCGTACCCGTATCGACGAAGGCCAGGCGGTCGGCCTCGCGCACCAGGTAGCAGGAGGCCAGCCCATGGCGGTAAAGTCCTGTCTCAATGGCGTAGATGTTCTCGGCGACTTCAATCGGCTGGGTCATCTTCTTATCTCTCGCTGGGTGCTGCCTCCGCCTGTCCCAGACAGGTTGGCGTGCGGCGATTCAGGACAGGGGGATAAAAAAACCGGCCACGAGGACGGGGCCGGTTGTTGCTCCGGTCCAGGGGGACCGGAACGGAGGCAGGCTTGCCTTACTTATTGGGCGGGAGCCGGCGGGGCGGGAGGAGCCGGGGGCGCGCCATAGGGGGCACCGTAGGGGGCACCATAGGGAGCACCGTAGGGGGCGCCATAGCCATAGGGAGCACCGTAGCCGTAGGGGCCATAGCCGTAGCCGCCGTAGCCGGAATTGTTGTAGTAACGGTTGTCACCACGACCATAGCCACGGCCGCTGCCGCTCATGTTCATGTTGAAGTCGCCGCTGCCGTCGCCGAACATGTCGTTCATCATGTTGTTGTTATTGTTGCCGTAGCCGTTGTTCCCCCAAGGCCCGCCACCCCAAAAGGCGCTGGCGGAGAAGGAAGTGGCGGACAGCACAACAGCGGCCGCTAGGCCAGCAGTCTTTACAAATTTATTCATTGGGATGAGAACCTCTTCTAGGGAGTGGATGGGGACTATCCGCCCCGTGGGCTGCCCTTACGGAAGACCGGAGGGGTCGCGAAGGGAGGATTGGGGAAATCAAAACCTCGAACGAGAACCCGGAACTGCCCGAATCCGCTAAAACGTGGTATTTTCCCCGGCCACCATTCTTAAACGTTGCCCGGACGGTGGAAGTCCCTTATTAGGTCGCGGATGGGGGTATTGAGGTCAACGCCTATCTTTGACGCCTCAGGAGTATAGGCGGATAGGCGGGCGATGGGAAATCCTTTTGTGGCGAGTCTCAAACAATAGGGGTTCTGGTTGGCGGGGGCCAGGACGGTCATGGTATGGCCGCCTCCCGCCCCCTTACACATTGATCTTAATAGTCGGGTTACTGTATGGACTGGCCATGGAACTTCTCGTTGACATAGGTAATACCAATCTCAAGTGGACCCTCCGCGTCGTCGGACCTCAGCCCCTGCTTGAGCCCATGCGCGTCCTCCGCCACCATGGGGGCCTCCCCCTTGACCTGCTTGCCGCCTGGGAGGTGCTGGAAAATCCGGCGCGGACGCGGGTTGCCTGCGTTGGCGCACCCCAGGTCGCGGAGGGCCTGTCGCGCGTTTGTCGCGCCTTGTGGGGACAGGAACCGGAATTCGTCCGCCCCCTGCCCGTATGGGGGGGGCTGACGGTCGCCTATGCCGACCCTGGTCGGCTGGGCGTGGATCGCTGGCTGGCCCTGCTGGCCGCCCGCCGGCTCCTGGATCAGCCCGTCCTCGTCCTCGATGCCGGCACGGCCATCACCTACGATCTGCTGCTCGCGGATGGACGCCATCTCGGTGGGCTCATCCTCCCCGGCATCAAGACCATGCGCCAGGCCCTCCTGGCCAACACCCAGATCCCCCCCGTCGAGCCCGAGGAGATCCCGGACTCCTGGGCCAAGGACACCGCCACCGCCATCGCCGTCGCTTCCCTCGATGCCCCCGCCGCCCTGGCCGAGCGCCTATTGCGACAACTCGCCGACGCCGCTGGCGCCGAACCCGTACTCGTCACCACCGGCGGCGATGCCGAACGCCTTCTGGCCCGCATTCAGTCCAACGCCCTGCATGTCCCCGACCTGGTCCTGCAAGGCCTGGCGCTGGTGCCGAAATGAGGGTGGCGTTGTCTCCCGCGAGTCATCCAGATAGAATCCTTCATCCTAAGCCGGCGTAGCTCAGTTGGTAGAGCAACTGATTTGTAATCAGTAGGTCCACGGTTCGAATCCGTGCGTCGGCTCCATATTTCATAGATTTATGCGCTTTAGGGCGCCTTGCTCTTTTCCGGTGTGCCGGAAAATATGCATACGTCTTCCCGCATATACTCGTCGTCCTCCGGCGCGGACGGATTTCGGCCTGTTTGCCCAGCCTGGTGGTAGGTATCAAAAATCCTCCCAGGTCGATTTACTCAGCCCAACTTGCGGGCGGTCTCTTTTGCTGGAGTCCCTTATGTCTAAGAACCGGTTAGGAAAACGCTCAATCTCCATCAAGGCTTTCCTGCTGACCGTTTTTGTAGTGCCATTAGCGGGCTGTGCGACAAGCGTGCAAACGCCGGGTGGAGAAGTGATTTGTTATTCGCAAAACTGCGTGCGGGACATGCAGGCCTGGACGAGAGATGAATACCTGGCGAGACAATATGAGCAGGAATACGGAAGCCGGGTTGAAACCAGGAGCCCAGAGCCCGCGGCTCCCGTCGCCCCCCCAGTCCGGTATCGCCGACCTACCCCTGCGCCTACCCCGATCACCTGTCCTCGGGACATGATCCCCGCGCCGCCACCTGATTATGGCTGTGTCTATCCCAGGCGATAGGATGGGTCCCGCCAACACCGGGAACAAGAAACCCCGCTGGAGTCCGTCAAGGAAAGGCTGGCTGAAAATATCCAGCGGGGGCCATTTAAGGTGTGGATGCGAGGGGCTGGGCAGGCCTCCCTTCGCTAATCGTCGTTGGTGCTGGCAACCCGAGGCCCCGTTGTCTGCATGGCTGACGCGCCTGGGGTAGAGACATCCTGGTCTTGAATGGCGGCGTCAATGTTTACCAAGACGACGGCAACGAGGACGACAAGAATGGCGGCGGTGCCGGGGATCAACATGGCGAGAGCGCCCGGACGCTGGGTGATTTTAGTCATGATGGCTCCTCTGATGGCTAGGGTTTGATCCCAGGGGTGGCGCGGCGGTGCTCGGATTTAGACCGCTGGTTACCCTGTTGGAGCCAATATAAGTTGCCAATATGAAAATATCATGAAGGGGGTTTGATCCTTTGATGACCATCCTGGCCACCCACCCTTGAGGCCTTCCGACCCGCGTCACCCCCTATGAGCCGCCGTCTGAATGATCCGACGGCAGGATCCGAGGTAACTCCCGATAGCCATGACATTATTTCCCATGAAAACCCCTAAGCTCTACTTGCCGGTTATTTCAGTATTATTGTTGATTTCCGCGAATCTCCAGGCCAGGCTGACAAACGAGCGGGCTTTCGGCGCGAATTGCCTGGTGCTCTCCTATATCGATGATGCCACGAATCTCAATTCCTCGGTATTGACCTGCTTTAAATCAAATAAAACTATTTCCGAAGGCTTTTTGCAGCTTTCCTGCGATAATAAAAACGTGACGGTCCTGTTTGACGCGGGCCTGCAATCCCGTGGCGCCAGCATGGCGGAGGTATTTTTCAAGTTTGACAAGGGCCAGGGGTTCTCCGGGACCTGGAGTTATGATGGCCGGGGCGGGGTCCTGACGGTTAATCATAGAAACCATAAAATATTTCTAACAGGTCTGAGCGGCGCCTCCAGACTTGAATATGACATAGGCGGGAAAAAGGGCGATTTGGATCTGGATGGTGTTGCGGCGGCCAGTGTCGAATATATTAAAAGATGCGCGGCATTAAATATAAAGGTGAATTAACCTCCATAATTTGCAATACCCCTGACCTTGCTACCCGCTGGCGGCGCACTCAGGACCGCACGCCCTCGCGCAGGTCGGTCGCGCGGGGAGTTGAGCTCGGCCAATGCAGAGGTAACCGGCGCATCCGGAAATGGCTCACAGGGTTTGGCGCAGGGTGAAACTGCATTTTTTATCGGACATCCGGGCGTGATAGGACAGATGTTCGAGTTGGGCGGCGGCCAGCCGGAGTTCGATGCCCGCCAAGGCCGCCTTGTCGGCGCTATCCAGGCTGGGCTCACCGCGATAATCCGGCAGTGTCAGTGGCCGGCCGCCATGGGAAATGGTCAGTACCCCCTTGTTTTTGCGCATAATCGCCAGCAAGGTTAAGGGAGTCCCGGCGGGCAGGGCGCGCTGCAGGAAGTTGATGACCTCCTGGCCCGCATTGGCAAGGGCCACGGTGGGGGGTACCCGCCAGCGGGCCTGCGCGGCCTGAGTGACGAGCCAGTCGAGCAGTTCCGCCTGGACGCGGGTGGAGGCATCCCGGATGGTCCAGGTCTTGGTGGCGCTGAAGTCAAGATTGTCCGTGCCAGCCGTTGCGCCCGAGCGGCGCGCGATCAGGGCCAGCGCCAGCAGGGCGGCATTGATGCCGGCGAAGAGCCACAGGATGGACCCGCCATCTCCGGCGCCTGGCGCGGCGGTTTGTTCCGGCTGGGTTTCCCTCACCCTGTCCGGCACCGAACTGGGCTGGTATTCGGTTTCAACCGTCCCCGGGGGCCAGGTGGCGTAAAGATTCCAGCCCGCGAAGACCAGATAAAAGAGGCCAAAGCTTAGTATCAGCCGGGTGCGGTTCAGGCCAACGGCCCGGGCGGCGGTCCAGCCCAGAACGGCCAGGGCCAGTACCAGCCCCAGGCCGATGCAGATGGCATTGAAATAGGCAGTCCAAGGCGCGCCCCAGACTGCCGGCAAGGCCAGGCCGGGGGCCTGCAACGTCTCCGCCAGGGGGGCTAATAAGAGGCCACCATCTGCCCAGAATTCCGCTCCCACATGGCCCAGGTGGCTAAATAACAGGAGTGGGATCAAGGGCCGGGCGCCCAGGGCCAGCCAGGCCGCGGGTGGCATCAGTCCGGTGGATCGGCCCGCCGCCAGACGGGCGACCCCGTTCAATAGCCACCAACTGGCCGCCAGGGTTACCGCCATGAGCAGGGTCTTCGCCAGGACCGGATAGGCGGCCTGGTCCACCCAGGTCTCCAGCGGCAATCGACCACTGTCCAACCCATTGAGAAAACTGATCAAGCCCGCCAGCAGGGCGATGAGCCACACGACCACGGTTTGCATGGGCGATGCGGCCTCCAGGTCTTGGGATGGAATCTCCAGACTAACCCGCAGTGAGCCATGCTGGCAGCGCTTGAGGCAGGCGCCACAGAGATTGCAGTTGGCCACCGAGTCCATGGCGGAGGGTGACAGGTGCATCGGACAACCGGCGTACTGGGCATCGGGCACCACGCAATCCTTGGTGGTGCAGTCGGCGCAGATCGCCTCTTGTGGGCGCACCTTGAACAAGGACCCCCGCGCATAGACATGACTGATACCACCAATGGGACAGACGTAGCGGCACCAGACGCGCCCCTGGAAGAAGAGCCCGAAAGCCACGGCGCCCGTCAGAATGGTCAGCAGCATGATGGCGGTCTGGCGCGGGGAATCGACGATGCCCGCCGTCTCTTCCAGCCAGGAGAGTAACAGGAAGGCGATCAAAATCAGCCAGAGGCCCTGTTCCTTCAGGAAGTACGGAACGGGCAGCCCCAACCCTGCCCAGCGCTGCAGGCCGTCGCTGATCTTGGAGAAGGGACAAACGCCGCACCAGATCCGGCCGGCGACGATAAACATGACGCACAGGAGGGGCCACCACACCAGCCAGATCAAGAGGTTGGCCAGGTTGTCCTTGTCCGGCGGCCCAAACAGCAACCAGCCCACGACCGGCACGAAAAAGAGTACCGATAGCCACTACAAGGCACCAGGGTACCCGCGCATTTTCAATATTTTGGTGAGCATGGCGATCTCAGGTCATTAGCCAGCATAGACCATAAGTCTAGACTAAATTTCATCAGGCTGGATCTCGGCTGGCTGGGGGGTGGTTGTGGGGCTTGCCGGCGGCTAATATCGACTCCTACCCAATGGCTTTCATCCCCGCCAACTGGGAATTGGCCGTGGCACTGTCAGGCAGGCGCCCGCGCTGACTCCCGAGGACTTCTTTCATGCTGATTCACTGTCTGCAACATGTCCCTTTCGAGGGACCCTTCGGTATCGCTGACTGGGCCGCGGCCCGCGGTCATTCCCTGCGCGTGACGCCGCTCTATGCCGCGGCCGCGCCCCCAGAGTTGGCGGCCTTCGACTGGCTGGTGATCATGGGCGGGCCCATGGGGGTGGGCGATGAGGCCCGGTACCCTTGGCTGGGGGTGGAGAAGGACCTGATCCGCCGGAGTATTGCGGCCGGCAAGATCCTGGTGGGGGTCTGTCTCGGGGCCCAGTTGCTCGCCGAGGCACTGGGCGCGCGGGTCTATCCCCATCGTGAGAAGGAAATCGGCTGGATGCCCATCACCCTGACCCCGGCCGGGCAGGCCTCGCCGGTCTTCGGGTTTCTGCCTCTCTCCTTACCCGTCTTCCATTGGCACGGCGATACCTTTGATCCGCCGGCGGGTGCCGTCCAGTTGGCGCGCAGTGCCGCCTGTGAGCAGCAGGCTTTCCTGTACGAGGGGCGGGTGCTGGGCCTCCAGTGCCATTTGGAGTCCACCCCGGAAAGTGTCGCGGGCATCTGCGCCGCCTGCGCCGATGAACTCGTCCCCGGCCCCCATGTCCAGAGCGCCGCCCGGATGCTGGCCGCCGCGCCCGAGGACTATGAGCGGCTCAAGGCCGCCCTGTTCGGCATCCTGGACCGGCTGCCCCAATGAGCGGCGATGGCCTGGTGCGCTGTGCCTGGTGTGGCGTTGATCGGCTTTATGTGGACTATCACGACCGTGAGTGGGGCGTCCCCAACCGGGACGAGCGGCACCTGTTCGAGATGTTGACCCTGGAGGGCGCCCAGGCAGGCCTGTCCTGGCTGACGATCCTGCGCAAGCGCGAGGGCTACCGGCGCGCCTTCCTGGGCTTCGACCCAGAGGCCATCGCCCGCTTCGACGCGGCAAGGGTGGCGGAACTCCTCGCGGACCCCGGGATCGTCCGCAACCGGCTCAAGGTAGAGTCCACGGTGAGCAATGCCCGTGCCTTGCTGGCCCTCCATGAGCAAGGCGAAACCCTGGCTAACCTGCTGTGGGGCTTCGTGGACCAGGTGCCCAGGCACAACGCCTGGACCAGCCTGGCGCAGATTCCCCCCCGGACCCCGGAATCGGACCGGATGAGCCGGGAACTCAAGCGGCGCGGCTTCCGCTTCGTCGGCGGCACCATCTGCCAGGCCCTGATGCAGGCGGTGGGGATGGTGAATGACCATACCCTGGATTGTTTCCGGTACCAGGAACTGGCTGGCTGATGTGGGGCCAGCGGAGGCCCGCGGCGCCTTCTTCAGGATTGGCGAGCCATGGCCATGCCATCGCCGTTTGCACCATGACGCGCGGTTGACCTCGGCCCACCGTGCCCCTCGGTTGGGAGATCAGGGGCAAGGTATTTTTTTATGTCACATAATTGTCATTTATGGGTCTTTTAACTAATAATGCGCATACACCGTGGGACGCCAAGAATAAATAGTAACTATAAGAAAGGCGTATCTCTGCTACTTCGTCGCACCGCTGGACCCCTATCCCGGCTGTTAACCTGGGATGCGCGGGATTTGCGGTTGTTTGTTCCCTGAAGTCAGGGTCCCGGCGGCGATACCGGTCAGTGTTTGCCAAGATTGGTCAGGGATGGCCCATCCTTAGCGTCCATCAGGGAAGGTCTGCTCCATAAGCCCCATTCCGAGTTGTCGAACCTCGGCCCTGATAATCCAATCAGGCACTTTGCCCTTGAGGAAGAACTATGTCCTATTCCCCTGACGGCCTTTCCGGCGAGATCGCGGCACCCCCCATCCCGGATTATCTCCAGCGCGTTTACTGGTGGGCCTACTTGCACCCTCGGGCCGTGTTTCTCTTCGAACGCGAGTGGCTGGTCAATCTGATTCTTTGGGGTAATTACCAGCGTCTGTGTGACGAGGCCTTGCAGGAACTCGCCGGGAGCGAAGGGCAGCGCCTCTTGCAGGTGGCGTGCGTCTACGGGGATCTTACCCAGCGGGTGGGGGGGCTATTAGGGGTACAGGATCGATTGGATGTCATTGACGTAGCACCTATTCAGCTTGCCAATCTGCGCCAGAAGTTGCAGCCGGATGCCCGGATTCATCTGCATCAACAGGATTCGCGCTCACTGAGCTTCGAGGATGGGACCTTTGACAGGACCCTGCTCTTCTTCTTGCTTCACGAGCAGCCAGCGGAGGTGCGGCGGGCCACCTTGGCCGAGGCCCTGCGCGTGACTCGACCGGGCGGCAAGGTGGTCATTGTCGATTACCATGGCCCGGAGTCCAGCCATCCGCTGCGCCTGGTCATGAAGATGATCCTGGCCACCCTGGAACCCTTTGCCCTGGATCTCTGGAAGGAGGAGATCAGGGATATTCTGCCTCAGGACGCCGCCCTTGCCTCCTATGAAAAGGTCACATCCTTTCGCGGCCTCTATCAGAAGATCGTGATCCAGATGGGCGACCCGGCCACCGACTGCTAGGCCCCATGGGTGTTTGACCCCAGGCCCCGACCGTCCTTGACGGCGGGGCCTGGGTCCCTCAGTAAATCAGTTCCGACCAGCGTTTCTCCCGGATCATCGTCTGCTTGATGTCCTGCCAGGTCCCGGGGGAGCCGGCGCGCTCCCCCATAACCTTGTCAAAGACCTGGGCGATCTTGCCGAGGCCGGCGAGAAAGACATAGGTATTAGGCTCCTGGATGAGGGACCAGACCTCGCCGATGTTTTCCTGTAGACCCAGGGCTAGGGCGTCGGAGGAGCGCATCAGGGTATTGGCGGCCAGGGACTTGAAGGCCTTGAAACTGGCCAGGTCGTAGTAGTCGGCCAGGCCCGTTGCCTCGTCGTTGGCATAGGCCAGGTCGAGGCCGGTGCGACCGCCATAAAAGAGGCGGACCTGACCATCCCAGCCGCCGCGGCGTTCGTAGATGAGTTGAGCGAAGGCCCGGAAGGGGGCGATGCCGGTGCCGGTGCCGATCATGAGCAGGTTGGAGCCCCTGTCCAGGGGCATTTGGAAGGGGCTGCGGAAGGGGCCTGTCAGGGTGATGGTGTCGCCGGGCTTGGCATCGCACAGAAAGTTGGAGGCGATACCCGGGAAGCGCTCGCCGCTGATTTCGTCGATGTAGAAGCAACGGCGCACCAGGATCTCCAGGTCCACGGCCTCGTCCTGGGGCCGGGGGCGCGCATTGGCGATGGAGTAGCGCCGCACATGATAGGGGTTGCCGAAGGGGTGGGGCCCGGGGACGACCACGCCGATGCTCTGGCCCTCGATGAACTGGAAGGCCGGGTCCGCGACCCGCAGGCTGAGATGACGCACCTCCTCCGATTTAAGGGGGGTGATGCGTCTGGAATCGGTGATCTGGGCCGCGACCGTGGGGCCGAGAGGTGGGTCGAGTTCGCTCATCTTGCTGGTTCCGGTGAGGTTCTGGTAGTTTGGGTCCCGCGCCCCCGGTTAAGGGGCGGGCCTTTGGGAAATTTCTTTAAGGCTATGAGTGGTCTGGCCCGACTCGGCGGTGTGGATCACGTCTGCCTTGGCCTCTGACCCGTGATCAGGGCGTCCGCGTTTCGCACTGGCCCTTTTTGCAGGCACAGCCCCCGCCACAACTGCCATCCGGGGCGCGGAAGGGGCCGAGCTGGGGATTCTGCCGGGCAAAGGTGGCATAACGCTGCTGGACCCAGACCCAGCCGGCCAGGACGGCGAAGATGACAAGGCTGGCGATCAGGGCATTAGCCATGGGACGCCCCAAGGCCCGCGAAGCCCATGAAGGCCAGCGACAGGAGGCCAGCGAGCATGAGGCTCATGGCCGCGCCCTGGCTCACCGTCGGCACCCGTGCCAGTTCCAGCCTTTCCCGTAGTCCCGCCATCAGCATCAGGGCCAGGATAAAGCCGGCGCCGGCGCCCAGGCTGTAAACCAGGCTTTGGACGAAGTCGTACTCCTTGGCGGTCTGGAAGAGGGCCAGGCCGAGGATGGCGCAGTTGGTGGTGATGAGGGGCAGAAAGATACCCAGGGAACGGAAGAGGGCCGGGCTGTATCTCTTGACGAACATCTCCACCAGCTGCACCGCCGAGGCGATGATGGCGATGTAGCAGATGAGGCGCAGGAACTCAAGTTGCAGCTCGACCAGGAGCCAGTTGATGCCATAGGCGCTGACCGAGCTGACGACCATGACGAAGGTGGTGGCCAGGCCCATGTTCCAGGCCGTTTCCTTTTTGGCGGAAGTGCCGAGGAAGGGGCAGATACCCAGGAAAAGCGCCAACACGAAGTTATTGACCACCGCGGCGTTGAGGAAGATGAGGGGCAGGGATTCGTTAGCCATGGGCGGCGACTCCAGCTTGTTCCAGGATACGCCGTTCACGGCGCTGTTTGAGCCAGGCAAAGAGCAGCAGCCAGGCCCCGAGGACGAAGAAGCCACCGGGCGGCAGCACCATCACCAGCCAGGGCTGGAAGCCCTCGCCAAAGAGGGAGTAGCCGAGGAGGGTGCCATTGCCCAGGATTTCCCGGACCGAGCCCAGGCTGAGGAGGGCCAGGGTGAAACCCAGACCCATGCCCAGGCCATTGACCAGGGTGGGTAACAGCCGCTGCTTGGAGGCATAGGCCTCGGCGCGGCCCAGGATGATGCAATTGACGACGATGAGCTGGATGAAGGCGCCGAGAGAGGCATAGAGCTCCAGGCTGATGGCGTGGATGGCGTAATCGACCACGGTGACGAAGGTGGCGATGATGACGATGTAGCTGGCGATGCGGACCTGCTTGGGGATCCAGTGGCGCAGCAGGGAGACCAAGGCCCCGGAGCCGAGCAGGACGAAGGTCGTCGCCAGGCCCATGCCGATGGCGTTGATGGCGGAGTTAGTCACCGCCAGGGTCGGACACATGCCGAGCAGCATGACGAAGACCGGGTTCTCTTGCCAGAGGCCGCGCAGGAAGGTGTCCGCGGTCAGGGTCTCCTGGCGGTTGAAGGGGTCGGCGGGCGCCGGGGTGCTCGGGGTCTTGGGGGGGGAATCAGTCATCTTGCCGGCCTCCCGGTTACCGCGTTTGGGACAGTAGTGCCAGATCGCGCTGGATGGCGGGGGCGGCGCGCTGGGCGGCCTGGTTCGCCGCCTTGCCCATGGCCCGCGAGGAGATGGTGGCGCCCGTGATGGCGTCGATCTGCCAGGGATGGGTCTTGGTGCCGTTCTTGACGGTGACGATGGGGTTGGCCAGGGCGCTGCCCTCGGCGTTGAGCCGGGCGTCCAGGGCCTCGAGGTTTTTCAAAAAGGCCGGGTCCGTGTCGAGCTTGTCGCCGAAGCCCGGCGTCTCGGTGGACTTGAGCACCTTGCTGCGGACGATGGCCTGGCGCTGCGGGTCATAGGCGAACATGACCTCCACGGGGCCGGCGTAGCCGTTGGCGATACCGGTGATGGCCAGGCCCTGGAGCTGGCCCGCGGCGTCGTAGCCGGCAAAGACGAGGCCGCCGCTGCCCCGGCCCGGGTCCGTCGCGGCGGGGGTCAGGCCCCCGTCCGCCCCGATGACGAAGTCGCGCTTGGCCACGGCCCCGGGGAGGATGCGCAGCACGGCCGCCTCGGTGGCGAGCCGCTCCTTCTCGGCGATGATGGGGGCGGTGAACTCGTAAGCCGCCGCCACCAGTAAGCCGGAGATCATGGCGATGAGGCCCAGGGTGGTCAGCATGGCCCGACTGGGGGTGGCCGGGGCGGGGTTGCCGGTCTGGACCTTGAGGTCAGCCATCGGGCCCTGGCCGGGCTGGGACTCGGGCGGGGCCAGGTCTTGAGCGGGAACTTGTAGGGATGCGGTCATGACCGGCCCTCCTTTTTGGCGCCATAGACCCGCGGCTGGGTCGCGGCGGCCAGCAGGGGCGCGGCGGCGTTGGCGAGCAGGATGGCGTACATGATGCCTTCCGTGAGACCCCCAAAGAGGCGGATAACGACGGTGAGGGCGCCGATGAAGAGGCCATAGAGGAGGGCCCCCCAGGGCGTCTCCGGCGACCCGACCATATCGCTGGCCATGAACCAGGCCCCCAGCATGAGGCCGCCGGAAAAGAGAACGAACCAGGGCGTCGGGTAGAGGTGGCTATCGACAAGCCAGAGGGGTAGGGCGATGAGGACGGCCCCCGCCATGACGCCCACGGGAATCCGCCAATCCAGCATGCGCTGAAAGGCGAGATAGAGGCCGCAGACCAGGATGAGTAGGGCAGAGGTCTCCCCCGCCGAGCCCGGGACCAGGCCGAGAAAGAGGTCCCAGGTGCTGGCCTCGATCTGTTGGAATTTCTGCAGGGCCAGGGCGGTGGCGCCGGTAAAGCCATCGATGCCCAGACCCGCGAGCCAGTCCGCAACCGGGATCGGCTTCATCAGGGGAGATGTCAGGGTCGAGGGGATGAACTCCAGGAAGCGGCCGGGGGCGAAGCCAGGGGTCCAGGTGGTGATGGCCACCGGAAAGGCCGCCTGGGCGAAGGCGCGACCCACCAGGGCTGCGTTCATGACATTGAAGCCGAGTCCGCCGAACAGGGACTTGCCCAGGCCGACGCCGACAAAGGCCGCCACCGCCGCCATCCAGAGGGGGAAGCCCGGCGGCAGGGTCAGGCCGAGGAGCAGGCCGGTGATGACCACGCTCCAGTCCCCCAGGCTATTGCCCCGGTCGGAGAGGCGCGAGAAGAGATACTCGGTGGCCATGGCCACGCCGGTGGTGGTGACCAGCAGGAGCAAGGCGCTGATGCCAAACTGAAAGACGGCGTAGACGCAGATGGGTAAGAGGGCCATGACCACGGTGCGCATGATCTGCGGCACGGTCCTGGCCCGCTTCAGGTGCGGGGAGGTGCGGATCTCGATGAGTCTGGGCATGGCGGGCGCTCAGTGAACCTTTTTCTTCTGGTCGCGGTTGATGGCCTTGGCAATACGGAAGTACTGGGTCAGGGGGATGTTGGAGGGGCAGACGTAGGCGCAGCAGCCACACTCGAAACACTGATCCAGATAATACTCCTTGGCCATGCGGTCGTAGTCCCGGTGCTGGGCCAGTTGACCCAACATGGAGGGATTCAGGTTAACCGGGCAGGCCTCCAGGCAGGCCGAGCAGCGGATGCAGGGCAGGACCTGGCGGTGGGCCAGATCAGGATGTTCGACATCCAGGACCACGACGCCGGAGACGGCCTTGGTCACCGGCACCTCCAGGGAGGCCACCGACATGCCCATCATGGGGCCGCCGAGGATGACCTCGTGGGCCTGGTCGGTCATCTTGGTTTGTTCGAGCAGGAATCGCAGGGGGGTGCCGATGGGCACCCGGTAATTGCCCGGCTTGAGGACGCCCGGGCCGCTCACGGTCACCACCCGCTCGATGAGGCCGCGGCTGAGCGGCAGGAGGTCGCCCATCTGGGCCAGGGTGCCGACGTTGTAAACGGCGATGCCCAGATCCGCCGGTAAGCCCCCCGCGGGCACCTCTCGGCCAAATAGGCTTTTGATCAGGATCTTTTCGGCGCCCTGGGGGTATTTGGTCTCGACCGCTTCGACGGTGACCTGGATATCCAGTGGCAGGTGTTCCCGCAGCTTGGCCATGGCGTCGGGCTTATTGTCCTCGACCCCGATCACGGCCCGGGTCGCCCCGGTCGCCCGCATGGCGATACGGATGCCCGCCATGATGCTGTCCGGCTGCTCCAGCATGACCCGGTGGTCGCAGGTGAGATAGGGCTCGCATTCGCAGCCGTTCACCACCAGCGTCTCGATCCTGCGCCCCTCCGGGGGCTTCATCTTGACGTGGCTCGGAAAGGCGGCGCCGCCTAGCCCCACCAGGCCGGAGGCACGGACGGCATCGATGAGTTCGTCTGGCGTCAGCACCGACAGGTGGCGGGGCATGTCGTAGAGGATTTCCTGGTTCGAGGCGCGATGAACCTTGAGGAAGATGGCAGGGATCCGGGGCCCTTCCGCCGTGGGCGCCAGGTCGATGGCGCGGATAACGCCATCGGCGGGGGCATGGACGGGTACGGAGAAGAAGCCGTCGGCCTCGGCGATGGGCTCGCCGCGTACCACCTCCTGGCCGGCCTTGACGATGGGGCGGGAGGGCGCTCCCCTGTGCTGGGACAGGGGCAGCACCAGTTCCGGGGCGAAGGACAGGCGCCGGATGGGCTTGTCCGCGGTCTGCTCCTTATGCTCCACGGGATGAATGCCATGGTCGAAGGTCTTGCGCGAGCTGAAGAGATTCAAGAGGCCCATGATTCGCTAAACCTTTTTGCCGATTTTGCCACGAGGATACCGGGGCCGGCCCGCCGCGGCGGGCCGGAAGGGGTCCGGACTATTGATATTTGGCCGCCCGGGTGACGAGCTTGTCCAGATCCTTCTCCGCCGGATTGAAGGGCGTGCCGGGGTGGATGCAACTGGCGGTGCACTTCTCCGCCGCCTTGACGATGTCCTTGAAGGGGCCGGCCTTGGGGTCCAGGACGATGGCCTGCTTCTGGGCGTTGTAGGCGAACATCTTGGGGTTGATGTTCATACACTCGTCGCAGGCCGTGCACTCAGGGCTTTCGATCCAGACCGGCTCCCAGCCAGCCGCGGCCCCGGGACTACCGGAGGCGGCCACGCCCGTGCCGTTGCCGCCCTGGATGGGGGCGAAGTCCGCCAGGACCCCGGCCCCGGTACCGCCCAGAGCCAGGGCGAGCAGGCTGGAGGTCAGCTTTTGGGCGATCTCGGCCTTGGCCTGATTGCGCACCATCTCCTCGTCGAAGGGGTGGTCCAGCCCCACCAGGCCGCGCAGTTGCCGCCAGAAGCCACGCCGTTCCTCGCAGGAGAGGACTAGCTCCTGGGATACCAGGGCGCGCATCAGGCGATTCTTGCCATCCACGCCCCAAATGAAGGGGAATTTGTCCTCGCGCTCCTCGGTGTCCAGGTCGAGGAACTCATGGAGGGGCACCATGGCGTCGTTCCAGGTCTCGGGTGGGGCCTTGCGGAAGTGCTTACGGAAGCGGCCCTCGGTCATGGCAAAGTCGGCGAAGGTCATGGGTACTTCCATGCGCAGTTCCTTGCCGGCCTCGTCCTGGTATTGGACGGCCCAGGAGATCCAGTCGTCCTCGAGGTTGGGGTTGCCCTCGATGGAGCAGCACTCCTCGAAGGTGGTGCCCGCATCCGGGTCGTAGCGGAAGAGGGGATAGGCCCGGGACTCCACCGCCAGGCGGCTCTGGCGCTCGGATCTGTCGTCGGGGACGCCGTGTTCCGGCTGGCAGACCGCGTAGATGTTGAACAGGGCCGGGCGGTGGCTGTTGAGGCCGTCGATGTAGCCCTCCAGCAGATGGCTCATATGGGAGATGGAACCCTGGAGCACGAAGCTGGAGCGATGGGCCATGCCGATGAGGCCCATCTCCTTGCGGATCTCGGTCTTGCCCTTCCACACCTTCCCGTAGGGGGCCATGTCCGCCACCTGGCCGATGAAGCCGGAGGTGCAGGATTGGCCGCCGGTGTTGGAATAGGCCTGGGTGTCGAGGACCAGGACCTTGATGGGCATGCCGGACATGAGGGCGCGGGACAGGTTCTGGAAGCCGATGTCGTACATGGCCCCATCACCGCCAATGCTTACCACCGGCGGACAGAGGCGCCACTCCTCCTCGGTGAAATCCTTCCAGTTGAAATAGGTCAGGAAGGCCTGGTGCTCGGCGGCCTGATAGCCCTTGTCCAACTCGATCCGGGCCATGCGCAGGGCCTTGAAGCCCTCGGCCATCTTGCCCATGTGGCCCTCGAAGATGCCCATGGCGACCGAGGGTGAATCCTGGAAGAGGTGGCTGGTCCAGGGGAAGGGGTAGGGATTGTAGGGGTAGGTCGAACCCCAGACCGAGGTACAGCCCGTGGAGTTGATCACGCCCATCTCCGCGCGAGGTTGGGCGTCGGTGTAGCGGCCCTTGAGGTCGCGCAACTGGCCCAGCAGCCGGGTCACCCAACCGAGCCACTCGGGATCGACGGGATGGGCCTTGTGGCCCTGATCGAGCTGGGCGGAGAGGTCGCCGAGGGTGATGTCCTTGTCGTGGTTGTCATCCAGCACCTTGGCGATGGCGGCGGTGTTGGTGAGGTCCAGGCAGGACGCCAGCTTGAGCCGGACATGGGTCTCCAGCCGGTTGATGAGGTCGTCAAGCTCCGCCAGGTGCTGCTTGATGCGTGGCTGCATCAGGGCGGTGACGGTGCCGGTGAAGAGGTGAATGACCGTCTTCTCGCCGCAGCCCATGCAGGCGCCGTCGCCGGAGACCATGGATTGATAATTGCCTTTGTCGAGGAGCAGGGTCTCCAGGGCACCGACCTTCTCGTTGAGGTCGTCGATGCGGATGAAGTCGGGATGGGTGGTCGGCAGGTTGAGCCAGAAGCCCCACCGGGCCTGCATCTCGGCGATCGCCTGTTCGGTTTGAGGTTCGGCCACCAGGGCGCCGTCCTCGCAGACTTCGATACACTCCATGCAGCCCTTGCAGGTGTAGGGATTGATGGTGATGCTGAAGAGGCCGCCGCTGCCCTTCTCCTTCTTTTCGCGGTTGGTCCAGTAGGGCTTGGTGACGGCGAGCTGAAAGTCGGCCAAGGCCGTCAGAAAGAGGCCCATCTCCTTTTCGAGGGCGGCTTTCTGGTCGCCCCCCAGTTCGGAGGCGGCCAGGGTCTCCAGGACCGCCTGGTCGAGCAGGACGTGGGTGCTGGCGCTCTCGCCCGCCCCTTCCAGCAATTCCCGCAGGCGCTTCTCGACCTTGCGGGTCTCGCGGCGCAGGTACTGGGTGGGCATGCCCTTCTCGACCCGCTGGATGGCGGTGTTGAAGATGTCCGCGACGGTATTGACCAGGCCGGGGATGGCGCTATCCGGGCAGGTGGCGAAGCAGCCGCCGCAGGCCGTGCAGTTCTCGGGCAGGAACTTGGGATACTCGAAGCGGATCTGGGTCATGTCCCGATAGACGCCGGTGGCGACCGGCATCAGGCTCAGGGCCAGGTAGGGGTCCGCCAGGTTACTGTTGCCGCGGCCGGTGGCGTAGAAGTATCCGGTCTGCCGCCAGAAGCGGTGGATATCGGAGATAAAGCCATCGCCCTCCGGCAGTTGTTTGAGCATGATGGGCAACTTCGGCGTCTTGTGGGGGACGAGTTGGCCGGTGGAGAAGGGCTTGTCCTGGATCTCGATGATCTCGTCGAAGCCGCGGCGCACCACGCGCAGGTTGTCCTGCACCACGCGCTCGCCCTTGCCGCCAAACTTGGACCTTAACTGGTCCTCAATGGCCTGGAAGAGGCCATTCTCGTCGAGGCCGGCGCGCTCCATCAGCGGCGAGGCGGCGAAGAAGGCGCCCTGGAAGGCATTGCCCTGCATGCGGAACTGGAGTTCCACGTCGGAGGCCTCGTCACGGGCGATCTTGAAGCCATCGACGTAGAAGACCTTAATCTCGTTGTCGATGATGAAGCGCCGCGCCTGGATGGGGAAGGTGGCCCACACCCCCTCGGCGGTATTCAGGCTGGACTGGATGATGAAGACGCCCCCCTTCTTCAGGCCCGAGATGGGGTTGGAATGGGTGAAGACGTTGGGGTCCGGCGACATCACCACGTCAACGTAGGTGTATTCGCAGTTGAGGCGGATGGCCTCGGGGGCGGCGGACAGGAAGTAGGTGGTGGGCTGCCCCTTTTTCTCGGAACCATACTTAGGGTTAGCGCGGATGTCGAAGCCCAGCAGATCGTAGAGGGTCATGGCCAGGTTCTTGCCCGTGGTCACTGCGCCCCAGCCGCCGACCGAGTGCAGGCGCACCGTGATGGCGCCCTTGGGGAGCAGGTTTGGGTTCTCGCTGCCCTTGATGGCCAGGTTCATGGCGTCCGGATAAGCCTCGCTCAGGGCCTGGAGGCGGATTTCTTCCTTGGGGTCGGTCGCCTCGCGCATGAAGTCGATCGACAGATAGAAGAACCGCTGGCGGCGGCCCGTGGGCAGCATGTTCTCGATGGCGGCGATCAGACCCTCGGGCTGGAGATCCCGGGAGCCCAGGCCGTAGCAGCCGGAATAGAGGCGCGGCATGTCCCCCGACTTGTAGGTGGCGTAGGTGGGGAAAGGCGGGCGCTCGTCGCGGCCGATGCCGCCATTCTCCAGGCACTTGGTGAGGGCGGCGCGGACCTCCCGCATGATGGGCAGATCCTCCGCCAGGGGCTGGTCGGTTCTTTCCAGCACGGCCACGCCTTGCCGGCCCTTGAGGATGGGGCCGAGGAGGTCACCGGGGAAGGGACGGAACATGGTGAGATTGACCACGCCCACCTTGAGTTTGCGGGTCTCGCGCAGGTAGTCGGCCACGGCCTCGGCCTGGAGGATCATGCTGCCCTGACCCAGAATGACGTATTCGGCGTCATCCATCCGGTAGCCCCGGACGCGCCGATAATGGCGGCCGGTGAGGGCATGGTACTCATCCATCGCCTGGTCGGTGAGGGTGGCGATATGCTGGAAGAAGTAGGGCCGCTGGGCGGCGACGGCTTGCATGTAGGCATCTTGATTCTGTACCGGGCCCGACACCATGGGCTTGTCCACATCCCAGACCTCGGGTATGCGGCGGCGGGTCTCGCCATAGACCAGCTTCTGGGCCGGGGTCGGGCAGGGGATGATGTCCGCGGGACGGCCGAGGAACTCTGCGATCAGGGCCCGCTCGGGCACCATCAGGGGTTCGATCAGGTGGGTGGTGAGGAAGCCATCCTGGGCCACCACCGCCGGGGTCAGCGAGAGTTCCGCAACCTTGCGGGCGATGAGATTGAGATCCGCCGCCTCCTGGGTGTTCTTGCCGAACACCTGGAAGAAGCCGGTGTCATCGATGCAGTGATAGTCGTCGTGGGCGCAGTGGACGTTGAGGCTGGCCTTGGTGATGGCGCGACAACCCATGTTGAGCACGTAGGGCAGGCGCTTGCCGACGGCGCCGTACAGGGATTCGTGCATGAAGGCCACGCCCTGAGCCGAGGAGAAGTTGGTGGCGCGCAGGCCGGTCATGGACATACCGGCGGTGACGGCCGCGGCGGCATGCTCGGACTCGGGTTCGACGAAGATGAGGGGCTTGCCGGAGATGTTGAGGTGGCCCTTGGCTACCTCCTCGGCCCAATACTCGCCCATCTGGGTGGAGGGGGTGATGGGGTAGGCACCGGCGGCGTCCGAGGCCTCGCGCTCGCAGAGGATGACGGCGCTGTTGCCGTCCATCGCCTGGCGGACGCCGGGATACTTGTAGGGCTTCTCGTCTTTTTTTCCGAATATGGCCATGTTCTTCTCAGCGGTCTGGTAGGAGTGAGTCCCGGCACTGGACGGCGCGGGTGATCCGGATGCTTGTCGTTTTGGGCACTGGAAAGGTTTAAATTCGGGGTGAACGGCCGTTAGGCCCGGACCACGGGCAGCGGCTTGGCGTTCACGGACTTGAGGGCCTCCTTGCGGATCACCTTGCGCGCGTCTTTGCCCTTCTCGATCTGGCCACCCTTTTCCAGCCAGACGATGGCGCCGGTGGGGCAGCGCTCGATGGCGACGCGGGAGGCGAGGCTGTTTTTGGTGTAATCGATGACCGCCAGGTTATCGCGGATCTCGATCAGACCCTCGGGAGAGTCCTGGGCGCAGCGGCCGCAGGCGGTGCAGATGACGCTGCATTCGGCCTCGGCCTCATCCCCGAATTCCCGGTTTTTGCAGGCGACCCAGAGCTGGTGGCTGACGGGTTGCAGGCTGAAGAGGTCCTTGGGGCAGACCTCGACGCAATCATTGCAGGCCGTGCAATCGGATTCGCTGACGATCGGCAGGCCATAGCGGTTCATATGAATGGCTTTGAAGTCACAGACTTGCTCACAGTCACCCATGCCCAGGCAGCCCCAGGCACAGCCCTTGCCACCCCCGGAGACCATGGCCGCGGCCCGGCAGGAATTGATGCCGCCGTAGGAGGCGCGGATGTAGGCGACGTGGGAGCCCCCGGCGCAGGCCAGGCGGGCGACCTGTTTCTCTTGGTCGCCCATGGCCACGCCCAGAAAGTTGGCAATGACCTGGTTCATCTCCTTGGAGTTGACCGTGCATTTGCCCGGCTCGATCTCCCGCTTGACCAGCAGTTCGGCAAAGGGCCGACAGCCCGCCGTGCCGCAGGCGCCGCAGTTGGCGTGGGGCAACAACTCCTCAACCTGGTCGATGCGGGGGTCTTCGAAGACAAAGAGTCGCTTATTGGCCACTACCAGGATGGAGGCCAACATCAGGCCCAGGGCGCTCATGAAGGCCACGGCAACGAAAATAGACACCATCGTTGACTTCCTTTGATGTCGGCCGCTGGCGGGAAAGGCGGCTCGGGGGGTGGCTGGCGGGGCGCTACCGGGTAGGCGCCGCCCTGTGGGTTCTCGGCGGGGAGGCCGGCGAACAGGGCGCGAAGTCTTGCGCTGGAAAAATCAAGGGTTAAGTTACACCTTAGGCATTTATTGAGAAAACAAATTATATAAATCCATTGTATTGCAGCGCAGCATAGAAGGAACCAGGATCGCAAGACCGGGGGCTGGTGTTGGTCTAGGCGGGGGGGAAGACCAGACGCAGGCCGGAGACCCGGTACCGATCCGCTGGGCCGGCGGCGTGCCGGAAGCTGGCGCGGCGCAGGCAGCGTTGAGTGTAAAGGCTGGCCCCGCGCAGGACACCTTGCTGGGCCGCGAAGGCAAGCTGGGAGGCCGAGGGCTCCGGGGAGGGGCTGAAATCCGGATAGGGGTGGAAGGGGTTGGCGCACCACTCCCAGACCCGGCCCGTGCCCTGGAGGTGGCCGGCGCGGGCGGCGACCTCCCACTGATATTCATGCTGGAGCACGGCCCCGGCGAGGTCACCCCCCAAACTCGCCGCCCAGGCGGCATAGGCCCGGGCCTCGTGGCGGCCGAGACCGGCGACCGGCTCCTCGGCGCTCAGGACGCGCGCCCCGTTGAGGCCCAGCCCGAACCAGTGGCCATCCTCGTCCTGGCGCCAGTGCCAGGGGGCGGTGGCCTGGCGGGTGGTCAGCCAGGCCTGTCCTTCCGCATCCCAGAACTCCGGGCGGGCATAGCCGCCCTCGGCCATGAAGCCCAGGAACTCGGCATTGGTCACGGGCAGCCGGGCGATGCGGAAGCTGGACAGCTCCACCGCCTGGGGCGGGAATTCGTTGTCGTAGGCGAAGGACTCCTCGCGGGAACCGATACGGTAGTGACCCTGGGTCATCGCCACCGCCAAGGTGGAGGGCGGGCGGGCCCGCAGGGGTTCGCCGCCGGGAGCCTCCTCGGACCCTGACAGGCGACGGGCAAGCAAGACCCAGAGCATGGCCTCGTAATCCCGCGCCGTCTCCTGGAGCAGGAACCAGGGCAGGCGGTCATCCTGGAGCCAGGGGCTGTCCGGCAAGGCCCCGGGGGTCGCCAGCCGGCGCAGATGCTCGCCCTGCGCCTCCCCGGCCCAGGCCAGCAGATGGTCCCGCGGGGGCAGCAGTTCGGCGGGGGCCTCCGCTTCCTGGGTCGCGAAAATGGGGCGGACCCGCTCCGCCAGGTCCCTGTCTCCCGCCAGGATCTCCCGTAGCCAATAGAGTTCGCGATAGACGGAGCGACCGAGATACCAGGCCAGGGGCGCGAGCCGGGGGTGGAAGCGCTGGTTGGCTTCATGGGCGGGCAGGCCTCGCATCAGGTCCGCCATCATGGTTTGCAGGCCGCTGATTTGGCTCAGTATCTCGGGATTGGTCACATGCGGATCGCTCCTTCGGTCGGTGGCGTTGCCTCTTCCTGGCCCTTTTTACCCCGCCCGCCCGGCGGTGTCTAGTGGTTTGACAGCCCTGCATGCGGCAACCCAGCCGCGCCCGGGCCTCGGGCCGGGGCCAGGATCGTCCTGCCGATCCTCACGCCTGCATTGACAAGTGACAGTCAGTGAACCATAAACCTTGTGTCGATCACATGGCCCATGGCCTCTTCTGGTCGGCGCGGTTCCCGTCGACCCCTTGGCCTAGCTGGAGTAATGCCGTCATGTCACGCCGCTCATCTTGGCTGATTCCAGGTCTTGGACTGCTGTTGTTGTCATCCTCGTCCCTGGCCAATGCCGTGCCATCCCTCGGCGGCTGTACCCTCTTTCCCGCGAATAATGTCTGGAACACCCCCGTGGAGGCGCTCCCGGTGGACCCGCGCTCGGCCGCTTACATCAACAGCATCGGCGCCTCGGTGGGCCTGCATCCCGACTTCGGCTCGGGCACCTGGGATGGGGGGCCCATCGGCATTCCCTTCATCACGGTGCCGATCACCCAGCCCGGGGTTTCCGTGAGCTTTGAATACGCCGATGAGAGCGACCCTGGCCCCTATCCGATCCCGGCTAACGCCCCCATCGAAGGAGGGCCGGATGCCGAAGGCGATCGCCATGTGCTGGTGCTGGAGCGTACCGCCTGCCAGCTTTACGAGTTGTACTCGGCCTATCCCCAGGCTGGGGGGACTTGGGACGCGGTATCGGGTGCCATCTTCGATCTGAACGGGCATCAGCTGCGGCCTCGGACCTGGACATCGGCGGACGCGGCCGGATTGCCCATCTTGCCCGGCCTGGTCCGCTATGAAGAGGTGGCGGCGGGCGCCATCGAACATGCCCTGCGCTTCACGGTCCCCCAGACCCGCCGGGCCTTTGTCTGGCCGGCCCGTCATTACGCCTCCAGCCTTCCGGGTCGTGAGTACCCGCCGTTGGGCCAGCGTTTTCGCCTCAAGGCCAGCTTCGACATCCAGCCCTTCCCGGTCGCCGTTCAGGTCATCCTGCGCGCCCTCAAGAAGTACGGGATGATCGTGGCGGACAATGGCTCGCCCTGGTACATCACGGGAGTGCCGGACGAGCGCTGGGATAACGAGGTGCTGCATGTCCTGGATCAGGTCAAGGGCTCCAGCTTCGAGGCGGTGGACGCGTCCGGCCTGATGATTAACCCGGATTCTGGCCAAGCCAGTCTGTCGCGGAGTATCAACCTCAACGCTAGCCCGCCGCCCCAGTCGACGCGGCTGATATTTGTCCATCATTCCACCGGGGAAAACCTGCTGGCGGATGACAATGGCGGACTGGGGATCGCCCTGAAAAACAACCGCTATTTCACGAGCGACACGAATTATGGCTGGGGCCCAAATGGCATCGGTGATCTGACCGATATTGGCCACTGGTGGCTATGGTTCCGTGGGCCCCAGAGTGCCTCCATCCTGAACGCCCTCTATGCCGAAAGTGGCCAGAATGCCTTTTATAGCCGCTTGCCCGTTGCCCCGGCCGGGCCCAACCGCATCGTCCTGTTCAAGTCCTGCTTTCCCAATTCGGCCTTGCCGGGCAACCCCCTGGCGCCCGTGCCGCCCATTGCCAGCAATCCCCTGAAAGGTCAGGACAGCGGTTCGCCCGCCCATACCCTGGCCAATGCCAAGGGCATTTACCTCAGTCTGCTGGACTATTTCCGCACCCGCCAGGACAAGCTGTTCATCGTCCTGGCCGCGCCGCCCCTCACTGATCCCACTTACTCCGCCAATGCACGCATCTTCAACCAATGGCTTACTACCGATTGGCTGAAAAATTATCCCTATCACAACGTCGCCGTCTTTGATTTTTACAACACCCTGACCACTAACGGCGGCAACCCAAATCTTAACGATCTCGGCAAGGCCACGGGCAATCATCATCGCCTGTTGACGGGGGTGATCCAGCACAAGACCGACGGCGACAATGATCCTAATCCGAATGTGCTGGAATATCCGAGCGGTGATGACCATCCCAGTCGCGCCGGTAATCTCAAGGCAGTGGCCGAGTTGTTGCCTTGGCTGAACGTCCAGTATCACTGCTGGCAGGGTACCGGGGGCTGTTCCACGGCCAGCCCTTCGGCCACGACGGCGCGGGCTATCTCCGCCACCCAGGTCGTCGTGTCCTGGCAAGACAACAGCTTGGACGAGGGCCAGTTTCTGATCGAACGTAAACCGGGGGAATGCACCGTGGCGGGCACCTGGACCCAGATTGCCGCGGTGGCCCGCAATACCCGGGTGTTTACCCAGGCCGGGCTGGCCGCCAACACCCCTTATGCCTATCGGGTCCGGGCCAGCAATGGCCGTGGCAACTCCGATTATTCGCCCTGCGCCTCGGCGCGGACGGGCATGGCCGGGACCCCAAACGCCCCCGCCGGCTTGGCGGCTACGGCCCTGTCGTCGAGTGCGATCAGGCTGGCGTTGACCGATCAGTCCAGTAACGAAACCGGCTTCCGCCTCTACCGCAAGGCGGGCGCGGCGGCCTGGGTTCTTCTTAAAAATCTGGGGGCGAACCAGACCGCCTATATCGATGCGACGGCGGTTGGCAATCCTTCAACCTAAATCCGGCAGTTGAACCCTAACGCCAACCCGTTACGAGTTGACGGAGAGAGCGGCAGCAGCGGCTCATCCCGGCTAGGTGGGTATTGGCAAAGGGAGCGGTGGCTGCAATTCACGGCCATGGA
>JBASIS010000102.1:0-11921 GCA_049654905.1 Chromatiaceae bacterium
GGATAGAGGGGGCCCTCCGGACCGGCGAGGCTGGCTGCCGCGATCTCCCGGCGGCTACAGGCGCAGGCGTAGAGCAGGCCCTGTTCGTCCAGGCGGTCGAGGGCGGCGGCGTAGGCCGCCGTCCTCTGGCTTTGGTAGAGGACGGGGCCATCCCAGACAAAGCCAAAGGCCTCCAGGGTGGCCAGGATGGCCCGCGCGGCGCCGGGGACCTCCCGCGGGCGGTCCAGGTCTTCCAGGCGCACCCGCCACTCGCCACCTTGGGCGTGGGCCTCGGCGTAGCTGCCCAGGGCGGCAACGAGCGAGCCAAAATGCAGGGGCCCCGTGGGGGAGGGGGCAAAACGCCCCCGGTAGGGGGCGTTGACGGAGTGAGGCGCGGGACGCGCGACCAAGGACGAGGGGGGTTCCGGCTCTGGGGCCGAGTCGGAACTTGAGCCGGGAAAGGGAATCAGCCGCGCTGCTTCTCGCGGATCTCGTCCAGGGTTTTGCAATCAATGCAGAGGGTCGCGGTGGGTCGCGCCTCCAGCCGGCGGATGCCGATCTCGACGCCACAGGCCTCGCAGTAACCATAATCGTGGCTATCGAGGCGCTCCAGCCCCTCATCGATCTTCTTGATCAGCTTGCGTTCGCGGTCACGGGTACGCAATTCCAGGCTGAACTCGGACTCCTGGGTGGCGCGGTCGTTGGGATCGGGGAAATTGGTCGCATCGTCCTGCATATGATGGACGGTGCGGTCAACTTCCTCCATGAGGCTGTGTTTCCAGGCGATCAGAATCTCACGGAAGTGCTCCTCCTGGCCGGGGCTCATGTAATCCTCATTACTAGAGGCTTGATAGGGTTCGAACCCGAACGCCTTTGCACCCTGCTTTTGTGCCTCGATCATGCCTGTCCTCCTGATAATACGTTTGCGATGATCGGGGTTTACGGGATCGAATCGTTACCCCGACGCACGGGACGCCTCCCGTCAAAGGGGTTGCTTTGTATCAAATTGGGTGCGGATGGGCAACCGGAATTTGATCCCAGGCTGATAGATGCCAATATCGTGGATTCCTAGCCACTGCGGAAAAGGCGGGGCTGGGGTAACCTTATCCCGATCTTAAACGGGACAAACGCTTTATTTGCGAGGTGAGACATGCAGGCTCTTCAGGCCCTGATCTTTGATGTGGATGGCACCCTGGCGGACACGGAGCGGGATGGCCATCGGCCGGCCTTCAATCGCGCCTTCCAGGAGGCGGGGCTCGACTGGGACTGGACGGTGCCCCTCTATGGTGAACTGCTCGCCGTGACCGGGGGCAAGGAACGCATCCTCCACTACCTGCGCCACTGGCAACCCGACTTTCTGGAGCGGCCGGACCTGGTGGACTTTATCGCCGAGCTGCACCAGCGCAAGACGGCCCACTATCTGGACTTGTTGCGTTCCGGCGCCATCCCTCTGCGGCCGGGCGTCCTGCGCCTGCTGGGCGAGGCCCGGGATGCCGGCATCCGACTCGCCGTGGCCACCACCACAACCCCTGAGAATGTCACCACCCTGCTGGAGTGCGCGGGCCATGCCGATCTGCCGGGCTGGTTCGAGGTCATCGCCGCTGGCGACATCGTCCCCGCCAAGAAACCCGCCCCGGATATCTTTGTTTATGCCCTTGAGCACCTCGGGCTGCCGGCAGCGGCCTGCGTCGCCATTGAGGACTCGGCGAACGGCGTGCGCGCCGCCCTGGGCGCCGACCTCAAGGCCCTGCTGGTGACTGTGAGCACCTACACCCAAAACGAAGACTTCGGGGGAGCGGCCCTGGTGGTGGACGGTCTGGGTGAGTCCGGCGCGCCAGCGAGCCGGCTGACCGGGGAGATGGCCATACCCGATTGCATCGACCTCGCCGCCCTGGGGGCCTTGCACCGAGGTACCTATGACGCCCTTGGCGGCTGAGCCTTGCCGGTCGGGCCGGGCTCCAACGTCGGCCCAGGGGCCTGGTCGGCCTCAGGCTGGCCGGCCTGGCAGGTCGGGCGCCTTGCCCCCGGTGCCACCCAGGCGCTGGATGATGCCCGTGGTGCTGCGATCATCGACCAGGGGAATCAAGACCACCTGGCCGCCCCAGGCTTTCACCTCCGGGGCCCCAACGACCTCATCCTCCCGGTAATCCGCGCCCTTGGCGAGGACATCCGGGCGCAGAGCCAGAATGAGTTCCAGGGGCGTCGCCTCGTCGAACAGCACCACGGCATCCACCGCGGCCAGGGCGGCGAGAACCCGGGCGCGGTCCTGCTCGCCAATGAGAGGGCGTTCCGGCCCCTTGAGGGCCCGCACCGACTGGTCCGTGTTGAGGCCCACCACCAGGCGCTGGCCCTGCCGGCGGGCCAACTCCAGGTAGCTAACGTGGCCAACGTGGAGCAGGTCGAAGCAGCCGTTGGTGAAGACGACCCGCTCCCCGGCGGCCTGCCAGCCTTGCACCCGGGTCCGGGCGGAGGTTAGATCCAGGATCTTGGCCGCCTGTTCCAGCGCCATCTCGCCACTGATGGCGGCCAGGAGTTCGGGCCCGGTGATGGGCACGGTCCCCACCTTGCCGACCACCACCCCAGCGGCCAGGTTGGCCAGATGGGCGGTATCGCTGGCGTCCAGCCCGGCGGCGAGGCCAGCGGCGAAAGTGGCGATGACGGTGTCGCCGGCGCCAGAGACATCAAAGACCTCCCGCGCCAGAGCGGGGATGCGCCGGGTGCCCGAACTGTCCACCAGGGCCAGGCCCAGCTCGCTCAGGGTCAGCACCAGGAGCCCCAGGTCCAGTTCCTCTCTCAGGGTGGTTGCCGCCTGGAGCAGGCCGGTCAGGTCTTCGCGCGGGACGCCGGTGGTCAGGGCGAGTTCGGCCCGATTGGGGGTGATGAGGCTGGCCCCGGCGTACTTGGCAAAGTCCCGGCCCTTGGGATCAACCAGGACGGGCAGGCCCTGGCACCGTGCCGCCGCCAGGAGGCGGTGGCAGAGTCCTCCGGACAGGACGCCCTTGGCGTAGTCCGAGAGCACCAGGGCCCCAGCACCCGCCAGTAGGGGCAGGATCGCCTCGCCCAGGGCACGCTCGTCGGCGGGGTCTAGAGGCCGGTTGCTCTCCTCGTCGATGCGCAGCATCTGCTGGTGATTGCCGATGACCCGCGTCTTGACGGTGGTGGCCCGGTCCCGGGCCAGGCCGACCGCCTGGGTCTGGATGCCGTCGGCGGCTAGGGCGGCCAGCAGGGCGGCGCGGCCTTCATCCTCACCCGTGACCCCCGCAAGCTGGACCTCCAGCCCCAGGGAGGCCAGGTTGCGAGCGACATTAGCGGCACCGCCGGCGGTTTGGGTACGGTGGGTCAAATGGACCACGGGGACCGGGGCCTCGGGGGAGATGCGCTGGACCTGGCCCCAGAGATAGCGGTCGAGCATGAGATCACCCACGACCAGCACCCGGCGGGCGCCGAAGCCGGACCGCACGGCGCGCAGGACGGCCTCGGGGTGGTCGAACATGGCGGCTCGCTTCAGGCGGTGGCGGCGGGGGGCGCGAAGCGCGCCTCAACCAGGTCGCAGAGGATATGGCCGACCAGCAGATGCGCCTCCTGGATGCGCGCCGTGTTGTCGGAGGGGGCGATCAGGCAGGCATCCACCGCACCCTTGAGGCGCCCACCTCCCCGGCCGCTAAAGCCGGCGGTCATGACCCCCAGGGCGCGCGCCTTTTCCATCGCCCGCAGGACATTGGGGCTATTGCCCGAGGTGCTGATGCCGATGACCAGGTCCCCGGGCCGGCACAGGGCCTCGACCTGACGGGCAAAGATTTGCTCGAAGCCATAATCGTTGCCGATGGCCGTGAGGGCGGAGCTGTCCGTGGTCAGAGCGATGGAGGCCAGGCCGGGCCGGTCGCGCTCGAAGCGCCCGACGAGCTCCGAGGCCAGGTGCTGGCTATCCGCCGCGCTCCCCCCATTGCCGAGCCAGAAGACGCGGCCCCTACCGGCCAGGCAGTCGATCATGAGGACGGCGATGCGTTCGATGTCCGCCCTTTGTTCCCGCAGCCGTTCGATCGTGCGCAGATGGTCGTCGAGGTGCCGGTCGATCATGTCACTTGGAGTAGCTGCGGCCGAGGGCGCCCAGGTGATCGCGGGCGAAATAGCTCACGCGCCCGGCTGGCATCACGGTCACCCCCCCCTCACTGACCGTAAAGCGCTGGCGATCGGCTTCCGGGTCGAAGCCGATGCGATCACCGGCGGCGATGATGTTGTGACGATCGACGATGACCCGCCGCAGGCGCGCACCCCGGCAGACCCGCACATAATCCATGATGATGCAATCCTCGATTTCCACATCCTCCTCGATCACGGCCTCGCGTCGAATGATGGAATTGGTGATGCGGGCGCCCTCGTGGACGATGGTCGCCGCCGCCAGCAGAGAGTTGCGCAGCTCACCGCCCAGTACTCGTGCCACCGGACCCTGGTAGCCGCTGGAGTAAACCGGCCACTGGGGGTTGAACATATCGAAGACGGGTTCGGCGCCCAGCACGTCCTTGTGGGCATCGAAGTAGGCATCGATATTGCCGACGTCCCGCCAATAGACCTGCGATTCATAAGCCTTGGTGCCCGGGATCACATTCGTGGCGAAGTCGTAGGCAAAGAGGCGGTGGGTGCGCAACAGGCGCGGCAGGACGTGACCGCCAAAATCCGTCTCGCCATTACGGCGGGCCTCTTCCAGGGCATCAAGCAGGACCTCCGTCTTGAAGATGTAGTTGCCCATGGAGGCAAAAGCCTGGTTCGGATCGCCGGGCATGGCGGCCGGCTGGGCCGGCTTCTCCTGAAAGGCCTGGATACGCCCATCGGGCCCGGTGGCAATAACGCCAAAGCCGCGCGCATCCCGCAGCGGGACGGGCAGGGCGGCGACGGTGACATCGGCCTGGTTGGCCTGGTGGAAATCCACCATCTGCCGGATGTCCATCCGGTAGATGTGGTCGGCGCCAAAGACGGCCACCAGGTCCGGGGCCTGTTCCTCGATCAGATTGATATTCTGGTGCACCGCGTCCGCCGTGCCCTGGAACCAGTTTTCGCTGATCCGCATCTGGGGTGGCACCACGGTCACGAAATGTTGCTGGAGCAGGGGGGAAATGGTCCAGGCCTTGCGCACATGCTCGATCAGGGACTGGGATTTGTACTGAACCAGCAGGTAAATGGTATTGATGTTGGAGTTGACCAGATTACTCAGCACGAAATCGACGATCCGGTAGCGCGCGCCGAAGGGCACCGAGGGCTTGGAACGGGCCGTGGTCAGGGGCTGGAGGCGGGAGCCTTGGCCGCCCGCCATGACGAACGCGATGATCCGGTCGGGTTTCATGTCTGCCTCCTATATGCCCGTTGCGACGCGGGGCTACATCATGGGGCGGGGTGGGCCGCGGTGAAGGGGACGGCGGAAGCGGCGCCTTCCCAGGCCAAGAGGGCCAGGCCACCGGGCCGAAACGCATGCTTATCGCCGAATCCTGTATTCGGCTTATTGTCCACTAGATTGAGGGCGACGAAAACTCACCAATTTGGTCGGTCTTGGTGGATTAAAATCAAATATGTCTTTACAAAGCAATGATCTGGTATTTTTCAGTCCCGGCCGGGGAAAGCATCCGGGTCCGCATGACCGGCAAAGAGGGCCAGCAATCCCAGGGGCGAGGGGTATAAACTAGCCCCCTTCGCGGCCTTGGGTAGTTCATCCCTGTCCTGGCCCCCAATCCAACCTGGAGTCACGGAGATGGCCGACTGGCCCACTGTACCGCGCCGACCCGCCCTGCTCGTCATTCTCGACGGCTTCGGGGTCAACCCCGCCAAGGCCAACAACGCCGTCGCCCTGGCACGCACGCCCCAACTGGATCGCTACTTCGCTGGCAACCCCCATACCACCCTGCAGGCCTCGGGACGGGCCGTGGGGCTGCCGGATGGCCAGATGGGTAACTCCGAGGTGGGGCACATCACCCTGGGCTCCGGCTGTGTCATTCGCCAGGATCTGGTCCTGATCGACGATGCCATCGCGGACGGCTCTTTTTTCCACAACCCCGCCCTGACCGCCGCCGCCCGGCGCGCCGCCGCGTTGGGCCGGCCCCTGCACCTGCTGGGCCTGGTATCCGACGGTGGCGTCCATAGCCATGTCAACCATCTGGTCCCCCTCATCGAACTGTGCCGCCAGCAGGGGGCCATCCCCGCCGTCCACATGATCACCGATGGCCGGGATACCCCCCCGCGCTCCGCATTGGGCTATCTGGCGGAGGTCGAGGAGGCCCTGGCCGCCGCCGGTGGCACGATCGCCAGTGTCTCCGGCCGTTACTACGCCATGGACCGCGATAACCGCTGGGACCGGACCGAAAAGGCCTGGCGCTGCCTGGTGGAGGGCCTGGGCGAACAGGCGGCTTCCGCCCGGGAGGCCATCGAGCAATCCTACGCCGCCGGTCAGGATGACGAGTTCATTCTGCCGACCCGGATCGCCAGCAGCCCCCGCATTGAGGCGGGGGACTGTCTCCTCTCCTTCAATTTCCGCAAGGACCGGCCCCGTCAGATTCTGAGCGCCTTCTTGCAGCAGGATTTCAAGCACTTCGATCGGGGGGCCCTCCAGCCGGTCGAGGTGACCTGCATGATGCGCTACGACAAGACCTACCGGATGCCCATTGCTTTCGATCACGAGTCACCGGGCGTCACCCTGGGCAAGATCCTGAGCGACGCGGGCCTCCGTCAGTTCCATTGCGCCGAGACCGAGAAATACCCCCACGTCACCTTCTATTTCAATGGCGGCCACAGCGAACCCCTGCCGGGCGAGGATCAATGTCTGATCCCCTCGCCCCGTGTTGACACCTATGATCTAAAGCCGGAGATGAGCGCCCCCGAGGTGGCCACCGCCGTGGTCGAGGCCCTGGGACGCCAGGAATATGCCTTCATCGTCGTCAACTTCGCCAATGGCGACATGGTCGGGCATACCGCGGTGCGGGAGGCCGTCATCGCGGCGGTAGAGGCCCTGGACCGGGAGGTCGGGCGGGTCCTGGATGCGGCGGTGGCGGCGGGTTATGCGATCATCCTCACCGCCGATCACGGCAACTGCGACGAGATGGTGGACCCGGTGACGCAAACGCCCCACACCCAGCATACCCTCTACCCGGTGCCCTGTCTGGTGATCGACCAGGTGCCCTGGAACCTGAGCATTGGCGCTGGCCTGGATGCGATCGCCCCGACCGTGCTGGCCCTCATGGGTCTGCCCAAACCGGCGGCCATGCAGGGCCACTTGCTGCTGCTGTCCCCGGCCCGCAATTGATGGCCTCTTCATGAGGGAGTACCTCGACCTCCTCCGGGACGTCCTGGACCAGGGCGTTGACCGGGCGGATCGCACCGGCGTCGGCACCCGGGCCGTCTTTGGCCGCCAGATCCGTTTCGACCTGGCCCAAGGTTTTCCCCTGGTCACCACCAAAAAGATCCACCTCAAGAGCGTCATTCACGAGCTGCTCTGGTTCCTGCAAGGCTCCACGGACAACCGCTGGCTCAAGGCGCGCGGGGTCGGCATCTGGGACGAATGGGCGACGGAGGAGGGCGATCTGGGCCCCATTTACGGCCGGCAATGGCGGAGTTGGGCCTGCCCGGATGGCTCCACCCTCGACCAGATCTCCCTGGTCCTGGCGGCCATCCGCGCCGATCCGGATTCGCGCCGCCTGGTGGTCTCGGCCTGGAACCCGGCGGACCTGCCCCGCGACGGCCTCTCCCCCCAGGAAAACGCCCACCAGGGGCGCATGGCCTTGGCGCCTTGTCATTGCCTCTTCCAGTTTTTTGTCCAGGAGGGGCGCCTATCCTGCCAGCTCTATCAGCGCAGCGCCGATCTCTTCCTGGGGGTGCCCTTCAACATCGCCAGCTATGCCCTCCTGACCCACATGCTGGCCCACCAATGCGACCTGGAAGTGGGCGATTTCGTTCATACCTTTGGCGATCTGCACCTGTACCGCAACCATCTCACCCCTGAAATTGTCCTGGCCCAACTCGCCCGGGAGCCCAGGCCCAGGCCCCAACTGGCATTCAAGCGGCGTCCGGCCAGCCTGTTCGACTACGAATTCGAGGATTTCGAGTTCATCGGCTACGATCCCCATCCCGCCATCCGCGCCCCCATCGCCATCTAGACCCACCCAGGGAGAACCCGTCCGCGTGACCCAAGCCCTCATCGACTACGGCCTCTTTCTGGCCAAGACCCTGACGATCCTGCTGGGCATTGGCCTGATGCTGGTCGGGATCGTCCGCGCCCGCAAGATGGGACATCTGGAGGGCGACCATCTGGAGGTCACCAGCCTCAACGACCGCTATTGCGACCTGGCCCATACCCTCCGTCAGGCCTCCACGCTCAAAAAGGTCTTCCGGAAATCCCTCAAGCTGGAACGTAAGGCTGACAAGGCGCGGGAGCAGGCGGCGGAGTCCCGCCACCGGCTCTTTGTCATCGACTTTCAGGGCGATATCAAGGCCACGGCCTCCGCCGCCCTGCGCCAGGCCATCACCGGCATCCTCCTGGAGGCTAAGGCGGGCGACGGGGTCCTGATCCGGCTGGAAAATGCCGGCGGCCTGGTGACGGAACACGGCCTAGCCGCCTCCCAATTGACCCGGCTGCGGGCGCGTGGCATTCCCCTGACCGTCGCGGTGGACAAGGTGGCCGCCAGTGGCGGCTACCTCATGGCGGCGGTCGCCGACCGCATCATCGCCGCCCCCTTCGCCGTGGTGGGTTCCATTGGCGTGGTCGCCCAGTTGCCCAACTTCCATCGGGTGCTGGAGCGGCACGGGGTGGATTACGAGCTCCACACCGCCGGCGATTACAAGCGCACCCTCACCCTCTTCGGTGAGAACACCGAGGCGGGCCGGGAAAAGCTCCGTGAGCAACTGGAAGAGACGCATGGCCTCTTCAAGGAATTTATCCTCGAATACCGGCCCAGCCTGGACCTGGCCCAGGTCGCCACGGGCGAATATTGGCATGGCCGCCAGGCCCTGGCGCTGGGGCTGATCGACGCGATCCAGACCAGCGACGACTGGCTGCTGGGGGCCGCCGATACTACCGATCTTTACCAAGTTAGCTATACCGCCCACAAGAAACCCCTGGACCGGCTGCTCTCCTCCCTGACCCAGGCGGCCCAGCGGTTGTTCTGAGGGACAGCCCCTGATCTCAGGGGCGGCGTTGACGAACCAGGAGAATGGCGCCCCAGGCCAGGGCCAGAAGCATGATTACCGCGCCCAGCCCATGACTCAGCCAGGCGATGTGATGGTCGAGGTTAAGCAGACCCGACTCGGTCAGGAGATATTCCCAATCGTGGAAGCCATAGGGCGAGGAGTGACCGAAATTACCACCCAGCAGAGGTAATTCACCAGCCCGTGCGTCGTTGACGTAGGGGGCGATATCCAGGAAATTCTGCCCAAACCACCAGCAGGCCACGGCGGCGCCAAAGGGATCGCGGGTCTTCAGCAGCAGGGTGCCGGCGCAGACCAGGGGCATGAGCAACTGGCCCAGGGTACCGCCCAGGGAGGCCATGAAGGACCCAAAAGGTCGGAAAATCAGGTGTCCGGCCTCATGAAAGGGCAGATTGACCAGATGCAAAAAGGATTGTCCGGCACCGTTGCTGGCCGGAGATAGGGCGATCAGGCGCAGCCCCCAAATCAGCAGGACCAGCAGGAGGGCGGCGCGGGCCCATAAACCAATCCCATCAAGTTCCGGTTGGCGTGGCAGCAGGAACGCCATCAGCCCCTCGGTAGGCACCTCCGCCCTGGGCCGGGTTGGGGTGGGTCGGGCCACCCGGGTCGGTGGGGTCCAGGTCGCGGGGTCGATGCCTGGCCGAGGGTGATATTTCCAATATTTCTCGAACACGATGCCGCAGGCAGCGCAGATTTTGGCGTCCGCGCTTTGGCCTGCCCCGCATTTCGGGCAGGCCGTTTCGGTTTCGGGCATCTCGGCGGGTGCGGAATCAGACAAGTTGATGGCGCCTTAATCTGTGGGCGTTTAGTCCAGGACCGAGTGTTTGCGTAGGTCATCAAGGACCTGGGTGGCTGGCAAACGCGCCGGTTAGGGGATCCTTGGAAGTGCCAACTAACCGCTGGAAACGCCCATGTCCGATACGCCTGCCGAGAGGGATTGTCGTCCAGTTGGATGCGCAAAGCCAATCGTCTGAACCGAGAACGCATCAAGGTCATACACCACTATTGACCATAGCTCTCGATCAGCCAATACTATAGGTGTGATCGGCCACCTTCGGGTGGCCCACAAACAGAAGTCCCCGGCTCTGCCGGGGGGTGTGTTACTGGGAACCAACGGGTCGAAAGGCCTTGCCTTTTCGATACTGGCAATCAGGTATCGACATCACCGTTGTACCTTCAGTGGCGTGCATTTCTAAAACCAACTCTAAATAGGAAATGACAGATGAAAAACATATCTACAATTGCCCTACTTGGCACTATTACTTTGGTGCTGTTGCTCACGGCCTGTAGCACCGCTTCGAAGCATGAGCCGGCGCCAGCCGCCGCAGCCCCGACGTATCAGCCAAAAGCGGATCGTAATTAATAACTTCCATGTTTCAATAGTATTTGCCGTCAACTTTGAAATTAAAGTTTCAAGTTGACGGCAAAAGTCGTGGTTTGTATCCCGGGTGAAGTGGCTAGGGTGCATCGCTGTGATCGGTTTATTCGCTTTACTCGTCAGCTATACCGGTTTGGTTGGTGCCGCCGCGTCACAGCCGATTTTTGATGACGCTCAGGGAACATCAGTTTCGATGCCACTTCCACCAGAGTACCTGATCGACCGGGATGGGTCGGTAACGCTGCGAATCTGCTTTAACTGGTCGTGTGCGAGCAGACAGACCATGACCTTCACCCCCAACGATATGGCCCTTTTAAAAAGGCCTATGGCGCTTTGTCCTGGCGCAAGTCTTCACGATAGATTACAGCATGTGCGTATCGGGATTTGGCAAATGGAATTGATGGCACAAAAGTATCAGCCATTGTTGGCCAGCGACCTTGCCATTAACGATTTTGATGCTGAAGTTGAGGGGCGGATGGATTGCGTCGATAAGACCAGCAACACCACTACTTATTTGCATATTCTCCGGGATATTGGGGAACTGGCCGGGTGGACGGTCTCATCTCCCAAAGTGCGCAGTCCTTTAGATATCACCGCGGTTCATTGGACGGCCGTAATTATCGATACGGAAAGTGGGCTTCCCTGGAGCATTGACTCTTGGTTTCGCCCGAACGGCCATCTGCCACTGGTTATGCCATTGCCGAGCTGGATCGCCGAGAAGAAGGCGTGGGAACCGCCTTTCGAAACTATAAATTCTACACCGCACTCAATCTACGAGCTTTGTAATACGGGTTTGCTTGGCCTCTTGGCGCCCTCGGCGCTTTCCTTTCAGTAAGGCAGTTGGAGTCAGCTCTTCAAGTACGTTTTGTTTCCGGCAATACATAAACAATTCCGGCCGTCCCGGAAAACTTGCTATGTACCACGTTCTTGAAGAATACCGCTGGAACATTGATGCAGCCAAACGAAATACGGTTATCAAGCGGCGTGGGCGTATCCAAGCGTTCAGCCCGGCGCTCTTTTGGGTTAGACGTAACGACCGGATGCATGGAGATGGCATTTTTGTAGTCCACCCAGAGTATTTCCTTGCCATGGGCATTGCGGCCCATTACCGCCTCGAAACGACCCGCCGGCGTCGTACGCTGCGCGACGGGGATAAGCCCCATCCGCATGTCACCAACCCCGGGGGCGACGTCATCACCTTTCCCCAGTCCCAGCAGCACAGGCGCTGCTCCGTGTAGCTTTCCGTCCACGCCAAATACATAGACCTTGGCGTTAACTTTATCAACAATCGCGAACGGCTTGTTGAGGTTGTCTCCTGAACTGACAACCCATTCTGCCATATCCCGTGTCCTGCGCGATGCACTCTCTGACTCAAAGTTGA
>JBASIS010000103.1:0-8732 GCA_049654905.1 Chromatiaceae bacterium
GCGCGAGATGGAGCTACGCCGCCTTGGTCTGCCGAAAGGCGAAATTACGAAACAAAGCCAAATTTCCGACCCCGCCAAGCTTCACCTCGGCCCCTAAATCCGGCTCTTTTGCTGGCTAAACCCCAGGCTGGGCAGATTGGCGCGGCCGATGACGTGCAGAACGATGCCCACTCCAACGAAGAAGACCAGGCTGGCTCCCAGGCTGGCGATGACGGGATGCTCGCTCCCCAGCTCGCCGAGCCAGATAAAGACGGCAACCAGGCAAAGGACGGCGCACAGGTAGGACCCCAAGGCCACGCCATAGGCGATGCGCTGGCCCAGGCCGCGACTTGATGTCAGGGAAGAGGTATCGGCCAAGAGGATGTTTTTCATGGCATAGGCACCAGGCTAAGAAGAGGGGGGACCTGGGATGGCGGCGCTAACGGCCGATCTCGGCGTCCGTGAGATAGCAGCCGGGGTCCTCGGCCCAGAAGTCCCCCGTCACCTGAAAGGCGCGGGTGCGGGTGTTGCCGTTGCAGATGGCCAGATGGGCGCAGGTACCGCAGCGCCCTGTCACCGGTCGGGGCCGCTGCTGGAGTCCGGCCATGAGGGGATCGGCACGGTCCTCCCAGATGGCGGAAAAGGGGCGATCGCGGACATTGCCCAGGGGATAGTTCCACCAGAAGCTGTCGGGATGGACCTTGCCCAGGTTATCGATGTTGGCGATATGCTGCCCCGAGGCATTGCCGCCCCATTTGGTTAGGACCTGGCGCAGGTCTTCCAGCCGTTCCGGGAAGTGCCGCTTGGCCCAGTGGAGCAGATAGACGCCGTCGGCGTCATTGTTGCCCGTTACCAGCTCAACGGCCTGGCTACGCTGGAGGCGCGACCAGCCGGTCTCGATGAGGAGATCCATGGCCTCGCGGGTCCTGCTGGCATAGGCGTCCCGTTCCCGGTGCTTGTTGCCGCGCCCGGCATAATTCAGGTGGGACAGATAAAACTTATCGATCCCCTCCTCGCTCATCAGATCCAGCAGAGCCGGCAGGTCCTGGGCGTTGTCCTGACAGAGGGTGAAGCGCATGCCGACCTTGAGACCGGCCTCGTGACAGAGGCGCAACCCCTGGAGCGAGGCCTGAAAGGCGCCCTGGCGGCGGCGAAAGCGATCGTGCGTCTCGGCCAGGCCATCCAGGCTGATGCCCAGGTAGTCAAACCCTACGGCGGCGATGGGCGCCACCTGGTCCGCGTCGATGAGGGTGCCGTTGGTGGACAGGGCCAGATAGAAGCCCAGGGACTTGGCGTGGTGGGCCAGTTCGAAGATATCGGGGCGCATCAGGGGCTCGCCCCCGGAGAGGATGAGGACGGGGACCCCAAAGGCCCGCAGGTCCGCCATCACGGCCTTGACCTCCGCCGTGGTCAGCTCCCCGGCAAAGTCCTTGTCCGCCGAGGTCGAGTAGCAGTGAGCGCAGGTGAGGTTGCAGCGCCGGATCAGATTCCAGATCACCACGGGGCCAGTGGGGGTGACCGGAGGCGCGGCGGCGGCCTGGGCCAGGCGCTCGGGGTCGGCGAGCAGGTGGAGGTAGCGGCTGAGTCTGAACATCAGAGGGTTTCCTGGGGTTGGAAGCGCAAGCCGGTCTTTTTCAGCACCGCCGCGCTGAAGAGGACCTCGTGGCCATGGCAGTGGTCGGCCACCAGATCCTGGACGCGGGTGGCGGCGGCAAGGACCTCTTCGCGATCGCGCCCATGCAGCATGGCGAAGAGGTTATAGGGCCAGCGGGGTAGCCGGCGGGGACGGCGATAACAGTGGCTCACGCCTTCCAGGGCGCCGATCGCGGCCCCCAGGCGGTCCACGGCCTCGTCCTCGATATCCCAGACCGTCATGCCATTGCCCCGCAGCCCCAGCCGGTAATGATTGGGGACGGCGCCGATACGGCGAATGGCGCCCTGGGCCAGCAGCGCCGCCAGCCGGTCCAGGATGGTCGCGGGGGCTTGACCGAGGCGGCGCGCGATCTCGGCGTAGGGGGCGGCCACTAAGGGCAGGCCGCCCTGGGTGGCGGTTACCATGGCCTGGTCCAGCGCGTCCAGGGGGACGGGACTAGCCGTGGGGCTCCGCACCCAGCGGCGCATGCTCAGGCCACCATCCTCCTCAAGCTGGAGCCAGAAGCCCAGGTGATACTCGGCCAGCTTGGGAAAATCCAGCACCTCCAGGCCCGTCAGATCCTGGAGATGAGCCAGTGCCTGTCGCAGCGACTCCTCACTGGGGGTGGCGAGCACGCACCACATATTGAGGGCGTGATCGCGCCGGTAGTTGTGGGCGACCTCGGGGAGGGCGGCGAGTTGGGCCGCCACCTGGTCGAAATCGGCCTCGGGCACGGCCATGGCGGCCAGGGTGAAGCGGCCGCCCAGGCGCTCCGCGTCAAAAAGGGGGCCAAAGCGGCTGAGCAGGCCGCTCGCCAGCAGCTCCTGAACCATGCGGATTAGGTGCGCCTCGTCGGTCCCCAGCGCCTGGGCGACCGTCGCGAAGGGGCGCTCGACGAGGGGGAAACCGCCCTGATAACGATTGATAAAGGTCCGTTCCAGGTTGCCCAGGAGCAGGGGGGCTGGGATACCTGGCCCGGCCTCGGAACTCATACCAAGGCCTCGCTGGTACGAACTTGCAGGGGACCCAGGGCGGTCCCTAAAGCGATACCCCAAACCGGGTTCAAGGCAGGGACGGCCAGCGCCCGGGGCAATCCCCGCGGCGGGCGTGGCCGCGCGGAGTTCACCCCCGCCGTCTCCGGGTTATCGGTGGCGGGTCGGACCTCCGCCAGTACCGCCGGCTGGTAGTAGGCGCCCCGCTGTTTGAAACGCTGGCCGCTAAACAAGACCTCGCTGGGGACGGACCCCAGGTCGAAGTCCCCTTTGATGGCCTCGACCTGCGCCAGCACCGCCGCGCGATCGCGACCATGGATCATGGTGAAGAGGTTGTAGGGCCAGGCCGGGAGGCGGCGCGGCCGGCGATAGCAGAGGGTGACATAGGGCCGTTGGCCGATGCGCCGGCCCAGGGCATCGACGGTCGCGTCCGGCAGGTCCCAGACCACCATGGCATTGGCCCCATAGCCCAACTCCTGATGACGGACCACCACCCCCAGGCGCTTGATGGCGCCCGTGGCCATCAGTGCCTGGATACGGGCGATCACCGCCCCTTCCTCCAGGCCCAGTGCGGCGGCGATGGCGGCAAAGGGCCGCTCCACCAGGGGCAGGCCGCCTTGAATGGCCCGGATCAGGGCCGCGTCACCCGGCTGGCCAGGGCCGGGCCCGGCTGGATCATTCATGTCCATTGCAGTGGAAACCCCAGATCGATGTGATATTCGGCCAACATGGGCAGATCCAGGACCGGCAGGCCGGCGCGGCGGCCGATCTCGTCCAGGACCCGCTCCAGGCGGGTCTGATCCGGCGCGGTGAGGACGAACCAGAGATTGAAGTCGTGCTCCCGCTCGTAATTGTGGTTGACCTCCGGAAAGCCGTTGACCAGGGTCGCTACCTCCGCGAGGCGCTCCGGGGGCACGGCCATGGCGGCCAGGGTGCTGGCACCCACCTGCCGGGGGCGGAAGACGGGGCCCACCCGGCTGACGGCGCCGGCCTCGGTCAGGCATTGCAGGCGGGCGATGACCTCGGCCTCCGCCACGCCCAGTTGCTCCGCCATCAGGGCGAAGGGCCGGGGCGCCAGGGGGATGCCGGACTGGAAATCATCCAGCAGGCGCCGGTCGAGGGCGTCGAGCCGCTCCAGGAGTGGGGTGCCCGTCATAGCCCGATGCGGAAGGCGCGGTCGGTGAGAAAGATGCCGCTGGGTTTGTTGGCCGGGATACTGGTGAGGCGCGCGAAGGTCTGGGTGTCATAGACGTCCACGCGATCCTCGTCCCGCACCGAGATCCAGATCTCCTCGCCCCGGGGCTCGAACTCCAGGTGCAACACCGCCTTGCCGGGCTGGAGTTCATGGATCACCGCCAGGCTCTCGGCATCGATCACCTGGACGCGGTCATTGTCCGGCAGGGCAAAATTCACCCATATCTGGCGACCGTCCGGCCGGGCCATGACGAAGACGGGCTGTCCCGCCACCGGGATGCGGCCCACCTCGACCCAGGTGTCCATATCGATGACCAGCACCTCGTGACGGCCAATGGCGGGGACGAAGACGCGCCGACCCGCAACCGCCCAGCCCTCCAGGTGGGGCATCTTGAAGACCGGCAGGGGCTCCTCCCCCCGCCCATAGCCCGGTAGGACGCGCCGCACGCCTTGCTCCGGGTGCCAGAGATCCAGCAGCGCCAGGCCATCCTCGCCGAAGAGGCCCGCGAGATAGTAACGGCCGTCGGGGGTGATGAGGTCGTCATAGGGCTGGCGGCCGATGCCGCGATGACGGGTCACGCCGGGTTTGGCCGGGTGCGTCAAGTCGGCGACCCAGATCTCGCCCCCATCCCAGAGGCTGAAGACGAAGCGGTTGCCGGGGGCGTCCACCAGTCCGACCACCTTGGAGGCCGGTTTGCCTTCCTCGTAAAGGGCCGGGATGTCGGCCACCTGATCCAGTTTCTCGGCGTCGAAGACCCGCACCCCACCAGGCTCGTAATTGGCTACCGCCACCAGCTTGCCGTTCTGGGAGATGGCGCCGCCAATGGAATTGCCCGCCTGAATCACGCGCCGGACCACCTTGCCCTCCAGCAGATCCACCTTGGAGAGGCCGCCATCGCGTCCAAAAACAAAGGCGTAACGTCCGTCCCGGGAGAAGACCGCCGACGCATGGGATAGGTCCCCCAGGCCCTCGATCCGGCCCAGGGCGGTGTTGCCGCTGGTCTCGATCAGCAGCAGGGAACCCGAGCCCCGCTCCACGATGATACCCAGATCACCCGTCCCGCGCGGTTGCGGACAGGGGGCGGCGGCCGGGGCCTCGGTCCGAGCCGCGTGGGGGGCGATGGCCTGGGCAGGGATGGGGGGCTCGGTTAGGGCGTTGGCCGTGCCGCTGGTTGCGGCTGCCAGGGCCGCGGGACCGACCAGGAGCAGCGCCAGGGTCAGGTAGAGGGTGGGGTTCATGGGTTTTCTCCCCGGAGTTCGCGTGCCAGCCATTCACCCTCTGCCTCGGTCAGGAACCGGGACCAGGGGGGCATGGCGGTCCCCGGCCGGCCGTTGAGGATGGTATAGGCCAGATAGGGCACCGGCTTGTTGGCAACCTGCTCACGCTGCAAGGCCGGGCCCAGGCCACCGCCCAGGGTCAGGCCATGGCAGGAGCCGCAATCCTGGGTCAGGAAATGACGCAGGGCGACGGCCCGTTCCCGGGAGACCGGGGCGGGGGCGGTTACGGCTAGCTCCGCCGGGACCGGGGGCGAGTCCAGGACCGGCGGGACCGCCGCCAGGGCCGCCAGGCTGGCCCCGGAGAGGACCGCCAGCCAGCCAGCCGATCCGGCTGTCCAGCCAAGAAAGATATTCAAGCCTGACGGCATGGCCCTGACTCCTCGATGCGAATGTTTAACCCCAGCCAGCGTCCGCCCATCGGCAGGGGCTGGACGGAATTGGCATGGGGCCTAGCTAAAGACTTTTGACGCCCTCCGCCCTTGACTCAAGTCAAACCAGCACGGTTCCCACGAGGCGCCGCCGGGGCGCGTTGGCGCTGGCGTGACGGCTGGCCCGAGGGCACCGACCCCGTGCCAGACAAGTTTAGCCAGAACTCCCAGACCGGGAAGTATCCAGGCGGCTAATGGCTTTGACCTCCATCAAGTCCGGCGGCGAAGGATTGACATAACATACTGTTTTACATTTAATCCCGTGGAAATCTCCCGATGAGCACGGCAGTGAGCACCCCGGCGGCAGGGCGTTACCCTCCCGGCGACCTGGCGATCTGGATCTTCATCCTGGCCGAGCTTTCGGTCTTCGCCATCTTCTTCGCCGCCTATGCCTTTACCCGCATGAGCAACCCGGCGTTGTTCAACCTCTACCAGGTCACCCTGGACCGGGGCGCCGCCCTGATCAATACCCTGGCCCTGATCACCAGCAGCTATTTCGTGGTGCGGGCCCTGGCCGCCATCCGGGTCGGCGAGGGGGAGCGTTGCGCGCGCTGGCTGGGGCTGGCCATCCTCATGGGCCTGGTCTTCCTGGGGGTGAAGGGCTTTGAGTACGCCCATCACTTTGGCCAGGGCATCACCCTGTCCACCAATCGCTTCTACATGTTTTACCTGTCCCTGACCTTCTTCCACTTCATGCACGTCATCCTGGGGCTGGTGATCCTGCTGGCGGTGGCCCTCAAAGCCCGCAAAGGCGACTATGATGCCCAGGAACATACCGGCGTGGAGACCGGCGCGTCCTACTGGCACATGGTGGACCTGGTCTGGCTGATCCTCTTCCCCCTGGTTTACGTGATGCACTGAGGACATACGCCATGAACAGCACCTCCGTTTTTCTCCGGCCCTGCACCTGGGTCTATATAGTGCTGATCGCCCTCACCTTCACCACCTACGCCGTGGGCGAACTGGGCCTTGGCGGACTCTCATTTGCCCTGCTAGTGCTCGGCATCGCCCTCGTCAAGGGGTACCTGGTGGGCGACTTCTTCATGGGACTCCATGGACTGAGCGGCCCCTGGCGCTGGGTCATCCTCATCTGGCTCACTCTGATCGGCGGACTCATCACCCTGGCTTTTACCCGGACCGCCTGATGAGACCTGGCCGCGACTTGATCCAGGTTAAGGAGTCCGCCCCCCCGGCGGCGGACTATCGGCCAACCCGCGGGCTGGGACGACCCCGGATGCCGCGGGTAAACCCAAAAACTCACGCCCCTACCACCCAGGAGACACTCCACATGCGCTACTTCCCCATCCTCGCCGGCGTCCTGACCCTGGCCACCGGTCTGGCCCAGGCCGCCACCCCCGCGGACGTCTGCACCAATCTGGGCGCGGCCCGCACGGCCCTGGTCACCCTGCTCGACGAGGCCGATGCCACCAAGCAAACCAGCTATGTGGACCAGATCAAGACCGCGACCGCCGCCCTGGACGCAAACCTGGCCGCCATGGCTGGTGGGCCCGACGCCGCCAAGGTGAACGCCTTCAAGCCGACCTGGGACCTCTTCAAGGCGACCCGTGACGGCGAGATAGTCCCCGCCATCAAGGCCGGTGACACCGCCAAGGCCAAGGGGCTCGCCACCGGGGTCCAGGCTGGCCGGATGAAGGAGATGAAGGCGGCCATGGGCTGCAACTGATCGTCCTGCGTCGCGGGGAATCAGGGCCCCGCGCACGGGGCCGGCCCGCTACCCAGCGGACCGGCCCCCTCGATCTCTAACCCCCAGCGCCCCGGGCGCCCTTCGAGCCGGAACCGCCCGCGAGACCTTCGCCTCGCACCGACCAGGCGGCTTATTGAGGCGGCGCGTTTAGAACCCGACCCCCCATTGCCGAAGAATGTTCATCCAGGAAGCCCAGATGTCCGCCGCCACCGCCCTCACCGCCCCCCCTGCTCCGGATGCGGGTATCCACTACCAGCCCCAGGGCCGGGAAGTGGCCCTCTTCGAACACGCCTACCACAACCGCCTGCCGATGATGATCAAGGGCCCCACTGGTTGCGGCAAGACCCGCCTGGTGCGCTACATGGCCGAGCGCCTGGGCCGGCCCCTTTACACCGTGGCCTGCCATGACGACCTGACCGCGGCGGACTTGGTGGGGCGCCACCTGATCGGCGACGCTGGGACCTTCTGGTCCGATGGCCCCCTGACCCGGGCCGTGCGGGAAGGGGCCATCTGCTACCTGGACGAGGTGGTGGAGGCGCGCAAGGACACCACCGTGGTCCTGCACCCCCTGACCGACGACCGCCGCATCCTCATCCTGGAGCGCACCGGCGAGACCCTGGAGGCGCCGCCCGGCTTCATGCTGGTGGTCTCCTACAACCCCGGCTACCAGAATCTCCTCAAGGGTATGAAACCCAGCACCCGGCAGCGCTTCGTCGCCCTGAGCCTGGGCTTTCCCCATCCCGAGCTGGAGATCGCCATTCTGATGCGAGAGACGGCCATCGATGCCGCACTGGCGAAGCGCCTGGTGGTCCTGGCCTGTGCCCTGCGTACTCTCAAGGATCACGACCTGGACGAAGGCGCATCTACCCGGCTCCTAGTCTATGCCGCCACCCTGATCCGCAGTGGCATGTCCCTGCTGGACGCCTGCCATGCCGCCCTGGTGGAACCCCTCACCGACGATGCCGAGACCATCGCCGCCCTGCGGGAGGTCATCCAGGCCAACCTGGGTGGCCAAGGCTGATGGAAGAGCAGGTCGGCGCCCTCTGGCACCGCCTCGTCACCCGGGCCAGCACACACCGCTTCCCCGCGGCCGCGGTGCGGCTGGAGGACATGGTTGGATTGATCGGCATCTACTTTCGCGCCCTGGGGGGCGACGCCGGCCTGGAGGTCAAGGCCGCCGATGAGCACCGGCATGGCGCCCGCCGCAGCCTGCTGGCCCGCATCGCCGGGGTCGGCGACAAGCTGGCCCTGGCCTGGCGGGATGACCGCGCCCTCCTCCTGCCACCCCTCATCGACCGTTTCCCAGAGCCCGGGCTCAACCGGGACCTCTATCTCTGGCTCGCGGCCCTGGCCACGGGCAGGGCCCGAACCGACGACGATTGGCTGACCGGTAACCAGCACCTGGCCCAGACGACCCTGGCCCGCTTCCCCGGCCTGGGCGACCGTTATCGCCGCCTGGTCGCCGCCCACCTCGCCGAACGCCCGGACCCGGCCCGCCTGCCGCCACCGGAGGCCGAGGCCGA
>JBASIS010000104.1:0-3456 GCA_049654905.1 Chromatiaceae bacterium
GGGCGGCGCTGGCCTGGCGGGCGCCGGGATCGTCGGCCTTGCCATCGCGACCGATCTCGGGGGTATCGATCCCAATGAGGCGCACCCGGGTGTCATCCTTGAGCTCCAGGGTATCGCCATCGATGACCTGGGTGACGCGGGCGGACTCGGAATGGGCGGGAAGGAGACAAGCGGACCAGGCGGCGAAGGGGTGGAACCCCATCACCAATAGCAAAAGCACCGGGATGCGCCTTAGCATCACCGGCCCGCGGGGAGCAGGGGGTACTTCAGCGGCCGTATTTGCGACGGAACTTGTCCACGCGTCCGCCGGTGTCCACGATCTTCTGCTTGCCGGTATAGAAGGGGTGGCAGGCGGAGCAGACTTCCACGTGTAGGTCCTTGCCCAAGGTGGAGCGGGTGCTGAACTGATTGCCGCAACTGCAAACGACCTTGGTGTCGCGATACGCGGGATGAATGCCTTCTTTCATGGTGACCCTGACTATCCCCTGAGGGGCTTGATCTTGGAAAACGCGCAAATTTATCACTGACATGGGATTTCAGCAAGCCTCGCGGCTCCGTCAACGGGCAAACTTCGGAATGCCCGAGCCCCCAGGGCTCACCCAGGACACCCCTCACGGGGCGATAAAAAAGGGCCGCGCCTTACGACACAAGCCCTTGCGTTGGTACCGAGGGCCGGATTTGAACCGGCACGGTATTACTACCGTCAGATTTTGAGTCTGATGCGTCTACCAGTTTCGCCACCCCGGCATCGCCTCTACAGGCAGGTCGCAAGTATAGCCTTTCCCGCTGGCGGGGCAAGGGCGGAATGCAGGGGGTTAGCCCGAAGTCGTAATGCCCCCTTTGGTTCAACCGGGGGCGATGGTGGAGGGGGGCGGGTGCCGTTACGCCGCGTCGCGGCCGAGACCACGGCGGCCTAGATGGCGGTGCCGCGGACGCATCTGGGGCGCCACGAGCGGCCGGTGGCCCCCTACTCCGATCGTCACAGGGTTTTTCGTCTCGCCCGCGAGGAGGCAGCCAACGGGCACACCCCTAACTCGCAGGTTCTTCACGGTAAGCCTTATGTAACAGGGTCATGGGGCTACCCGAAAATTTACACACTTTTTTATTATTAGCATTTTATGCAAGCAACTTATCAGGTTGCTCGCCCTCCTCTTTGCAGTGCAATGATTTCTTTAAGGCGCGCGCTCTCCTCCTTCAGCCATTCGATCTCCTTATCTCTCTGGACGATCACCAGGCGCGCCGTCTCCAGCTCATGCACGCATTGCGACTCGCTCAGCAGGATCGTGCAATTCGCCAGGCTGTTTTGAGCCAAGCTTGATGTGCAATTCTCCGCGAAATTGAATACCGTCCTCTCGTTCAGGTTCACCAGCTCGCTCACGTCCACCCCGATTGCCTCCGCAATCTGCTTGAGCTTATCCAGCTTCACGCCCGACTCGCCGCGCTCGATCTTCGCATAGGTGTTCACGGCCCAGCCGAGCTTTTCGGCCAGTTCCTCCTGGGTCCAGCCCTTACAGATCCGCATCACCTTGAGTTATCCGCATCACCTTGAGTTTCTCGTGAACTTGCATCCGATCCCCCGAAAAATGGTTCTTATCGCCCGTTTCGTGCCTGTAATCCCCTGAAGGGCGTGGGTACGATAGGTGAAACCTGCCCGGGCGGGCAAGCGCCATGTTTGGGCGTCCCGAGGTTTGCCGCCCGGACCCTCCTTTCGGAAGATGATCGGGCGACCAGCACCCTCTGATCTGGTTGCAAGCGAATAACGAGACCCTACGGATGCAAGAATTCCCTCGATGCACAATCAACCCTGGCGTCTTCAGCCGCATCTACCGCTGGCCGGACAAAACGGTCTCCATCGCCTATCACACCCCCTCCCGCTCCGCGAGCACCCTGGAAGGGGATTCCGCCGAGGTCTGGTGGCGGCTCTTCCAGTCCTGCGGGGCCATCGACAGCGCCCTGGAGTATATGCTCGCCCACGGTGAGTTCGGGGCGGATGCGCGGGCGGAGGCGCTGGCCACGCTCCAAGGGTTTGCCCAGTCGCTCGAAGGGTCCAACCTGATCGAGGGCCCCAGGAACCAAGGTCCGACCTCTAGCCCCATCGCCGGCGTCGCCGATCTCGCCAGCCCGCAACGCAATATCGAGCAGGCCATCGGCCAGATGATGGGCGATCACCGCGTCTGCTATTCGCTCACCCTGGAGACGACCTACCGCTGCAACGAGCGCTGCGTCCACTGCTATCTCCCGGACGAGACCCACCTGAACGAACTGACCCTCGATCAGATCGACCGGCTGTTCGGCGAGTTCGATGCCCTGGGGGGCTTCAGCCTGGGGCTGACGGGCGGGGAGGTGGGCGTCCGCAAGGACTTCGCGGACATTCTCGACCTGGCCAGGAAATACGGCTTCCTCACCGGCATTCTGAGCAATCTGACCCGGTTTTCGGATGCCATGCTGGGGCGGATCATCGAGCACCGGCCGAAATCCGTCTCGTGCAGCCTCTACTCGGCCGACCCAGCGCTCCACGATGGGGTCACCCGGCTGGAGGGTTCCTTCCACCGCAGTCTGCGGGCCATCGAGACCCTGCGGGAGGGCGGCGTCACCGTCGCCATCAAGACCCCCTTGATGAAGCACACGGTCGCGGGCTGGCGGGCGGTCGAGGCCCTGGCCGAGCGCTTGGGCTGTGGTTTCCAGATGGACCTGAGCATCACCGCCAAGAATGACGGCGGCCAGGCCCCCCTGGGGCAGCGTGTTCAGGATCTCGCGACCCTCCAGGATGTCTTCCGCTCGCCCCTCTACCGCATCACCATCATGAACGAGCCCCTGGGGACCGCCCAGGGACCCGACTTGGCGGCCAACCTCTGCGGGGCCGGGGCCGCCGGCCTGGTGGTCTCGCCGGACGGGACCGTCCGGCCCTGTATCGGCATGACGGAGACCCTTGGTCAGTTCCCGTCGGACTCTTTGTCCAACATCTGGCATGACGCCCCCTTCTTCCAACGCTGGGCGGCCCTGACCCTGGCGGATGTGCCATGCGGCCAATGCGCCAACTTCCGCACCTGTAGCCGCTGCCCTGGGGCCTGGCACGCGGAGCACGGGAGCTATACCCAGCCCACCGAGTACAACTGTTTCCTGGCCCGTGCCTGGTCCGGCGCATCCCGGCAAGGGGCCTTATCCTGACGCGCCTTACTCTGGAGAACACGTAATGAAACTGTCCGTCGAAACCCATCCCTATTCTCCATGCAACGCATGCGGTTGCACCAAGGTTGGTGAAGTCTTTTGCGGTATCACCCATCGGTCGGGCTCATAAGCCCTGAGGGAACGGGGGCGGGGCACCCGGCCCCGCTTCTCTGAGTTCATCAAATCTCGGGGACCATGACGCCCCGCGTTTTCAGATCGCATTCCGGCCATAGGGATGTAGTCTTTCGACTCAACCATTGTTGCTACGGGTTTGGTTATGTGTATTGG
>JBASIS010000105.1:0-9319 GCA_049654905.1 Chromatiaceae bacterium
ACCGAGGAGGACGTCGCCGTGGCCGCCCGTCTGGTGCTCGCCCCGCGCGCCACCCGGCTGCCCGCCGGTGAGCCCTCCCCCGAGGAGCAAGAGCCCGATCAGCCTGGTGAGGATGAGGAGCCGCCCGAGCAGCCCGATGAAGATAGCCAGGGAGACGAAGATACGGGTGGGGAGGACCGACCCCTGGAGGAGATGGTCCTGGAGGCGGCCCAGGCCGCCATGCCGCGGGACATGCTCGACCGGCTGCGGCAGGGTGCCGCCCGGCGTGCCCGCTCCCGGTCCCCGGGCAAGGCCGGCGCCCTCCAACAGGCCTCCCTGCGGGGCCGGCCCATCGGCGCCCGGCGGGGCGATCCGGGACCTGGGGTGCGCCTGAATGTCGTCGAAACCCTGCGCGCGGCCGCGCCCTGGCAAATCATCCGGCGGCGGGAGCAGCCGGCGGGAGAAGGGGTCAAGCGGGTCGAGGTCCGGCGGGATGATTTTCGGGTCACGCGTTTCAAGCACCGCGCCGAGACCACCACCATCTTTGCCGTGGATGCCTCCGGTTCTTCCGCCCTGCATCGCCTGGCGGAGGCCAAGGGCGCCATCGAACTCCTGTTGGCGAGCTGCTATGTGCGCCGCGATCGCGTCGCCCTGGTCGCCTTTCGCGGTCAGAGTGCCGAGCTGTTGCTGCCACCCACCCGCTCCCTGGTGCGGGCCAAGCGCTCCCTGGCGAGTCTGCCGGGCGGCGGCGGCACACCCCTGGCCGCAGGCATAGATGTGTCCCTGCTCCTCGCCGATGCGGTGCAGCGTCGGGGCGGGACACCCACCATCGTCCTGCTGACGGACGGTCGCGCCAATGTCGCCCGGGACGGCCAGGGGGGCCGGGCCCGGGCAAGCGAGGAGGCCCTGGTCGCGGCGCGGCTGGTGCGTACGGCGGATATCCGTGCCCTCCTGGTGGATACCTCGCCGCACCCCCAGCCCAAGGCACGGGAGTTGGCCGAGGCCATGGGGGCGACCTATCTGCCGCTCCCCTATGCCGATGCCCGGGTCCTGTCCAGTGCCGTTCAGGCCGCCACGGGCTAGGTCGGGGGCTGGGTGAGCGACCGTCCGAACTGGCAGCGGGAGGGGCGGGATTGGCCCAATCGGGAGGCGAGCCTTTTCCCGGTGGAGTCGGGATTACGCTGGCATCTCCAGGTAATGGGCGAGGGACCCGTCATCCTGCTGGTCCATGGCACGGGGGCGGCGACCCACTCCTGGCGCCACCTGGCGCCGCTGCTGGCGGAACGTTTCCAGGTCCTGGCCCCGGACCTGCCGGGTCATGGCTTTACCGAGGCCCCCGCCGCCCCGGCCCTCTCTCTGCCGGGTATGGCGGCCGCCCTGGGCGGACTCCTGCGCCAGTTGGGCAAGGTCCCCGCCCTGGTCGTCGGTCACTCCGCCGGGGCCGCTATTCTGGCGCGCATGTGCCTGGATGGCATCATCGACCCTCGGGCCCTAATTAGTCTTAACGGCGCCCTCCTGCCCCTGAATGGCCTGCCGGGTCACTTCTTCTCCCCGGCCGCCAAGCTGCTCGCCGCGACCCCCTTTCTGCCGCATCTGTTCGCCTGGCGCGCCAGCGCCCCGGATGCGGTGGAACGGCTGGTGCGCAGTACCGGCTCGACCCTGGACCCCGTCGGCATCGCCCTCTACCGCCGCCTGATCTCCTGTCCCGGCCACGTCGGCGCCACCCTGTCCATGATGGCCAACTGGAAACTGGAGCCCCTGGAGCGGGCCCTGCCGGCTTTGCGGCCCCCCCTCTTCCTGGTCGTCGGCGACAACGACTGGACGGTGCCGCCCGCCGAGGCCCAGCGCGTCCGGAGCCGGCTGCCCACGGCCCAGATCATCTCCTTGCCGCGGCTAGGGCATCTGGCCCACGAGGAGCGCCCGGAGGAGGTGGCCGACCTCATTACCCGGCTGGCCGTCTCGGTCGGGGTGTTGACCTAGCCGGGATTGGCCGGGCGACACGGATACCCACGACACCTCGGTATGCCGTTGCCCGGACCGGGTGGTATCCGGGGTAAACCAATCCGCCATTTTTACCATAAAAATCCTTTGGAATCATTATTATGGGGACACTCGTCGCGAGCAGCTTCCGTCCCGCCTGGTGGTTGCCGGGTCCCCATCTCCAGACTCTTTGGCCCAGCTTGGCGCGGTCCCGGCCGGACCTGCGGCTGGAGCGCCGCCGCATCGAACTCGCGGACGGCGACTTCATCGACCTGGCGCTGGGGCAGGGTAGGGGGCCTCGGGTCCTGGTGATCCACGGGCTCGAAGGCGATCTTCAGTCCCATTATGCGGGCACCCTCCTCACGGCCCTGGCCAGTCAGGGCTACTGTCCCCTCTTTATGCATCTGCGGGGCTGTTCCGGCGAACCCAACCGGCTGCCGCGCGGCTACCACTCCGGGGCTAGCGAAGACCTGCACGAGGTTCTGACGCATCTGGCCCGGGATCCGGCGGGGATGCCTCTCGCGGCCATTGGCTTCTCCCTGGGCGCCAACCTCCTCCTCAAGTATCTCGGCGAGCGGGGCGGCTATCCGGCCAAGGATCCGCGCGGGCCCCTGCTGGGCGCCGGGATCGCGGTGTCACCCCCTTTTGTCCTGCGGGATGCCATGTTGCGGCTGAATCAGGGTGTCTCCCGCCTGTACCGGAGTCATCTGGTGGGCCGACTCAAGCAGACCTTCCTCCGCAAGTTCGCCACCCAGACCTGCCCCATCAGGATCGACATCGGCTCGATTCGGGATTTCAATGCCTTCGACGAGCGCATCACCGCTCCCCTCTGTGGCTTCGCCGGCGTCTTCGATTATTACAACCGGGCCAGTTGTCGTGGCTACCTGCCTGCCATCACCACGCCGACCCTGATCATCCACGCCCTGGACGATCCCTTCATGTTTCCCGCCAGTGTCCCCTTCGAGCAGGAACTGGGACCCGGCGTCACCCTGGAGCTCAGCTCCCATGGCGGCCATGTCGGCTTCGTCGCCGGCGCTCTGCCCTGGCGGCCGGAATATTGGCTGGAAGGGCGTATCCTGGGGTTTCTGAGGGCCTTCAATGATGGCCGGGTAGAACAAGATGCCAGGGACATGGTGGCCAGGGTTGGGCTAAACTCCCAACCATGATGAATTCCGATTGCAGCAAGGACTGCGGCGGATGGTGGATGGCGGGTCGCGGCCCCGGCCAGATACCCCGCGATGGAATCAAGGAAGGCCCGCCAGGGGAGGCAACCGATAACCTGTTGGTCAAGCATGAAAGGTAGGTTGTTCGGGGCATGGCCGATACTTTGACCCCCGCGCAGAGAAGCGAGCGGATGTCACGGGTGCGCGGTAAGGATACGGCGCCCGAAATGAAGCTGCGCCGGCTCATACATGGCATGGGTTACCGTTATCGTCTGCATGTCGGCGACTTGCCTGGAAAACCCGACCTGGTTTTCCCTTCCCGGCATGCCTTGATCTTCATGCACGGTTGCTTCTGGCACCGTCATGCCAACTGCAAGCTTGCGAGGCTGCCCAAATCCAAGCTGGATTTTTGGGAGACCAAATTGGAGCAAAATCGGCAAAGGGATCTAGGGTATCGGGAGCGGTTGAGGGCCATGGGTTGGCGTGTTCTCATCGTGTGGGAATGTGAGTTGCATAATCTGGATCATGTCTCCCGTGTCGTCCGTGAATTCCTGGGCGAGCGCGGCGGAGGAAAGCAATGAGGTCGGTCGAGCTATTCGCTGGAGCTGGTGGGCTCGCCATGGGGGTTACCATGGCGGGTTTCGATTCACTGGCGGTGCTGGAGTGGAATACTCCCGCTTGCGACACCGTGCGCGAAAACATGCGCCGGAGCTATCCCTTGGTCAAGGATTGGCCTTTGTGGGAAGGCGATGTACGTCAATTCGATTGGTCGGTCATTCCGGAGGGTCTCGACTTGCTGGCGGGCGGCCCCCCCTGTCAACCCTTTTCCATGGGTGGCAAGCACAAGGCGTATCTCGACGACCGGGATATGTTTCCCGCCACCGTGGATGTGGTTCGGAGGCTGCGTCCAAAATCCTTCATCATCGAAAACGTAAAGGGCCTGACCCGGCCAAGTTTCGCCAACTACTACCAATACATCCTGCTGCAATTCGAATTTCCCGAGGTTACGCGCAAGTGGCAAGAAGGTTGGATAAATCATCTTAGCCGGTTGCAAGCGCAAAAGACCTCCGGTGGCCGGCATGGTGGACTCACCTATAACGTCGTGCCAACCGTTGTAAACTCGGCGGATTATGGTATTCCCCAAAAGCGCGAGCGGGTTTTTATCGTGGGTTTTCGATCGGACCTAGGCATCGAATGGTCATTTCCGCCCCCGACACATTCGCTTGACGCGCTGCTCCATGCTCAGTGGATAACGAGTGAGTATTGGGAAAGACTGGGCGTCCCTAAAACCCGACGTCCCGCTCTTGATGCTGGCTTCCTGGCCAGGGTCAAGGATTTGGAGTCCCAGCTTTTTCCCCTGGAAGAACAGCCATGGCGCACGGTTCGCGATGCCCTGGAGGGTATGCCCGATCCGCGCGACCCGGCCGCCGATGACTATTACGACCATAATTACCAGCCTGGCGCTCGAGCCTACAAGGGACACACGGGCAGTCCCCTCGATCTTCCCGCCAAGGCCCTGAAAGCGGGAGATCATGGTGTACCTGGGGGAGAGAACATGATGGTCATGGACGATGGCAATGTTCGCTATTTCAGTGTTCGCGAATCGGCTCGCATCCAAACCTTTCCCGACGGTTATGTCTTGCAGGGATCCTGGTCGGAGTCCATGCGCCAGTTGGGTAATGCCGTACCGGTAGGGTTGGCAAGGTTGGTCGCGGCATCGGTCGCGGAAAGCCTGGCGGAAAACGCCATGCGCGGATTTCATGTTCGCCTGGACAGGAAGGCGGCGTGACCAAGGAAAACAATGTGATTCCCTTCAATCCGCTTGATAAGCGGCAACTTGGCGAGAGCGTGGGGCAGGCCCTTTTGCATAGTCCACCTCTGCCTCTGGACAATCTCGAACCTTTCGAAGGTGCCGGTATCTATGCCATCTACTACACCGGCGCTTTTCCCTGTTACGACCTGATTGCCCAGCGTAATCGCGATGGCCAATTCGTCGCGCCCATTTACGTCGGCAAGGCGGTGCCCAAGGGGGCGCGTAAGGGCGGCGAGATTGACGCCTCTCCCGGCAGGGTGCTTCACGGCCGTCTCAGGCAGCACGCCCGGAGCATTGAGGAAGCCTCCAATCTGGACGGTGCCGATTTCCGTTGCCGCTATCTGATCGTTGACGACATCTGGATCCCGCTAGGCGAGTCGCTGTTGATCGCCCGGTTTGATCCCCTTTGGAACACCTTGATCGATGGCTTCGGCAACCACGATCCAGGTTCGGGCCGCCACGCCAGAGTTCGCCCGCGCTGGGACGTGCTGCATCCGGGGCGGCCATGGGCCAATCGTTGCCAACCCCGCCAGGAATCCGCCGAGCAAATTAGCCGCGAGGCCGGTAATTATCTTCGCAACCATCTCCTACCTAGACCCCTCTAGGTCGCCTACATTCCGCCGACAACCGCCCGCGCTAAACCGAGGGGCCTTTCCCGCCTAAAATTCTCCACGATGCCACTATCGCCCAGATCCCTTTGGCCAGGCGGTGATGGAGGGCGCCGATACGGCCTATTTCCCGCCCCCACCCCCGCCCGTGCGTAACTGCTCGGTCAGCTTTTCAAATTCGCGTTGCATTTCGAGGTTACGGAAGGGCCGAGGCTTGGGGACCTGGCGGCTGATGAGTCCGTCCAGGAGCTTGCGGCTGGCCTTGACGATACCGACCAACTCGCCGGAGACGCGCACCGTCTCGTAGGTATTCCAGGCGGTGGCGATATCGGTCTCCAGGGCGACCCGGGCGGCGGTGATCTGGCGGCCCTGTTCATCAAGGTATTGGCGATAGACTCCCGCCGCCTCGATGGTCAGGCGCTGGGCATCCAGATTGGCGACGAGGATCTCCCGCTTTTCGGGCGCTTGCCGCAGGAGGGTCTGGGTCTGGCTGGAGAGTTCCCGGGCGCGCTCGGCGATAGCGTCGATGCGGGGGATATAGTTGTTGGCGATGGCCTGTTCCACCTGGAGATGCATCTGACGCAGGCTCTTAAGCAGGACGACATAAAGGCCGTAGTAACGGCGGGCGCTCTGGAGGTCCTCGCCGCTCTCCTCGACAAGTTTTTCGAGCTGGCCGGTGATAGCCTTGACGTTGTCGAAGAGGATGCCGAGGTCGATGAGGTTGTCGCCCACCACGGTGGAGAGCATGAAATCCAGTTGGTCGTCGCTCAGTTCCAGGCCCATGGCCCGCAACTCGGCGGCGAAATCGCGCTTGACGGTTTCCAGGTTCGCCTCGTAGCGGGCGATGTCGGCCTGGCGGTCGGCGATGGCTTCGTCATAGTCCGCGACTGTTTTCTTGACCAGGGAGTCCGAGGGGGCGGAGACGCGCTGACGGCGATATTCCGCTAGGTCCTGGCGGGCGCTGGCGATCTCCTGCTGCAGGACGCGGATGCGCTGCCGATGGTCCTGGGTGTTGGAGCCGGAGAGGATGGCGACGGCCTGGTCGAGGAGTTGGTCGATCTCCGCCTGGTTGCTGGCCTGGTCGTCGCCAAACCAGCGCTTCTCCGGCAGGCTGGCCTGGCGTTCCTGAAGGGCGAGCGTCTCTTCGAGGGTCGGTAGGACGCCGTCCCAGAGGCGGGCGAAGTTAGCCTGAGGGTCCGGCCCCAGATAGCGCCGGGTCGTATCCCAGGCGGAGCCGGCGGTTTGCTTGGAGCCTTGCCATAAGGTCTCGGCGCCCTGCTGGGAACCCTCGAACCAGCGCCCGGCGTTCTCCTTGGTCCCCCGCCAGAGGTCCCCGGCCGTGCCCAGGGACTTGTCCCAGAGGGAGGGCTCTGTCAGCCCGGGCATCTCCTTGGGCGCGGCGGGGACGGTGGCGGGTGCCGAGGTCTGGGTCTGCGCCTGGGTGAAGGCGAGGAGGGTCTGAACCCCCAAGGCCAAGGCTAGGAGTAAGCGCAAATAGGTTGGCTGCATGGCGGCACTCCATGACCCCGCCGGCGGGATCGGGACGGGGGAGGGCGGATGTTCGAGAATCGGCCATAATCTACATCAAGACACCTGCCGCGGCGCGAGAGATGGGACCAGATGTGGGAAAAAGCGGGCTTGCTTTTGTTGCTCATCGCCGCCAACGGAGCGCCGATCCTGCTGGCCTGGGCCCTGGGCCCGCGCTGGGACTGGCCACTGGATGGTGGCCGGATGCACGCCGATGGCCGCCCCCTGTTAGGCGGGCACGTCACTAGGCGGGGTCTGGTGGGCGCGGTGCTGGCGACGATGGTGTTGGCTTATCTGCTCGGCCTGGGCGCTGGCCTGGGGGCACTGATCGGCCTGCTGGCGATGGTGGGTGACGCCCTGTCGAGCTTCGTCAAGCGCCGCCTGGGGCTCAAACCCGGTGACAAGGCTACCGGCCTGGATCAGATCCCCGAATCCCTGCTGCCCCTGATCGCCGTGGCTGGGTCTTTCGGCTTTGGGTGGCTGGACCTGGGCCTGCTGGTGGCCGCTTTCACGCTGTTTGACATGGCGGTGTCCGGGCCCCTTTACCGGCTACATTTGCGGCAGCGACCCTATTGAAGCCTCTCATCCGCCGCCTGGTTGGGATTGGTCTGTGCTCGCTCCCGGCCTTATTTGCGCTTGTCTGTGGTCTCTGGCCGCGACCCGTCCCCCTAATTCAGGAGGGATTGGGTTTGGTCCTGGTCGGGATCGCGGGTCTCCTCGCCGGCATCAATCTCTATCTGCTCTACCTGCGTCCCTGGCGCTATCGCCGTCGCCAGGGTGCGGACGAGGGCTATCATTTTGTTTCGGGCCTGCCCATCGTGGGTAATTTACTGGTGGTCGGTGGCTGTTTCGCGGCCTTCGGTAGCGGTCTGGTGGGGGCTGGGGGTTGCTCGTGGCCTTGGCCGACCCTGACGGACTGGCTTGGTTCCCCATCCGCACCTGGCGGGATGCCTCGTTGTGGGGTGATTAGGTAAGTCTTTTTCGAGCAGTGCAGCCCTGTGGGCCGCGCGATCCTTAGCCAGCGCGCGCTCCATGGGGACTGGCCCGCCCACTGAACCCAGGCGCCGTGGGTGCGGCGCACCCCGACCCTGGTCGCCCTCATATTGGCCTTTAGTCGCGAGGGTCCCCCCTCTCAGTAGAGGGCGCTGAGCATTTTGGCCCGGTAGGCGGTGACCAGGGGGCCTGCGCCGCCAAGCAGGTCGAAAATGAGTATCATCGCCTTGCGGGCGCCATCGTCGCCATAGGCCCGGTCGCGCTTGAGGAGGGTGAGGAGCCCGGCCAGGGCGGCTTCGAGATTGCCGTTGACAGCCTGCCAGGCGGCGAGCAGGTAACTGGCCTCGCTGTCCTTGGGGTTGGCCGCGAGACGGGCGACCAATTCGGCCTCCGGCGGGGCGGTCGAGACCAGATTGGCGAAGCGGAGTTGACCGCGCAGGGCCAGGACCTCCGGGTCCTTGGCCAGATCGATGGGGACCCGATCAAGCAACGCCTCGGCGGCCTGGGTGTCGCCGCTGGCGGCCTTGATCTGGACCTCGGCGAGGAAAAGGCGGGGATGGTCGGGGTCCTTGGCCCGGGCCTGATCCAGTTCGGCCTGGGCACCGGCCAGGTCGCCCATGATCAGCCGGTCCGAGATGGCGTCGAGCAGGCTGTCGGACTCCCGCGGCAGGTGGGGTTCCAGGAAGGCCCGGATCTGGGCCTCGGGGAGGGCGCCCATGAATTGGTCGACGGGGCGTCCATCCTTGAATAGCTGGACCGTGGGCAGGCTGCGGATGCCAAACTGGGCGGCGAGGGCCTGTTCCTCCTCGGTGTTGAGCTTAGCGACCAGGAGGCGACCGCCGTATTCGTCCGCCAGCTTGGCGAGGATGGGCATGAGGGCGCGGCAGGGGGCGCACCAGTCGGCCCAGAAATCCACCAGCACGGGGCGGTCATAGGAGCCCTCGAGCACCACCTCTTGGAAGTTTTGCGCCGTGACGGCGACCAGATAGGGTGAGTTGGCCATTGGCGCCGTCCTCCTGAATCGAGCGGTTGGAATTGGTTCGGAAGCCCGTAAGTAGTCCTGCAAAGTGATCGATTCAAGCCGACGGGGTCCAGTATCATCCGCCCCGCCGGTGCCCAGGTCTCATTCAGAGACTGTCTAGTAAATAACCTATTGATTTATAATGCGAAAAATCTTAAGATACACGATTATTTGCCTCCATGCAATTTTATTTGGAAATATAAATATGGTTTCAGCCGATAGCGAATTGACCCCA
>JBASIS010000106.1:0-3543 GCA_049654905.1 Chromatiaceae bacterium
ACCGGGCTCAGGTCCGGGACAAAGCGGGCATCCATGACCAGTTCCTCACCGACCGTGCGAATCTTGACCTCCTCGATTTGGAAGGCTGGCTTGGCGTTACCCAGGCTGGGCAGCAGGAGGCAGGTCAGCCAGAAGACGAATCCCCATGGCGCGGGCTGGCCGGGGATGCGGGTCCTCATGGCGCTGCCTTGCACAGCCGGGCGAAATAGAAGCCATCGCCGCCCCCGACCATGGGCAGGGTCTGGCGTCCGCTCGTCCGCGCTAGGCCCCAATCCTCCAGGATAGGGGCCTCGCTGGCGTCGTCGTGACGGGAGAGAAAGGCACGAATCTGCCGTTCATTCTCGTCCGGCAGCAAGGAACAGGTCACATAGACCAGGGTCCCACCGGGGGCGAGCAGGGGCCAGATGGCGTCCAGCATCCTGGCCTGGCGGGCGCACAGGGCCTCGATATCCCCGGGCCGCCGCAGCCACTTGATGTCCGGATGGCGGCGGATGACCCCGGTGGCGGAGCAGGGGACATCGAGCAGGATGCGGTCGTAAGTGCCATGGGCCCAGTCCCCGCCGGGCTCGGTGGCGTCACCGACCCGGAATGCCGCCTCGAGAGACAGGCGCCTGAGGTTATCTCGCACCCGGTCGAGGCGCTGGGGGTCGATGTCGAGAGCGGTGAGGTCAAGTTGGCCGTCCGCCAGTTCCAGCAGGTGGGCGGTCTTGCCGCCCGGCGCGGCGCAGACATCCAGGACCCGCTCGCCCGGGCGGACCCCCAGCAGGGGGGCGGCCAGTTGGGCGTTGGCGTCCTGGATCGAGACCTGGCCCGCGGCGAAGCCGGGCAGGCGCGCCATGGGCAGCGGCTGGTCCAGGACCAGGCCCTGGGGGGCATGGGGTGCCGGTTGGGCCGCGATTCCCGCGGCGGCAAGTTGCCTCAGATAGGCGTCCCGGTCACCGGCAAGGCGATTGACCCGCAGCCAGAGGGGGGCCTGGATATTGCTGGCCGCGACGATCTCTTGCCAATCCTGGGGCCACTCCGTCTGGAGCCGTTCCAGCAACCAGGTGGGAAATAGCCAGCGGGACTCATCGCGTTTGTCCGCGTGGGCCAGCAGGGTCTCGCGCTCGCGCTGGAAGCGCCGCAGCAGGGCATTGACCAGTTTCGCCGCCCAGCCCTTGCCCAGGACGCGGGTCGCCGCCACGCTGGAGGCGACGGCGGCGTGGGGGGGAATACGGGTGGCGAGGAGTTGGTAAATGCCAATGAGGATGAGGGCCTCCAGGTCGCCATCCTCGGGCTTGAGGGGCTTGCTCAGCAGTTGGGCGGCGATGGCGCGCAGGCGCGGCAGCAGGCGCAAGGCCCCATAACTGAGTTCCTGGACCAGGGGCCGGTCGCGTTCCTGGTCCAAGGGGTCAAGCTGTTCCAGGGCCTCGGTCAGGGAGCGGCCGGGACCCAGGACGGCCTGGACGACCCGCGCCGCGGCGGCCCGGGCGCGGGCGCCCTCCGAGGGGGCCACGCTGGTCTTGGGTTCCTGCGGGGACTGACGGCCCGGCCAGGGGCGGGGCTGCGAATTATCCAAACTTCACCCCATCCAGACGGCGGGCGTTGAGAAATTCAGCGGCGGACATGGGCCGCTTGCCCGGGGGCTGAAGGCGGGTCAGGCGTAGGACGCCGGCCCCGGTGGCGACCTCGATGCCCGCCTTAGTGGCCTTGATCACCTGGCCAGGCTCGGCGCCCGGCGGCGGGTCCAGATCTGGTAGGTCGCAGCCCCAGAGGCGCAGGCTGGCTTCGTCCAGTTGAGTCTGGGCCACGGGCCAGGGGTCGAAGGCGCGAATCAGGCGGTCGATATCCACAGCCGATTGCGACCAATCGACCTCGGCCTCGGCCTTGGCCAGCTTGTGGGCATAGTTGGCCTGGCGGTTGTCCTGGATTTCCGGGGCCAGGTTGCCGGCGGCGATTACCGGCAGGGCCTCCACCAGGGCGGTGGCCCCCAGCAGGGAAAGCTTGTCATGCAGGCTGCCGCCCGTCTCGCGCGGATCGAGGGTCAAGCGCTTGACCAGGTACATAGGGCCCGTGTCGAGCCCCGCCTCCATGCGCATGATGGTGACGCCGCTCTCGCTATCCCCGGCCAGGATGGCGCGTTGAATGGGCGCCGCGCCGCGCCAGCGCGGTAGCACCGAGGCGTGGACATTGACGCAGCCTAGCCGGGGGCTATCCAGGACCGCTTGGGGCAGGAGCAGGCCGTAGGCGACCACCACCATCATATCGGCGCCGAGGTCTCGCAGGGTGGCGATGGCCTCCGGGTCGCGCAGGGTGGGGGGTTGGTGAATGGGGAGTCCGAGGGCCGCCGCGGCCTCCTTGACGGGACCCGGGCTCAGCTTGCGGCCCCGGCCCGCGGGCCGATCCGGCTGGGTGTAAACAGCCACAACCTCATGGCCGGCGTCCCGCAGGGCCCGGAGGCAGGGTACGGAGAAGTCCGGTGTCCCGGCGAAAATGATCCGCAGCGCTGACATCAAATGACCGCCCGCCGGGGCTCGGTGGTTTCAGGCTTACGCTGCCGGTCCTCCTTCTCCAGTTTCCGGCGGATGCGCTGGCGCTTCAGAGAGGAAAGATAATCGACAAAGAGCTTGCCATCCAGATGGTCGATTTCGTGCTGGATGCAGACCGCCAGCAAACCATCCGTTTCCAGTTCAAAGGGTTGGCCCTGGTGGTCCTGGGCACGCACCCGCACCCGCTCTGCCCGCGTCACCGGCTCCCAAAACCCGGGTACCGAGAGACAGCCTTCATCCATCTCCTCCTCGCCCTCGCGCCACAGGATCTCGGGATTGATGAGGCACAGGGGCTCATCGTGATGCTCGGAGATATCGATGACGATCATCCGCAGGGGGATATCGACCTGAATCGCCGCCAGGCCAATGCCGCGCGCGGCGTACATGGTCTCGAACATATCGTCAATCTGGCGGCGAATGCGGTCATCGATCCTGGCCACTGGCTTAGCCACGTTACGCAGACGTGGGTTAGGGAAGGTGAGAATTTCGAGTTGACTCATTGGGGAGTCCCTACTGGATTGTCGCTGAGGGGGCGAGCCGGGGCTTGATAGCCACTCTTCACCTCTAGCCCCTTGTCATCTTAAAGGTCGGGCACCCCTGGCAAGGTCGGTGAATGCTCGCTAGTATGCCCCAGCATACTACACTGCCGGTCAGGGTCCCGCAAAAACAAGGCTGCGTCTTGGCGAGGCAGGCCCCGGCAGGTATCACCCGCCAACCATTCCTGGGGTTGCTCATGTCCATTTTCCAGCCCGCCCTGTTCCAGCCGTCGGTGGGCGGCATGCGCCTGATCAGGCTGGCCCTCGTCCTCCCCTTACTGCTGGCCATCCCGCCCGGCCGGGCCCAGATGGAGCCACAAATCGGGCAGGCGCCGCCCCGGGGTGGGTCTGCAGACAAAAAACCGCCCAGGACCCTCAAGCTGTCGCCCAAGATGCGGGTCACGCCCCTGGAGGCGCCCGATCCCGTCATCCCCATTGGCGCCATTCGGCCCTTCCTCGAACACGCCTATGTCCTGGAC
>JBASIS010000107.1:0-8381 GCA_049654905.1 Chromatiaceae bacterium
GGGGGGCTCGGCCCGACGCAACCGGGCTGGCAGGGCGGAGAAGAGGGCCTCGCCCGGGGGCTGGCGATAATAGTCGGCGGCCCAGAGAATGAGTTCCAGGTCATCGGTGCCGAGCAGGGGCTGGGGATCGAGCAGGGCCAGGATGGGCTTGAGCCGGTCCGGCTCCTGGTCGCTCTCCCGGGCCAAGGCGACAATCATGCCCACCCGGACCCGGGGGCCGAAGGACACCTGGACGCGCATCCCCGGCTGGGGTACGGGGCTCCCCTCCGCCTCCAGCGGTAGATAATCGAAAAGCCCCGGCAGGGGGACCGGGACGGCGATACGCAGGATAATGGGCGGGTCCTCGGGCAGGGTGCTCGGCCAGGCGGTTCAGGGTGGGCCAGGGCGGGAGCCGCCGGCAAGGGAATTCTACGCCATCAGTGGCGGCCCTTTTTGCATCGGGTCGGCGGATCGATTGAGGAGGATTGCTCGACCTAGGTTGCCGATAGCTCGCCAAGCTGCTGAGCACTCGGTAGAAATACCGCTTATCCCCTTCGCCTGTGGATAAGTTTGTGGGAAAGGGCGGGGAAAGCGCCCAAAAGTGGCTAAAATGCTGGGCTCTGGCGGAATTGGCCAAAATCTTTACAATCTGAAATATTTTTTATAAACAGCATATTGCGCACAGGCCTCCTAAGCCTCTGATCGCGGTTCAGGCCTTGCCGAACTTTTGCGCAACCCTGTGCACAAGGGTCTTGACTTCAATGATCGCTGGTGTTTCCCGGGCCCTCTGGCGGCCGGTCGCCAGCCGAAAAGCCTGTGCGGACCTCATGACGGAGGCTCATGCCCCATGACTGACTGGAACAAGATCGCGGCCCACATCCAGGCCCTCACGGGCCAGCCCTGCCAACCGGGAGCCATCCAGGAGCTCGGTGGCGGCTGCATCAACCGCGCCTACGTGCTCCGCCATGGGGCCAGCGCCTGGTTCGTCAAGATCAACGACGCCCAGCGACGCGCCATGTTCCAGGCGGAAGCGGCGGGGCTGGAGGCCTTGGCGGCGGCCAGGGCCATCCGCGTGCCCACTCCCCTCGGCGCGGGCCGGGCGGGGGAGGAGGCCTTTCTGGTCCTGGAATACCTTGCCTTCGGCCCGCCGCGGCGGGAGGGTGGGGCCGAGGCCGGCTGGCGACTGGCGCATCTCCATCGCCAGAGCCAGGCCCGGTTCGGCTGGGACCGGGATAACTTCATCGGCTCCACGCCCCAGGCCAATGGCGAGGAGCGGGACTGGGCAACCTTCTGGCAGGCCCGGCGCCTGGGCCCCCAACTCGACCTGGCCCTGGCCCAGGGTTTCGGCGGCCGCCTCCAGGACCGCGGCCGGCGGCTATGGGAGGCATGCCCGGCCCTTATCGACCATGGCCCCCGGCCCTCCCTGCTGCATGGCGATCTCTGGAGCGGCAACCTGGCCTTTGACGCCGAGGGCCAGCCCGTCCTCTTCGACCCGGCGGTCTATTACGGGGACCGCGAGGCCGACCTGGCCATGACGGAGCTCTTCGGCGGCTTCGGCGCCGACTTTCAAGCCGCCTATCGCGAGGCCTGGCCTCTCGATCCTGGCTACAAAATCCGCCGGGACCTCTACAACCTCTACCACATTCTCAACCATCTCAATCTGTTTGGCGCCGGCTACCTGGGCCAGGCCCTGGGGATGATCGATCGCCTGCTGGCGGTACTGCATTGATGGGCTCGTCGGCCGCGGGAAACAGGGGATCAGGGGTTGCCTCCGGGCCTGGCCAGGACCGGGCCCGCGATGAGACACGGTGACAGTCCGATGACGGGTATGGTAAAACACCGCCATCCTGTCATTGAGGTCCCCTGTTTCATCATGTCTAGAGAACTCCAACTACTGCGCCATGCCAAATCCGACTGGGAAACGGACGCCCTGAGTGATTTCGACCGCCCCCTGGCCAAGCGGGGCCTCAAGGATGCTCCCGGCATCGGCGCCTGGCTGCTGGAAGAGGGCCTGGTGCCCGACCTGGTGGTCAGTTCACCAGCCCAGCGCGCCAAGGAGACCGCGCTCCTGGTGTGCGCGGCCATGGATTACCACAAAAAGCACATCCTCTGGCATGAGGGCCTTTATGCCGCGGAGGTCTCCGCCCTCCTCGACGCTCTCGCTACCTGCCGGACCAAGCCCCGGGTCGTGATGTTCATCGGCCACAACCCGGGCATGGAAGAGCTGATGCGCTATCTGCTGGGGGATGCGGTAGAGACGCCCCCGGATGGCAAGCTCCTGCCCACCTCGACCCTCGCCCGCCTGGAGATGCCCAAGGACTGGCGCAAGCTGGCGCCCGGCAGCGCCAAGCTGCTCGGCGTGCGCCGGCCCCGCCGGGCGGACTGATGGCCGCCCCTGCTCAAGCCCGTCGTTAGCGCCGCGTGTCCCAAAACCTCAGGGGTCTTTCCGCCCGGAAAGGCCTGGACAGGAGTCTCTACGCGGCGACCCAGCAGGCCTTGCGGCCAGAGGGTGGCCAGCGTCTCTCCGAGATCGCGGCGGAATTCCTGGTGAGCGAGGCCAGCCTGATTGGGGCCAGCGCCTCTTACGACTTTCCGCAACTCGACCAGGCCGGAAAAAAGGCCCTCCTGTGCGAGGGTACCGCCTGCCGGGTATCCGGCAGGCAAGCCAGCCTCCAGGCCGCCCTGTCCGGGCACTTCAGTGAGGCCGAGATCGGCCATGTCACCTGTCTCGGCCATTGTCATCGCAACGACGCCTTCCTTTACGATCAGGCCACCTGGACCCGGGAGGACCTGGCCTTACTGGACAGGCCGGGCGCCGCGTCTCCCGCCCCCATACCGGTCCCCACCGGCACCCTGGCCGCGCCGAGCGTCCTCCTCGCCCCCCTCCCGCCGCTCGCGACTTATTACGCCCCGCTGCTCGCCCTGAAGGGAGCGCCCGCATCCGCCCTGAGCGAGATCGAGGCGTCCGGGCTGCGTGGACGGGGGGGCGCCGGCTTCCCCTTCCATCTCAAGGTCAAGGCCGCCCGCGAGGCCGTGAGTGACCAGAAGTATGTCGTCTGCAATGCCGACGAGGGCGACCCGGGGGCCTACTCCGACAAGTGGCTGCTGGAAGAGCGACCCCATGCGGTCCTGGCCGGCATGATGGCCATCGGCACTATCATCGGCGCCGATACCGGCGTCCTCTACATCCGCGGTGAGTATCCCGAGTCGCTCGCGGCCATCCGGGCGGCCATCGGCGAACTGGATGCCCTTGACCTCCCGGGGGACGGGCGGCGCGGCGCCAGGTCCGCCTTTCGCTTTCAGGTCATCGCGGGCGCGGGGGCCTACATCTGCGGGGAGGAGACCGCCCTGCTGAACTCCATCGAGGGCCTGAGGCCCGAGGTCCGGGTCCGGCCGCCCTTCCCCACCAGCCATGGCCTGTTCGGCAAACCCACCCTCCTCAGCAACGTCGAGACCCTGGCCAATCTGCCTTATATCCTGACGGCCGGTGGCGAGGCCTACGCGGCCCAAGGCCTGGCACGTTGTACCGGCACCAAGCTGGTCTCCCTGGACGGCGGCTTCAACCGCCCCGGGATTTACGAGGTGCCGATGGGCACCCCCCTGCGCCAGGTCCTGGATGGCCTGGGCGGCGGCACCCGCTACCCCGTCAAGGCCTTCCAGATCGGCGGCCCCCTGGGGGGTCTGGTCCCCCTCGCCCAGGCGGATAGCCTGACCCTCGACTTCGAGGCCTTCGCCACGGCGGGTTTTCTGCTCGGTCACGCCGGCATCGTCGCCATTCCCGAGCACTTTCCCCTGGCCGAACTCCTCGCCCACCTCTTCGCCTTCACGGCCCGAGAGTCCTGTGGCAAATGCTTTCCCTGCCGCATCGGCGCGCGGCGTGGCCAGGAGTTGGTCGAGGGTGCCATCCACCAGGGCACCCGGATCGACCCCAGGCTCTTCGCGGACCTGCTCGAAACCCTGGAGCTGGGTTCCCTCTGCGCCCTCGGTGGCGGCCTGCCCCTGCCGGTCCGTAATGCCCTGACCTTCTTTGGCGACGAACTCGCTCCGCTGTTCCTTGATGCCTGACCAGGATAGTGGGGCGCTAGTGGTCGGCACCGGGCCATCTTGACTCACGCGACTGACACCTTGCCAAGGGCCAGGGACATGGAAAACACCGCCTACATCGACAACCGGCCCTTCGCCATCAACCCCGGCGAGACCCTGCTTGAGTTCGTGCGCCGACACCGGGGCCAGGACCTCATCCCCACCCTCTGCCAGGCAGACCATCTGGAGAATTACGGCTCCTGCCGCCTCTGCTCCGTGGAGGTGGCCCAGGCCCCGGATGGCCCCGCCAGGGTGCTGGCCGCCTGCCATACGCCGGTCGCGCCGGGTCAATACCTCTATCCCGCCAGCGAGCGGATTCAGCGGCTACGCCAGAACATCCTCGAATTGGTGCTCTCCGATTACCCCGCCGACCGCGTCCAGCCGGCTCCGGGCCAACTCCCCACCGAATTCCAGGGGACCCTCGCCACCCTCGGCATCCCGGCGGTACGCTATCCCTCGGGCGCCCGCCATCCCGCCCCGGTCCCGGACCTGAGCCACCCCTACATCCGGGCCGACATGGCCGAGTGCATCGGTTGCTACCGCTGCGTCCGGGCCTGCGACGAATTGCAGGCCGACCAGGTCCTGGCGGTCGCCGGACGCGGGCTCGCGGCCCGGGTCATCGCAGGGGCCGACCAGACCTTCGGCGACTCCCCCTGTATCGCCTGTGGCGCCTGCGTCCAGACCTGCCCCACCAACGCCTTGATCGACCGCTACGGCACCAAGACCGCCCCCTACGACCGGCAAGTCCGCACCCTCTGCACCTACTGCGGGGTTGGCTGCAACCTGGAGGTCAAGGTCCGGGATGGCCAGATCCAGGGCATCCAGGGCGCCTTGGACGCCGCCGTCAACCGGGGCCACACCTGCGTCAAGGGTCGCTTCGCCTTTGAATTTCACCGCCACCCCGATCGGTTAACGACGCCCCTGATCCGCAGGGACGGCCAGCTCCAGCCGGCGACCTGGGACGAGGCCCTGGACTATAGCGCCCGCCGCTTCCAGGAGATCAAGGATCGCCACGGCCCGGATGCCCTGGCCGGCATCTCCTCCGCCCGCTGCACCAACGAAGAAAACTACCTGATGCAGAAGTTCTTCCGGGTGGTGATCGGCACCAACAACATCGATGGCTGCGCCCGGGTCTGCCATGCCCCCACCGCTCTGGGCATGCAGTGGACCCTGGGCACCGGCGCCGCCACCAACTCGGTGGCCGACCTTGACCAGACGGCCTGCATCCTGCTCATCGGCGCCAACCCGACCGCGGCCCACCCGGTCACCGGCGCCCGCATCAAGGCGCTGGTCCAGCGCGGCGTGCCCCTCATCGTCATCGACCCCCTGCGCACCGAGCTGGCTCGCCATGCCCAGTACCACCTGCGCCCCCGGCCGGGGACCAACCTGGCGGTGCTCAACCTCTTCGCCCGCGCCATTCTCGACGCCGGCCTCGTCGATCAGGACTATATCGCCCGCCGCACCGAGGGCTGGGAAGCCTTTGCAGCTCACCTGCAAGGCCTGGACGTCACCGCCCAGACGCGCCTCTGCGGCGCCCCCTGGGACCTGATCCAGGCCGCCGCCCGCGCCTACGCCACCGCCCCGGCGGCCATGGAATTCCATGGCCTGGGGGTCACCGAGCACTGGCAAGGCACCAAGGCCGTCGCCCTCATCGCCGCCATCGCCCTCATGACCGGTAACCTCGGCAAGCCCGGCGCCGGGGTCAATCCCCTGCGCGGCCAGAACAATGTTCAGGGCGCCGCCGACATGGGCGTCCAGCCCCACCAGGGCCCGGGCTACCTGGCGGTGGATGACCCCCAGGTCCAGGCCCGCTACCAGAACTTCTACGGCGTCGCCTTCCCCAACAAGCCAGGCTACAAGATCCCCGAGATGTTCGCCGCCAGCACCCGGGGCGACCTCAAGGCCCTGTGGATCATGGGCGAGGACCTGCTGCGGACCGACCCCAACACCTGTCAGGTCCGTCATGCCCTCTCCGGCCTGGAATTCCTGGTGGTCCAGGAGCTCTTTCTCACCGACACCGCCCAGTTGGCGGACGTCGTCTTCCCGGCCTCCTCCTGTTTCGAAAAGGAGGGCACCTTCACCAACGCCGAGCGCCGCATCCAACGGGTGCGCCAGGCCATCCCACCCCTGGCCGGCACCCGGCCCGATGGCCAGATCGTCATCGACTTGATGCGGCGCATGGGCTACCCCCAGGCAGCCTACTCGGCGCCGGACCTCTTGCGGGAGATCGCCGGCATCGTCCCCTTCTTCCAGGGGGTCCGCTGGGCGGAGCTGGGCGACCAGGGCAAACAGTGGCCGGTGGCCGCGGACGGCACCGACACCGCTATCCTGCATCGCGATACCTTCAAGGGCGGCCTGGGCCGCTTTCAGGTCTGGGATTTCGAGGAGACGGCGGAACTGGCGGCTCATGGGGCCGATTACCCCTTCATCCTCACCACCGGCCGGCTATTGGAGCACTACAACAGCGGCACCATGACCCGCCGCACCCCCAACGCCGAACTGGTCGGGGAGGACCTCCTCTATGTCCATCCCGACGACGCCCGGGCCAAGCAGATTGCCAACGGCGATAGGGTCCGCCTCCGCTCCCCCCGGGCCGAGACGCTGATGCGGGTCGCACTTTCCAATATCGTCAAACCCGGCGTCCTCTACACCACCTTCCACTTCCCCGAGGCGTCCATCAACCACCTCACCAGCGACGTGGGCGACGAATTCACCCTCACCCCCGAGTTCAAGGTAGTCGCCGTGGATTTCGAGCGGGCGTTCCCCGGGCCTAACGCCACCGGCCTGCCGTCAGTCCCGACACCTGGCCGCAGGCCAGACAAGAATCAAAGGTGTTAGCCCTGTGTGTCAACCTACCTCAATACAGTCTCTATCTGAAGTTACTGTAGATTTCAGGGTCCCGAAAGTAGGAGTCAGAGAGATGCCCACCCCCCCAGCGATCTGCCGAACAGCCAGGTGACACCGGCCCCCCATTTGAAGAAGCGGACCCGCCGACGTTTCAGCACGGCGGAGAAGTTGCGGATCCTGGACGAAACCAACGCCTGCGCGCGTAGTGAACTCGGCGCACTGCTGCGACGCGAGAAGATCACGCTTCAGCCGGTCAATCCCGACTTCAGGTCGATCGTCCTCACCGGCGCGGACGCGGGGCAGCTGCAGGTGGTCGCGGAGTTCATTCAGTTGCTAGGTGGAGAACCATGAAGCCGCCGCTGGCCGGTTCCCGGGCGCCTAGCCTGTTGTCCCTCGACTGCAACGGTAGCGCGCCCCATGACATTTGATGTTCTTGGACCGCGCCCTGAGCTACTCCGCGAGGAGTTTGTCCTCGTCCAAGCATGGAAGAAGACGGCTTCGTACATTCGGTATCACAATTGGTTTTCGGACACGCTGGAACTGGATCGCATTTCGATCAATCTCCCTCGTTTCTTGGGCGAGCTAGCCGAGCGTCTCGCGGCGCCTGAGGGGTGGCGCAGTGATCCGCTGCGAATAGTACCGGCGCCCAAGAGTCAGCATTGGCATGTGAATTCGAACTCCAAGCGCTGGGAACCGGTCCCTGTTCGAAGGACCCCGCAGGATACGAAACGGCCGGGTACCACGCTGCGTCCATTGGCGCACGCAAGCCTCAGAGACCAAGTGGCAGCCACCGCCGTGATGATGTGCATCGCTGATCGGGTCGAGACGCTACAGGGTGACCCTCGCGGTCAAATCACAGATACGGTAGTCCGCAATCAAGTTATCTCCTACGGCAACCGTTTGTTTTGCGACAACGTTGATGGCTCGCTTCGTCACCGCTGGGGTTCTGGAAAACTCTATCGCGCCTACTACCAAGACTATCGAAACTTTCTGGCGCGTCCTGAGATCGTCGCCGAGGAAATCTCAAGGGATGCAGGCAACCGAATCATCATCGTCCACTCGGACCTACGCCAGTTCTACGACCGCGTGCGGCCCGATCTACTCGCTCGGAAGCTCAACGCACTCGCGCGACCGAACGATGATCCGAACTTCTACATACTCGCGAATCGCTTGTTGAACTGGGAGTGGGCCAGCAAGGACGATCGAGAGATCGCAGGCTACGCGAGGCAGGCGGGTCTTGTCGATTTCTCACGAATCGCGCTTCCCCAAGGGTTGGTCGCATCCGGCTTCTTTGCAAACGTCGTGTTGCTCGATTTTGACCAAGGATTGCGGGAAATCGTGTCTCAGAGACTGTCTAGTAAATAACCTCTTGATTTATAATGCGAAAAATCTTAAGATACACGATTATTTGCCTCCATGCAATTTTATTTGGAAATATAAATATGGTTTCAGCCGATAGCGAATTGACCCCA
>JBASIS010000108.1:0-44789 GCA_049654905.1 Chromatiaceae bacterium
AGGCATGCCAGTGGCGGCCCTCGCCAAAGAGGTGCAGGTCGAAGTCCCCGAGTTGGGCGGGGAAGGCGTAGGGGTCAATGAGGCGATGGACCTGGCCTTGAGGGTCGGTCCAGTCGATGCGATAGCCGGGTGGGACCTGGGCGGGATCGCCCTCCCAAACGAAGAGATCGGTGCCCTCGATGCGTGGGACCACCACCTGGGTCCCCGCGACCCGCGCCCGTTCGGCCTTGGGCAGAAAGAGCCTCAGGGTGCATACGCCGTCCTTGACATGGCGGCCCAGGACCTCAAAGGGATCATGATGGCGGGCCTCGAGGATGCGCTGGAGGTGTTCGGGGAGTTGGGCGGTGGGGGGGGTTCCCGTGGGCATGACGGCGTGTCTCCTACACGGCAAGAGGCGATGGCTTAACGGCGGATGATGTTACCATAAGGGAGCCTTGTGTTTAGCCAAACGCCAGCCAAAATTAGCCATCGCCGAGGGGGTTCTCCATGCCGGATTCGACTCAACGTTTCGTCAGCCGCCTCACCCGCAACACCCTGGCCCTGATTCTGGCCGGTGGTCGGGGCTCGCGCCTCCAGGACCTCACCAAGTGGCGCTCCAAGCCGGCGGTGCCCTTTGGCGGCAAGTTCCGCATCGTCGATTTCCCGCTCTCGAACTGCATCAACTCGGGCATCCGCCGCATCGGCGTCCTCACCCAGTACAAGTCCCACTCCCTCATCCTGCATATTCAGAAGGGTTGGGGTTTTCTGCGTGGCGAGTTCGGCGAGTTCGTCGAGCTTTGGCCGGCTCAGCAGCGCGTCACCGAGACCTCCTGGTACGCGGGTACCGCGGACGCCGTCTTCCAGAATCTGGACATCATCCGGGCTCACAACCCGGACTATGTCCTGATCCTGGCCGGTGACCATATCTACAAGATGGATTATGGCGCCATGATCGCCCAGCACGTCGAGATGGGCGCCGATATGACGGTGGGCTGTCTGGAGGTCGATCTGGCCAAGGCCCGGGAATTTGGGGTCATGTCCGTGGACCGGGACAACCGGGTCCGCCACTTTGCCGAAAAGCCCGATCAGCCCGATTCCATCCCCGGGCGCGATGGCGTGGCCCTGGCGTCCATGGGCATTTACGTCTTCAATCGCGGATTTCTCTACGAACAACTCATCCGGGACTCGGATATGCCCGGTTCCAGCCGCGACTTTGGCAAGGACATCATTCCTGGCGTGATCGAAAAGTACCGGGTGATGGCCTATCCCTTCCGGGACGTGCGCAGCGGCGAGCAGGCCTATTGGCGCGACGTGGGCACCGTCGATGCCTTTTGGCAGGCTAACCTGGAGTTGATCGGCGTCACCCCGCCCCTCAATCTCTACGATGCCTCCTGGCCGATCTGGACCTATCAGGAGCAATTGCCCCCGGCCAAGTTTGTCTTCGACGACGAGGAGCGCCGGGGCATGGCGGTGGATTCCATGGTTTCTGGTGGCTGTATCATTTCCGGCGCCGTGGTTCGCCATTCCCTGCTCTTTTCCAACGTCCGGGTCAATTCCTATTCCTATGTTCAGGACTCGGTAATACTGCCGGACGTGGATGTGGGCCGTAATTGTCGTATCCATAACGCCGTCATCGATCGGGGCTGTCGCATCCCCGAGGGCATGAACATCGGCCTGGATCCGGACCGGGATCGCGCCAACGGCTTCTATGTGACCGATGCCGAGGTCACCCTGGTTACCCCGGAAATGCTGAAGCAGGAACCCAGTTATGTCCGCTGACCCAAGCCGCTTGCCGGTGGTGCTCTGCTGGCATATGCACCAGCCAGACTACCGGGGGCCCGGCGGGCGCGAATACCACCTGCCATGGGTCTATCTCCACGGCATGAAGGACTATTCCGATATGGCGGCGCATCTGGAGGCCCAGCCCCAGGCACGCGCCGTGGTCAACTTCGCCCCGGTCCTGTTGGAGCAGATCGAGGATTACAGCGCTCAGATTCAGGCTTGGCAGGCCAGCGGCCGGCGCATCCGGGACCCGCTGCTGTCCGCCCTGGCCGGCCCTGGCCTACCTTTGGATGCCCCCCGGCGCCGCGACCTGATCATCGCCTGCCGCAAGGCCAACAAAACTCATCTCATCGATCGCTTTCCCTGCCTGCGCGAACTGATCGATCTGGCGGATTGGTTCGACTGTCATCACAGGGCCGACCTTTACGTTAACGATCAGTTCCTTGCCGACCTCCTCGTCTGGTACCACTTGGCCTGGATCGGGGAGCATATTCGCGATAACGACCCCCGGATCGACTCCCTGCAGCGCAAGGGGCGGGGCTTTTCCCTGGACGACCGTCGCGCCCTGGTGGACGTTATCGGTGAGCAGCTCCATGCCCTGATCCCGCGTTATCGCCGCCTCGCCGACCAGGGTCGGGTGGAGCTGTCCTTCTCCCCCTACGCCCATCCCATTCTGCCCCTGCTGCTGGACATCCGCTCTGCCCGGGAGTCCGTACCCGAGAGCCCATTGCCGGAGTTGCAGGCCTACCCGGGGGGCGAGGAACGGGCGCGATGGCATCTCCGCCGCGGCATGGCAACCTTCGAGCGCCACTTTGGCCGCCGGCCCACCGGTTGCTGGCCCTCCGAGGGCGCCCTCAGCGCGGCCACCCTGCGTCTCCTGGAAGAGGAGGGGGTGCGCTGGGCCGCCAGTGGCCAGCGCGTCCTCTATAACAGCCTGCGCGCCACTCGGGGTGACAGTTTGCCGGAACATTGGCTGACCAGCCCCTACCGGCTGGGTCAGGGCCAGATCCACTGCTTCTTCCGTGACGATGGCATCTCCGACCTCATTGGCTTCACCTATGCCGATTGGCACGCCCAGGACGCCGTCTCCAACCTGATCGAACACCTGGAGCGCGTCGCCGAGGCTACCCAGGGTCGTTCCAACCGCGTCCTCTCCATCATCATGGATGGCGAGAACGCCTGGGAATATTACCCCCATAACGCCAGCTTCTTTCTGCCGGAACTCTACCGCCGCCTGGCCAGCCATCCGCGACTGGAGCTCACCACCTTTTCTGGTTTGCTGGCGGGTCTTGCCGGTCCGACCCCCGCCCTCGAACGCCTGGTGGCCGGAAGCTGGGTCTATGGCACCCTCTCGACCTGGATCGGCAACGCCGACAAGAACCGCGCCTGGGACATGCTCGGTGCCGCCAAGGCCGCCTATGACCGGGCCCTGGCCACCCGAACCTGGAGCGAGGAAGAACGCGAGCGCCTGGAACTCCAGTTGGCCACCTGTGAGGGTTCGGATTGGTTCTGGTGGTTCGGTGACGATAACCCCGCTGGGGCGGTCAGCGACTTTGAGCGTCTCTACCGCCTGCAACTCCAGCAATTTTACGAACTCTTGGGTGAGGCCCCACCTGAATATCTGGACCGCCCCTTCACCACCCATGCCGGTACCGCCGAGCATGGCGGCACCATGAAGCGCAACTAACAGGAATCCTCATGGAAGAAGTCTATGATCTGATGGAAGGCCTCCTGGCTTCCAAGGCCGATGAACAGATGATGGGCTTTGCCGGATTTAGCCGAGGGGCTCATCCCGGCGGCGGGCCCCTCGAAGGTGTGCTCAAGGCGTCCGCCTTTCATCGTCCGGACGGTAGTGGTTACCTAACCCTTACCTTCATCTACGATCGGGAGCAGGGCGCGGGCAACTTGCTGGATAAGCCCGATCATGAGGCCTTTCGCGCCCTCCTGGGTCCCAATTTTGAGATGCTGATCGATATCCCCCTCAACACCTTCTCCGATCTCTCCGATTATGTCGTTGAGGAGCTGGATGTCTATTTTCGCCATCTCCAAGGCCGGGAAAGGGACATCCTGGAATGCAGCCTCTTGCCTGCCCTGACCCAACTGTTCGGGCTGGCCTTCAAGCCCCTCCAGGAATGGCCACCCCGGCCGCTGGCATAAGGTGACGATGGGGTCGCCGACTTGCCCGCGCCCCAATCTACCTTGAATTCATCGGCCGCACCCTGACCCTGGCCTCCCGCCTGGTCCCGCCTGATCCCTCCTATGCCGCTGTTCCTGGCGGTAGTTGATGGTTCTGGAACCAGTTCAACTTCTCCCGTAGCTTGACGACCTCGCCGACGATGATAAGGGTGGGCGGCTGGGGCATTTCCTCGGCAATCACCTCCTGGATGGTGGCCAGGGTGCCGGAAAAGACCCGCTGATGGGGGGTGGTGCCCTGCTGGATCAGGGCGATGGGCATATCCGGCGAGACGCCGTGGTTTAGCAACTGCTCGACGATGAGGGCCAGACCCACCAAGCCCATATAGAAGACTACCGTCTGATGGGGTTGGGCGAGCTGATCCCAGTTGAGATCCATGGTCCCGTCCTTGAGGTGACCCGTGACGAAGGTGACGGACTGGGCATAATCGCGGTGGGTCAGGGGGATGCCGGTGTAGGCGGCGCAGCCAGAGGCCGCAGTGATACCGGGCACGACTTGGAAGGGCACCCCCTCCGCCGCCAGGGTGTCGATCTCCTCGCCGCCGCGGCCAAAGATAAAAGGGTCGCCGCCCTTGAGGCGCAGCACTCGATGGCCGGCCTTGGCCAGGTCAGCGAGCAGGCGATTGATGTCCTCCTGGCGCATGACATGGTTATCGCGCTCCTTGCCGACATAGATGCGTTGCGCGTCGCGACGCGTGAGGTCGAGAATGGGCTTGGCGACCAGGCGGTCATGGACCACCACATCCGCCTGCTGCATGAGGCGTAGGGCACGGAAGGTGACCAGGTCCGGATCGCCGGGTCCAGCGCCCACCAGATAGACCTCACCCATGCCGCCACTGGGGCAGGCTTCGGCAAGTTCGCGGGCCATGACGGCATCGGCCTCCTCTAAATGACCGGAAAAGACGCGATCGGCGACCCCGCCAACCAGGACCCGATCCCAGAACCGGCGGCGATCACGCTCGTCGGCGAAGCGCGCCTTGACGGCGTCTCGGTAGCGAGCGCAGAGGTCGGCAAGGCGGCCGTAGCCAGCCGGTATCATGGATTCCAGTCGGGTACGCAGCAGGCGTGCCAGTACGGGGGAGGCCTTGGTGGTAGAAACGGCTACTACCACGGGGGAACGGTCGATGACCGAGGGCAGGAGGAAGCTGCATTCCTCCGGCTGATCCACGACATTGACCGGGATGCCGATCGCCTTGGCCAAACGCGCGACGCGCTGGTTGGTCTCGCGGTCGCTGGTGGCGGCGATAATTAACCGCATCCCCTTGATATCCTCGTCCTTGAAGTCTCGGGAGCGATGGATCAGGTCCCCAGCGTCGGCTTGAGCCTGGAGTTCAGGCGTCAGTTCGGGGGCGACCAGGTAAATCCGGGCGCGCGCGCGCCCCAGGTTGGCGACCTTGCGCGCGGCGACCGCGCCGCCACCCACGACCAGGCAGGGTTGATCGCGGATATCAAGAAAGATGGGTAGTAAATCCATGGGCTTAGACGTCGCTGGGCAGGGTTTGAGGGATGGTGGATCGGTTGCTTTAGGGATGAAAACATCTTAATATACTGAAATACTTGGATACGGGACAGGGCTTTACCTTTGGTTAGCGAGATTGATTCCGTCGGCCTGATGGACAGAATTGCGGCGGGGGAAGATATCTATCTGGTTGACATCCGCACCCCAGCGGAAATTGTCCAGGCCGCCATCCCCCATGCCGTTTATATTCCCATGCACCTCCTGCCCCTGCGGATGAGCGAGCTACCCAGGGACAAGGATGTGGTGCTTTACTGCCGCAGCGGCGCTCGGTCCTACCATGCCTGCCAATATCTGGCCCAACAGGGTTTCGACAAGGCCATCAACCTGCGGGGCGGTATCATCGCCTGGGCTCGCCACGGTTTCGCAATCGAACCTGGCCGCCCAGCCTGACCCGGCGTCGCGCCGGTTGGCGCGATTGCCTTTTTTCGCCGTTTGGCCTATAAACGGCAAACTTGCGTGCCTTCACTCCTCGTCCACAACCCTAACCCCCTCGGAGATTTCCATGGCAGACTTCGATCAAGAACTCGACGCCAGCGGCCTGAACTGCCCCCTGCCTATCCTGCGCGCCAAGAAGACCCTCAACTCCATGAGTTCCGGCCAAGTCCTGCATATCATTGCGACCGACCCCGGCTCCGTGAAGGACTTTGACTCCTTTGCCAAGCAGACGGGCAACGAACTGATGGAATCCAAGGAAGAGGGCGGCAAATTCCATTTCTTGATCAAGAAGTCCTGAACGCCGAAGCCAACCTAAATCAATTTCCGAGAGGAGCGTCCGATGGAACCGAAGAAGTTGGCGATCATCGCCACCAAGGGGTCGCTGGATTGGGCCTACCCCCCTTTTATCCTTGCCTCCACGGCGGCGGCACTGGGCTATGAAGTCCAGATCTTTTTCACCTTCTATGGCCTACAACTGCTGAAGAAGGATCTGTCCCTGGAGGTTACGCCCCTGGGTAACCCCGGCATGCCCATGCCCATGGGCATGGATAAGTGGTTCCCGATCCTAGGCATGACCCTGCCTGGCATGCAGGGCATGATGACCTCCATGATGAAGGCCAAGATGAAGAAGAAGGGCGTGGCCAGCATCGATGAGCTGCGCGAACTTTGCACCGAGGCGGAGGTCAAGTTCGTAGCTTGCCAAATGACCGTCGATCTTTTCGATATGGAACAGTCCCAGTTTATCGAGGGTATTGAATACGCGGGCGCCGCGGCCTTCTTTGAATTTGCTGGCGAGAGCGATATCTGCCTCTATATCTGACCGCTGCTGGCTCAAGGCTTGATCAAAGCCGAGAGGAACGCCGCCCATGAGGCGGCGTTCAGGTTTCAGGCTTTCTCATGGGCATCGGCTTGAAGGATGATCCGATGCGGCTCTAATGCCTTTTCAGGCGGGCCAGGCCTCATCTGGCCTTGGGGTCTTTCCCTTGGGTCGGGATTGGGCCGGCCAGCTTCCCAGATCCGAATCTTTCATGATATAAGTAGTTTTTATTTGCTCTTTGCCGGGTGATGGCTATGGCGGATCGGCGACTGCAAGTTTTTCACACCGTGGCGCGCCTCCTGAGCTTTACCAAGGCCGCCACAACCCTGCATATGACCCAGCCGGCGGTGACCTTCCAGATCCGTCAACTGGAGGACCACTTCAACACCCGGCTATTCGATCGTACCCACAACCGCATCAGCCTGACCGCAGCGGGTGAGCAGGTGTTGCGTTTCGCCGATCGCATCTTCGAAATCTATGCCGAAATGGAAAATTCGATACGGGATCTAACCGGGGAGATTAGCGGGGCCCTCACCATCGGCGCCAGTACCACCATCGCCGAGTACATGCTCCCGACCCTGCTGGGAGATTTCAAGGAGAAGTACCCCGAGGTCACGATCAATCTCAAGGTGGCCAACAGTGACGGTATCGTCTCCCTGGTGGAGAGTAATGCCATCGACTTGGGCGTGGTGGAGTCCTCGGTTGCCAACAAGAATTTGGTGGTGGAGGTTTGCAAGCGCGATCATCTGCTGGGCATAGTGCCGCCCGGTCACCCGCTGGCCAAGGAGGTTTCGGTCAAGTTCGCCCGGCTGCTGGAGTACCCCTTCATCTGCCGGGAGGAGGGTTCGGGCACCCGGGGGGTGATTGGCGAGTATCTGGATCAGCTTCCGGAGTGCGAGGGCGCCCTCAAGGTCGCCATGGAATTGGGCAGTCCGGAGGCGGTCAAGGGGGCGGTGGAAGCCGGCATGGGGGTATCTGTGGTGTCGCGGGCGACGATCCAAAAGGAGTTGCGCCTGGGCACTCTGGTGGCACTGGAACTGGATCCACCCTTGGAACGCCCCTTCTCCTTTGTCCACCAGAAACAAAAGTTCCGCCTGCGGGTCATGGAGGAACTGCTGGAATTCGCCCGTGGCTATTGCGAGGAACACCCTGGATGACCCAAGCCCGATGATGACGCAACCGCTGCCTCCACGCGACGAGCGCCACCTGACGCGGCTTTATCGTGGCATGGATGAGGAATCCCGTGCCACTCTGCTGCGTTTTGCCGAATTTTTGAGCGCCACCGGTAATGGCGGGGGTGCCGGCGCCCTGGCCCAAAGGCCAGCTCTGGCGGAACCCGAACTCATCGCCAGGCCGCTGGTGGAGTCCGTGGTCGGGGCCATCAAACGCTTGTCCCTCAGTTACCCTATGCTGGATCGGCGACGCATGCTCGACGAAACCTCGATCCTGATGGCCGCCCATGTCCTCAACGGCCGACCGGCCCGGGATGTCATCGACGAGCTTGAGGCCCTTTTTGCCCGGCATTACGGCCTTTACCGGGACGACTACACGAAGTGAACGTCAGGATTCCTACTCATTCATGCAGGTTATAACCGACTGGTTCAGGCGCTATTTCTCCGATCCCCAGGTCGTCGTGCTCGCGGCGGCCCTGATCGTGGGGTTCGCCGTGGTGCTGTCCATGGGCTACATGCTGGCCCCGGCCTTGGCCAGTATCGTCATCGCCTACTTGCTGGAGGGCCTGGTGGCTTTTTTTCAGCGTCACGGCTGGCCGCGCCTCGCGGCCGTCCTGGTGGTTTACATCGCCTTCATGGTCTTCGTGATCACGGTCCTCTTTGGTGTCATCCCGGTGGTGTCACGGCAGGTGACCGACCTGGTGCAGCAACTGCCCTCGATGATCTCGACCGGGCTCGTCTCCCTGAGCGAGCTGCCGGAACGCTATCCGGAGATGGTCTCCCAGGACCAGGTGCAGCAGGTCATCGGCTCTATCCGCTACGAGATCACCAACTTCGGCCAGCGGGTGCTGTCCTGGTCACTGGCCTCGGTGGTGGGCATCATTACCATTCTGGTTTATCTGATCTTGGTGCCCCTGCTGGTCTTCTTCTTCCTGAAGGATAAGGAACTGATCATCTCCTGGTTCATGGGGTACATGCCGGAGCACCGGCGCATCACGGGGGATGTCTGGCGCGACGTGGACCGCCAGATCTCCAATTACGTGCGGGGCAAGTTCTGGGAAATTCTGATCGTCTGGGCCGCTACCTATATTGGCTTCCAGGTCTTCGGGCTTAATTACGCCATGTTGCTGGGGATGCTGGTCGGCCTCTCGGTTATCGTGCCCTATATTGGCGCCGCGGTGGTGACGGTCCCGGTCCTCCTGGTCGGCTGGTTCCAGTGGGGCTGGTCGAGTGAATTCGCCTGGATGGCGACGGTTTATTTCATCATCCAGGCCCTGGATGGCAACATCCTGGTACCCCTGCTCTTCTCCGAGGTGGTCAATTTGCACCCCGTGGCCATCATTGTCGCGGTTCTCGTCTTCGGTGGGCTCTGGGGCTTCTGGGGCGTCTTTTTCGCCATTCCGCTAGCGACCCTGGTCCAGGCCATCCTGTTCGCCTGGCCGCGGCCAACCCCGGAGACTGGTGATTGACGAGGGGGGCGACTCCCATCCCCTTTTCCAAATTCAGCGTCTATTGGGGATAGATCCATGCGCTCTTTTACCCTTGCCCGCTTTCTGCTCTGGTTTGCGATCTTTTTGCTTCTGGCCCTCGCGCTGCGGCCCTGGGTCGAGGATGTGCTGATCGGCTTTCGCGCCGTCCCGCGCGCCATCGCTCCCCGCGGCGACCTGGGGGGGGACGAACAGATGACGATCGCTATCTTCGAGGCCTCTACCCCCTCGGTGGTCTATATCACCACCACCACCCGGGTGCTGGATATCTGGACGCGGGACATCACCGAAATTCCCCGTGGCACGGGTTCGGGTTTTGTCTGGGACGACCAGGGACACATCGTCACCAATTACCATGTCATCAAGGGAGTCCGCTCGGCCCGGGTGGGGCTCTGGGATCAGCGCACTTACGACGCCGACCTGGTGGGCGCCAGCCCGGAGCACGACCTGGCCGTGCTGCGCATCCGGGTCCCCACCTCGCGGCCGATGCCGCTGCCCATTGGTACCAGCCAGGACCTGCGTGTTGGCCAGAAGGTGTTGGCCATCGGTAATCCCTTCGGGCTGGATTACAGCCTGACCACCGGCGTCATCTCGGCTTTGGACCGTACCATCCAGGGGGATAAGGGCCAGTCGATCCAACACCTGATCCAGACCGACGCTGCCATCAACCCTGGCAATTCCGGTGGCCCCCTGCTGGACAGCGCCGGGCGCCTGATCGGTATCAATACCGCCATCTTCAGTCCATCGGGGGCCTTTGCCGGCATTGGCTTCGCCGTGCCGGTGGATACGGTCAACCGGGTCGTGCCGGAACTCATCGCCCACGGCCATTTCCAGCGCCCAACCCTGGGTATCAAGGCCGATGACGCCATCAGCGACCGGATATTGAGCCAACTTGGCCTTTCCGGTGTGCTGGTGCTCCAGGTGGAGCCCGGCTCGGCGGCGGAACAGGCGGGTTTGCGGGGCACCAAGGCGGAGCGGGGTGGGGGTATTGCCTTGGGCGATATTATCCTGGCCGTCAACGACCAACCCCTGGACAGTCTGGGGAAGCTGAACGACCTGCTGGAACGTCACAAGGTCGGCACTCAGGTCATGCTTACCATCGACCGGGTGGGTGAAACCCTTAAGGTCGGCGTAGTGCTGCAAGGACGATAAAGGCCCTAATCGCCGGGGGCCAGAACCTTCCTGGGGCCCCGGCGCGACCTTACATCATGCCGCACATCCCCGAGGGGCAGCAGCCACCGCTACCACAGGACGGCGGCGCCATGCCGCTGCCCAGGCTGGTCTTGGAGATGAGGTTGCCACCGGTGGCCAGGCGGTGCACCGGGCTATCGGCGGGCGTCTCGCCGGGCTCGACCCCGGCGCGCGCGCAGAGATCCCCCCAATGGGAGATGGTCTCGCTCATGCGATGGCTTACCTCGACCACTTGGCCATTGGTGTCGCAGCGATAATCGTACGTAGGCATGGAAAGCTCCCCGCTATATCAAGAAAGACTGATGAAGGAATTATAGGCCGGGGCGTCCAGGCGGCCAACGGGCATTTCCCGCGGTTTCCCGCGGACGGTCGGTCCTTCACCCCCCGATAAGGTTCATCGGGCGCCCCATGAGGGCGGGAATGCCCGTCGCGAAGCCATGACCCTCGGGCTTCATGCGCAGAGCGTCCACGATGGCCTGGCGCAACCGCGCGTCGTCGCCGGGATGCTGGCGCAGGATGGCGCGCAGGTCGAGCGATCCCTCGCTGCCCAGACAGAGGAGCAATTGACCTTCGCTGGTGACCCGGACCCGATTGCAGTCGGCGCAGAAGTTGTGGCTGTGGGGTGAGATAAAGCCGATGCGGGTGGGACTGTCGGGGATGCGGTAATAACGGGCGGGTCCGCCCGTGGTCTCGGTGGTGGGGATGAGGGTGAAATGGGGCTCGATCCGGGCGCGGATCTGCTCGCTGGCAAAGCGGCGGGTGGGGCGATTCGCGACCTCGCCCACGGGCATCTCCTCGATGAAGCTGATATTAATGCCTTTGGCGAGGGCGAAGCGCACCAGGTCCAGGATTTCGTCCCCGTTGCGCTCGCCGAGGATGACGGTGTTGAGTTTGATGCGGTCGAAGCCGGCGGCGAGGGCGGCGTCGATGCCGGCCAGCACCCGGCCCAGATCGCCATTGCGGGTCAACTGGCGGAAGCGCTCGGGGTTCAGGGTGTCCAGGCTGATGTTGATGCGCCGCACCCCTGCGTCGCGAATGGCGTGGGCGCGGGTGGCGAGTTGGGAGCCGTTGGTGGTGAGGACCAGCTCCGCCAGGCCGGGCAGGGCATGGATGCTGTCCAGGAGTTCGATCAGGTCGGGCCGCACCAGGGGCTCGCCGCCGGTCAGGCGCACCTTGCGCACCCCCAGGCCGACGAAGACGCGGGTCACCGCCAGGAGTTCGGCGGGGCTCAGGGCGAGATCCCGCCGGGCGAAGCGCTGATCCGGGTCCATGCAATAGACGCAGCGGAAGTCGCAGCGGTCGGTCACCGACAGGCGCAGATAGGTGATGCGCCGGCCGAAGGGGTCGACCAGGTCCGAGGCTGATATTGGGGCGGCGGTTGGCATGGGCTTGACCCTGGGCTTCACGTTAGGGCTATTTTGCCCCTTTCCCAGGGCGCGAGCCATTCGCCAATGCATCGGCGCCCAGGTAATAGAAGAGCGTCAGGGCATAGGGTGCCAGGAATTGTCGGAAGGTCAGGAAATCGAGCAGAGTATCCATCATCGAAGTGTGCGGAATATCAATATTCGCTAATATATCCCGCACCCCGCTCTGGGGCTGGCCATAAATGGAGGCAGTGCATGCACAACGGTACCACTATCACCCAATTCATTATTGAAGAGCAGCGTCGCGTCGCGGGCGCCACGGGGGATTTCACCTCCCTGCTCAACGATGTCGTCACCGCCTGCAAGGTCATCTCGAACATGGTCAACCACGGCGCCCTAGTGGGGGTCCTGGGTAGCGCCGGGAGCGAGAATATTCAGGGCGAGGCCCAGAAGAAGCTGGATATCCTCTCCAATGAGGTTTTCATCAAGTCCAACGAGTGGGCGGGACACCTGGCGGCCATGGCCTCGGAGGAGATGGACGATATCTATCCCATCCCGGCGCGCTATCCTCGCGGCAAGTACCTGCTGACCTTCGATCCCCTGGATGGCTCCTCCAACATTGATGTTAATGTCTCGGTGGGCACCATCTTCTCCATCTTGCGGTGTCCCGGCGAGGGCGATCAACCCAGCAAGCAGGCCTTCCTCCAGCCAGGTACCCGCCAGGTAGCTGCCGGCTACGCCATCTATGGGCCCTCGACCATGATGGTGCTCACTACGGGCAACGGCGTCAACGGCTTCACCCTGGACCAGAACATCGGCGAATTCATCCTCACCCATCCCAACATCCAGATCCCCGCCGAGACCCGCGAATTCGCCATCAACGTCTCCAACATGCGTTTCTGGGAGCCCCCGGTGCGACGCTATGTGGATGAATGCCTGGCCGGTCGCGAGGGTATCCGCGGCGAGGACTTCAACATGCGCTGGATCGCCTCCATGGTGGCCGAGGTGCATCGTATCCTGACCCGGGGCGGCGTCTTCATGTACCCCCTGGACAGCAAGATGGAGGCTAAGGGCCAGGGCGGCAAGCTGCGTCTGCTCTACGAGGCCAATCCCATGTCCCTGATCGTCGAGCAGGCCGGTGGCCTGTCGATCACGGGCCCCGAGCGTATCCTCGACCTCCAGCCGGAGGGGCTGCATCAGCGTGTGCCCGTGATCCTGGGCTCCCGGTCCGAGGTGGCGCGCATCCAGGGCTACCATCTGCAGGGCTGAAAGGTTCTGGGGGGCTGATGGGTCGCTCGGCGAGGCTTGTCGCTGAGCCGGCCTCTGTTCCCTGGGGAGCAAACATGCGCATGAAGATAGAATGGATCGATCACCTTGTGTTGACGGTCAGAGACATCGAGGCAACTTGCGCCTTTTATGCACAGGTGCTTGGCATGAGCGTCATGACGTTTGGCGCTGGAAGAAAGGCTCTGTCATTCGGTGAGCAGAAGATCAATCTACATCAATACGGAAGGGAATTTGAGCCGAAAGCTAATCAGTCTACACCAGGGTCCGCTGATCTCTGCTTTGTCACTGCCGTGCCTGTAAAGCAGGTGCTGGAGCATCTCCGAGCTAACAAGGTTGAGGTTCTGGAGGGTCCTGTGGCGCGTACTGGCGCCATGGGGCCCATCACCTCGGTGTATTTCCGTGATCCAGACGGGAATCTTATCGAAGTGTCTAACTATTCAGACGCATAGCGCGGCGCTCAAGCGCGATCTTGCGGGTGGACCTCTGCGGTCCATTGGAGCTATGAAAGCCGGGTCCTGCTGCCGTCTCATCGCCCGCTTGGGCCAATGGCCTGGTGGTCCAGGGGCCGTTACAGTTCTTCCGAGGCAAAATCCGCCAGTCGTGAGCGTTCCCCGCGCCGGAGGGTGATGTGGCCGCCGTGGGGCCAGGGCTTGAAGCGGTCGACCACGTAGGTGAGGCCCGAGGTGGTCTCAGTGAGGTAGGGGGTGTCGATCTGGGCGATGTTGCCCAGGCAGACGATCTTGGTACCCGGGCCGGCGCGGGTGATGAGGGTCTTCATCTGCTTGGCCGTCAGGTTTTGTGCCTCATCCAGGATGATGTATTTATTGAGGAAGGTGCGGCCGCGCATGAAGTTCAGGGATTGGATGCGGATACGGTTACGTACCAGGTCGTTGGTGACGGTGCGGCCCCAATCTCCCGTCTCGCCGCCCTTGGCGCCTTGGGAGAGGACCTCTAGGTTGTCCATGAGGGCCCCCATCCAGGGGGTCATCTTTTCCTCCTCGGTGCCGGGCAGGAAGCCGATGTCCTCGCCGACCGGGATGGTTACCCGGGTGACGATGATCTCCTTGTACACGGGTTTGTCGAGGACCTGGGCCAGGCCGGCGGCCAGGGCCAGCAGGGTTTTGCCGGTGCCGGCGGTGCCCAGCAGGGTGACAAAGTCGAGATCCGGGTCGAGCAGCATGTTGAGGGCAAAGTTCTGCTCCCGGTTGCGGGCCGTGATCCCCCAGACATTGTGGCGCTGGGTCCGGTAGTCCTGGATGACCTCGATAATGGCCTCGTCGATGGCCGGTTTCTCACGGACCAGGGCCTCGATGCCCGTTTCACCTTCTATGTAAAGGCATTGGCTGGGGAACCAGGCGGCCACGTCGGCGCCATGAACCCGGTAGAAGGCGCGACCCTCCTCGCGCCAGGAATCCAGTTCCTTGGCGTGGGCATCCCAGAACCCCGGCGCCAGGGCGACGACCCCGGTGTAGAGGAGGTCCACGTCCTCCAGGACCTGGTCGTTGGCGTAGTCCTCCGCCGGGATGCCGAGCACCGCCGCCTTGATCCGCAGGTTGATGTCCTTCGAGACCAGGATGACGGTGGTGTCAGGATGCCGCCGCTGCAGGGCCTGGACGACCCCGAGGATGGCGTTATCCGGATTGTTCCCAGGCAGGGCGCCGCCCAGGAGGGTCCCGATCTCGAGTTGCTCGGTCTGGAAAAAGAGGCGACCGGAAGCGGGCAATACATGGCCGCCCAGGTTTTCGCGCAGAGGCTGGATAGGCAGGCCGGCATCAATCTCGGCCTTGTCGGCGTCGCGCATCAGGCCGTCGAGGAAGCGGCTGACCTGCCGTACGTTGCGGGCCACCTCGGACATGCCCTTCTTGCCCCGGTCCAGTTCTTCCAGGACCACCATGGGCAGGTAGATGTCATGCTCCTGAAAGCGGTAGAGGGCCGTGGGATCGTGCATCAGCACGTTGGTATCCAGGACAAAGAGTCGGGGCTTGGCGGGGTCGCGCTTGATCATGGTGGCTTCGGGGGCTTGAGGGGTGTGAGCTGGCTGGATCAGGGGCCAGGCGTTAATTCACGGATGGCCTCCAGGACCGCCTGGACATGACCCTTAACCTTGACGTTCCGCCACTCGCGGCGCAGGACGCCCTCGCCATCGATCAGAAAGGTGCTGCGCTCGACCCCCAGGTACTCGCGACCGTAGAGCTTTTTCAGCTTGATGACGTCAAAGAGACGGCACAGGGTCTCGTCCTTGTCGGCGACCAGGTCGAAGGGGAAGCCCTGCTTGGCCTTAAAATTTTCCTGGGCCTTGAGGCCGTCGCGGGAGGCGCCGAGAATGAGGGTGTCGAGGCCGGTAAAGTCAGCGTAGGCATCGCGGAAATCCTGCCCCTCCTGGGTGCAGCCCGGGGTGTTGGCCTTGGGGTAGAAATAGAGCACCAGGCGGTGGCCGCGGAAGTCCGCGAGGCGGGCCCGCCGGTTGCCAGTCAGGCTGAATTCCAGGTCGCCAATGGGCTGGCCGAGGATCGTGGTCATCGGTGGAAACCTCCGGGTAGGGCGATCAACCTTTCAGCGGCTCCAGCACCGCGTCCAAGTTGAGGTCATCGCAATAGTCCATGAATTCCTCCCGCAGCCCGGCGATATGGATGTCGGCGGGAACCCCCACGGTCATGCGCACCGAGAACATGGGCGTCCCCGTGTGGGCGGCGGCATAGGAAGAGGTGGACATATCCTCGATATTAATGTTGCGCTCGGCAAAGAACTCCGCCAGATTGTTGACGATGCCCGGGTGGTCCATGGCGATCACGTCCACGCCATAGGGCAGCAGGTTCTTACCGGTGGCGCGTTCGCTGGTGCGCTTGAAGATGATAGTCATGCCCAACTGGCGCTCCAGTTCCGGCAGGACGATTTCCAATTTGGCCAGGGTGTTCCATTTGCCCTCGACCAGGAGCATGACGGCAAATTCGCCACCGAGGACCGTCATGCGGCTATCCTCGATATTGCAGCCCTGGTCCAGGAGAACCTTGGACAGGCGGTTGACGATGCCAGGCTGGTCTTCGCCGAGGGCGGAAATGACGAGATAGGTCTTCTTGGTTGGGGCGGTCATGGTATTCAATCGGGCAGGCTGGAGGTTTGTAGGGGGCCGGCTGGCGTCCAGAGACAGGTCCGCATGGCGTGTTGCGTCCAGTTCCCAGGGCCTATTGACAAAGAGTTTAACACGCCCTTTCGCCGGTCTCGAATTAAGCGGTTAGAATCAAGTGGCTTGTTTTCGCCAGAATAGCCAGGATAATATCCTCAATTTTTCACAGCGGTTCGGAGTAGTGGCCATGTTTCGCGGTAGTATCGTTGCCCTCATCACCCCCATGCAGGGGGATGGCCGCCTTGACGACCTGGCCTTGCGGCGCTTGGTGGACTTTCATATCGAGGAAGGTACGGATGCCATCGTCGCTGTCGGCACCACGGGCGAGTCGGCTACCCTGGATGAGGAAGAACACTGCCGTGTGATCCGTCAGGTGGTGGAATATGTCGCCGGGCGCGTCCCCGTCATCGCCGGGACCGGCGCCAACTCCACCACCGAGGCCATCCGCCTGACCCGCTGCGCCCAGGAGGCGGGCGCCGATGCGGCCCTGCTGGTGACGCCTTACTACAACAAACCGACCCAGGAAGGCCTGTATCTCCACCACAAGGCTGTGGCCGAGGCCGTGGACATCCCGCAGATTCTCTATAACGTGCCAGGCCGCACCGCCTGCGATATGCAACCGGCGACGGCGGCGCGTCTGTCCCTGGTGCCCAATATTATCGGTATCAAGGAGGCGACCGGCGATCTGAGCCGGGTGGCGCAATTGAGGTCCCAGTGCCGGCCTGGCTTTGCCCTCTTCAGCGGTGACGACGCCACGGCCTGCGACTTCATGCTCCAGGGCGGCAATGGCGTCATCTCGGTGACCGCCAACGTGGCGCCGCGTCTGATGCATGCCCTATGCGCCGCGGCCCTTGCCGGGGACGCCGACGAGGCGCGCGCCATCAATGCCCGACTGGATGGCCTGCACCGCAAGTTGTTCGTGGAGTCTAATCCGATCCCGGTCAAGTGGGCCGTGGCGGAGATGGGTTTGAGCCCCACCGGTATTCGCCTCCCCCTGACCTGGCTGACCGAAGCGGCGCGACCCACGGTGCGTGCCGCCATGCACCAGGCCGGCATCGACTGATTCGCCCCAGGACCCGGCGTCCCTCATCCAGTAAACCTGAGCAGCCCCCTTCATGCCCATGCACATCAGTAAAGCCCTCGCCACCTTCCTGCCGATCCTGCCGTTCGTCACGGCCTGCAGCAGTTTCAGCGTGGATGAGTATCTACCGGATCATACCCTGGCTTACAAGCAGCAGCGCGAGGCGGGCGAGAACCTGGAACTGCCGCCGGACCTGGTTTCCGGCAAGTTCGATGACGCCATGGACGTGCCCGACGCGGGGGGCTCCGCCACCTATTCGGAGTATGCGGGCGAGCGCAAGCAGAAGGGTCAGATCGCCAAGACGGGCGAGGTGCTGCCCGATGTCAAGGACGTGACCTACCACCGCGAGGGTGACCGGCGCTGGATCGAAATCAACGCCAAGCCCCAGGCCCTCTGGCCGCGACTGGAGAGCTTCTGGCGGGAACGGGGCATTCTGCTGGCGGAGAAGAACCCGACCACGGGCGTCATGGTCACCGACTGGATCGAAAATCGCGCCGAGATCAAGAGCAATGCCATCTCCGACATGATGCGCAAGGTGCTGGATAGCGTCCATTCCACCGGCACCCGCGACCAATACCGCTTGCGTCTCGAGCCGGGCCCCAAGCCCGGCACCACGGATATCTTCCTGACCCATCGCGGCATGGAGGAGCGCCTGATGCGTAACACGGTCGCCGAGGACTCCAACACCATGTGGGAGGCGACGCCCTCGGATCCGGACAAAGAGGCCGCCATGTTGCGTTCCATCATGATGTATCTTGGTGTCACCCGTGATCGTGCCAAACAGATCGTCAGCGAGGGGGGCAGCAGCAGTGCCGCCGCCTCCGGTTCCGCCGCTACCGCGGGCTCGCGCCTGGAGGAGGGGGGCAACGTCCTGATCATTGATGATGAGTTGCGTAACGCCTGGCGCCTGGTGGGCGTCGCCCTGGATCGTAGCGGTTTCGCCGTCGAGGATCGGGACATGAGCCAAGGCGTCTATTACGTCCGGTACGACGACTCCTCCAAGGAAGCACACAAGAAGGGCTTCCTCTCCAAGATGGCCTTCTGGCGGGATGACAAGGTGGATACCGTGACCCAGTATCAGGTCCGGCTCATCGCTAATGGCAAGCAGACTCGGGTCCAGGTGCTCGACAAGGCCGGCAATCGCGACAATTCGACCACGGCCCAGAACATCCTGGCCCTCGTCAAGGATCAGATGCGCTGACCCCGGTGACCGTGACTTCCGGGGAGGTGGGCATGCGCTTCGCCAGCCTGGGCAGTGGCAGCCGGGGTAATGCCCTCCTGGTGGAGGCCGGGGGTGTCCGGCTGCTGGTGGATTGCGGCTTCGCCGTCCGGGAGACCGAACGACGGTTGGCCTTGCTGGGCGTGGCCCCTGGGGACCTGAGTGCTATCCTGGTGACCCATGAGCATAGTGATCACATCCGGGGCGTCGCCGCCCTGGCACGCCGGCACGGCATCCCGGTCTGGGCTACGCCCGGGACCTGGGGCCGGCAATCGGCATCCGCGGTGGAGCAACTCCATCTCATCTCTGGGCTGGGCCCCGGCTTCCAGGTCGCGGGTATCCGGGTGGAGCCCTTTCCCATCCCCCACGACGCCCGCGAGCCCTGCCATTTCGTCCTCGAAAGCGGCGGCCGGCGCCTGGGGTTGCTGACCGACAGCGGGTGCGTGACCCCCCATATTCGTGACCGCCTCCGCGAGTGCGATGCCCTCATGCTCGAATGCAATCATGACAGCGAGATGCTCCGGCGCGGCCCCTATCCCCCCTTCCTGAGGGCGCGTGTGGCGGGCGACTTCGGGCACCTGGGCAACCACCAGGCGGCGGAATTGGTCTCCTCAATGCCGTGCCGCAGGCTGAGCAGCCTGCTCCTGGCCCACCTGAGTGATAAAAACAATCGCCCGGAACTGGCGCGCCAGGCCCTGCTGGCCGTGGATGCCAGCCTTGCGGATCGCCTCACCCTGGCCGAAGCGGACAGCCCCAGCCCCTGGCTGCCCGTCTAGAAAGGCTATATCTTTCATCTCATCGCAGCGAGGCCGCCGGCATGCGGCGAGATCCAGCCCATGAGCTATCCGACCATCGAGGACTTCGTCGGCAACACCCCCCTGGCGCGGCTGCAACGATTGCCGGGTGATACCGACAACCGCATCCTGGCCAAGCTGGAAGGCAATAACCCGGCAGGCTCCGTCAAGGATCGCCCGGCCCTGTCCATGATCCGGGGCGCCGAGGAGCGGGGGGACATCCGTCCGGGTGATACCCTGATCGAGGCCACCAGCGGCAACACCGGCATTGCCCTGGCGATGGTGGCGGCCATCAAGGGCTACCGCATGATCTTGATCATGCCGGAGAACATGAGCCTGGAGCGCCGCGCCCTGATGCGCAGCTATGGGGCCGATATTCGCCTGACCCCCGCCGAAGGGAGCATGGAGGCGGCCATCGACCTGGCCCGGGCCCTGGAATCGCGGGGCGAGGGCCGTATCCTCGACCAATTCGCCAACCCCGATAACCCCCGCGCCCACTACGAAACCACGGGCCCCGAGATCTGGCGCGATACCCAGGGTGCCGTTACCCACTTCGTAAGCGCCATGGGCACCACCGGCACCATCATGGGGACCAGTCGCTACCTCAAGGAGCGAAACCCAGCCATCCAGATCATCGGCGTGCAACCCAAGGAGGGTGCCAAGATCCCCGGGATTCGCCGCTGGCCCGAGGCCTACTTGCCCAGGATTTACGAGCCCGGCCGAGTGGATTGCATCCTGGATGTTACCCAGGAGGAGGCGGAGGATACGACCCGCGCCTTGGCGGAGCGGGAGGGCATCTTCTGCGGTATCTCCTCGGGCGGCTCCGTGGCCGCCGCCCTGACCCTCTCGCGAGAGGTCTCGGGAGCTGTCATCGTCGCCATCATCTGCGATCGGGGTGATCGCTATCTATCCACGGGGGTTTTTCCGGCCTGACCGGGTCCGGGTTTGTCTCTATCACGCAACATCACATCTGGTCCCCGGAACGATTAAAATGACCCGGGGTCAAAAAATTTATTGTCCCCATGGCAGCTTGGCTTGCTGGAGAAGACAACCAATGTGGTACTGGAATCATTTTGAATCGGCGGCGGTAACAGGTCTGGGTCAGACACGGCGGCGGCTGGTTCTGGTCCTGGCCCTGGTTTTCCTCCTGCTGCCCGCGCTGGCCCTGGCTGGCGACCTGCTGCAACAGCGGCTCGCCGCTCTCCAGGAACAATCCAAGCCGGTCCTGGTCGATGTCCGCCTGGCCTCGCCCAAGCTGCTCAACCAGGTCTACGCCGCCCGCGATTACGCCTTTGCCTGGGTCAATCCTGGTCAGGTATCGGACTTCAAGGCTCTCGCGGAGCATAGCCGCGATTTCGGTCTGCGCCCGGCCGACTTCCACATCCCGGAATTGGACAAGCTGCTCCCGGGCGGTGACCCCTCGGCCCTCAAGGGCCAAGAGCGCGTCGATGCCGAGATTCTGCTGAGCGATGGCCTGCTGCGCCTGCTCCACCACTCTCGCTATGGCAAGGTCGATCCCCGGGCCATCGATAAGAACTGGAACCACGATGATGGACCCAAGGGCGAAGCCCTGGCCGCCGATCTTGGACGCGCCCTCGCCGCGCCCAATCTCAAGGCCACCGTTAACGCTCTGCGCCAGGAGCCCAGTTTCTATACCCAACTCAAGGAGGGCCTGGTGCGCTATCGCGCCTACGCCGCCGCCGGCGGCTGGCCTAACATTCCCGCGGGCCCCAAGCTGGAGCCCGGCATGCATGACGCGCGCGTTCCCATCGTCCGTGAGCGGTTGCGGATCACCGGTGACTATCGGGGCCCGGTCTCCGGCAGTGGTAATTTTTACGGGCCCGAATTGGAAAAGGCGGTCCGGCACTTCCAGGAGCGTCACAGTTTGGAGGTCGACGGGCGCATCGGCAAGGCGACTTTCGCCGCCATGAACGTCAGTGCCGAGGAGCGGGTAGCCCAGATTCGGGTCAACCTGGAACGGATGCGCTGGGTCAACGACAAGCTGCCCAAGGACTACCTGCTGGTGGATATCGCCGCCCAGCGAGTCGAACTCCATCGGGAGGGCCAGGATGTCTGGCGGTCCAAGGCGATCGTGGGACGCCCCGAGCGACCCACCCCTATCTTCCGCGATCGCATTGAGTACCTCGAATTCAATCCGACCTGGACGGTTCCGCCCACCATCCTCAAGGAGGATGTGGTCCCCAAGGCTCGTCAGAACCCTAACGCGGTGCGCAAGAAAGGGTTGGAGATCATCGATCGCCGCGGCAACAAGGTGGAGCCGGAGGCGGTAGACTGGAATGTCTCCCCCAATAACCTGCCCTACACCTTCCGTCAGCCCCCGGGTCCCAAGAACGCCCTGGGCCAGGTCAAATTCATGTTTCCCAATCAGCACTCCGTCTATCTCCACGACACTTCCGATCGCCAGCTCTTTCAGCGGGCCAACCGGACCCTGAGTTCGGGATGTGTACGGGTGGATAAGCCCATCGAACTGGCGGAGTTGCTGCTCAACGATCCTAAGTGGAACAAGGAGAAGTTCGCGTCCGTGTTTGAGTCCAAGCGCCCCTCTTCGGTGCGCCTCAAGCAGCCCCTGCCCGTCATCCTCTCCTACTGGACGGCGGAGGCCGACGACAAGGGCCAGGTTCACTTCCGCGCGGATTTTTACGGCCAGGACCAGCCGGTGTTGGCGGCCCTCGATGGTCCCGGTGCCGGGCTGCGGCTCTACCGCGCCGCTTCGGCGGACGCGGCTCCGGCCAAGGACAGCGTGTCCGAGGCGGAGGCCAAGGACTGGATGGCGGGCCCGCCGCCGGAGGAGGACGCCGAAAAAGAGGCTGCGGCGGGCAACTTAGAGGCCAAGCCGGCCAAACCCTCGCTCAGCCAGCCCAACAGCAAGCCGGTCACCCCGGCGGCCCCCAAGCCGGCTCCCAAGGCCCGTGAATCCCTGGCCGGCGCCTCGGCCAAGGCCTCCTAGCCCCAGGTCCTGGCCCAGGCCCAGCCTGCTGGGCATCCGGGTGTGAACCAGGCCCGCCCCAGCGGCTCTCGGCGGGGAGGCCGTTGGGGCGGGCATATTTGGATTTATACTACAAAATCAGGAGGATAGATTTATCTCGCCAAAGGACTCGGTCCGGTAACGGCTGATTCTGAGCCGGTCCGACCAATAATTCTCCGGCAATCCCGCCTTGCGCTTCAATTGTCGGAGAAAGTCCACCGGTTTGGGCAGGGACTCCCAGACGGAGGGCAGGAAGGTCCCGCGGGCGAGCCCCTCCTCGAGAATGAGGCCATCCCGGCCCGGCTCGATCATGGCGACCAGTTCCTGCTCGGAACCGAAGCTCAGCGGGGTCGCGGGCGTCAACACCGAGATCTCGATGTGCAGCCGTTCCAGTTCCCTGGCCGTCACCGGCGGGAAGCGGGGATCGCGAAAGGCGGCGGCGAAGGCGTTTTCGGCCACGTCCTTGACCAGCGGCTGCCGGGCCTCCAGGTGGCCGATGCAGCCCCGCAATTGGCCAAACTCCTGCAGGGTGACGAAGGCCGTGCGCTGGGCGCGCAACTCGGCGGCGTAATCTTCCAGATTGACGCGCAGGGGCCGGCCCTCCTCCAGGCCCAAAGCGATGGAGCGTCGCGCCACCGCCAACAGGGCCTGGCGCTGCTCCGCATGCAGCAGCGGTTCAAGGGGCTGGATCTTCATGGAAGCCTCCCGGGGCGAAGGCAAAGGCGCCATAGCCGACCACCCGGTCGCGGGAACCGGCGGTGTCGCCGGAGTTGCGCAGGTCGAGGATGCGGCCCTGGAGGCCGTGATGCCGCGCCGCCCGCAGCAGCCCCCTGACCGGATTGCGGCCGCAGGCCTGGTCGTCGCCGATGGCCGCGGGGTCCAGGTCGGCGATGGCCCGGCCGGTGGCCTGGTCCAGGCGTCTGGCGCTGGCATAGTCCAGGTAGTGGCTCAGGTCCGAACTGACGACGATCAGGGTCTCGTCGCCGCCCCAGAGGCGCTCCAGAACCTCGGCGACCTCCGTCGTCGTGGCCTCGCCCACTAGGAAAGGCACCAGACTGAAGTCGTCCAGGATCATTTGCAGGAAGGGTAGTTGTACCTCCAGGCAGTGCTCGCCCTGGAAGGGGGCCTCGTAGGGCCGGGCCTGAGGCAGGTCCGCCAGGGCCTGGTAAGCCGCCAGGTCCACCGGTACCTGGCCCAGGGGGGTGAGAAAGGTCCGTGCCTGGCTGTAGGCCAGGCCATGGAAGGCCAGGCGATGGGAGGGGCCGAGCAGCACCACCCGGCGAATGCCCGCCGCCCCCGCCAGGAGCTGGGCATAGGCGCTGCCCGCCACGGGACCCGAATAGATATAACCCGCGTGGGGGGCGATCAGGGCCTTGGGCATGGGGGCTGAGACCGCCCCGGCATGGGCCTGGCCCGCCCGCACAAAGGCGCGCACCTCTGCCTCCAGGGTCCGCGCATCCGCCGGGTAGAAGAGCCCGGCCACATTGGGATGACGTAAAGCGCTCACCGTTTTGTACCTCGAAGTGATGGGATCCGCCCGTGATCCGTCTATGCTTATTTTAGGTCGAAAACAACCCCCCTGCCCGCAAGCCCGCTGGCAGGGCAACCGCGAGGTGAATGACGTGACCCTTCCCCTCACCAACCACCCCACCCGTTACTGGCATCGCCTGGAGGATGGTCGGGTGCAATGCGATGTCTGCCCCCGTAACTGCCACATCAAGGAGGGCCAGGCCGGGCTCTGCTTCGTGCGGGCCTGCCAGGGTGGCGAGGTGGTGCTCACCAGTTACGGGCGCTCCAGCGGTTTTTGCGTTGACCCCATCGAAAAGAAGCCCCTCAATCACTTCCTGCCCGGGACCCCGGTGCTGTCCTTTGGCACCGCCGGCTGTAACCTGACCTGCAAGTTCTGTCAGAATTGGGATATGAGCAAATCCCGCGAGGTCGATACCCTGGCCGTGAGCGCCTCCCCCGAGGCCATCGCCCGCCGTGCCGCCGAACTCGGCTGCCGGAGTGTTGCCTATACCTACAACGACCCCGTCATTTTTCTCGAATACGCCCGGGATACGGCCCTGGCCTGTCGGGCCCGGGGTATCCGCAATGTCGCCGTCACCGCCGGTTACATCAATCCGGGTGCCCGCGAGGATTTCTTCTCCGCCATGAACGCCGCCAACGTCGATCTCAAGGCCTTCACCGATGACTTCTATCACCACCTCTGTGGCGGTCATTTGCAACCCGTGCTGGAGACCCTGGAGTACCTGCGCCACGAGACCTCGGTCTGGGTGGAACTGACTACCCTGCTGATCCCGGGTCACAATGACTCGCAAGCCGAAATCGAGGCCATGACGACCTGGGTCGTGGAGCATCTGGGGCCGGATGTCCCCATGCACTTCACCGCCTTCCATCCGGACTGGAAGATGCTGGATGTGCCGCCGACGCCCATGGCGACCCTGACCCGCGCCCGCGAGATCGCCAAGCGCAACGGGGTGCATCACGCCTATATCGGCAACGTCCACGACCGCCGGGGCGAGAGCACCTGGTGCCAGGGCTGCGGGGCCTTGCTCATTGAGCGGGACTGGTATGAATTGGGCGCCTGGGGCCTGGACGCCCAGGGTCGCTGCGCCGCCTGCGGCACCCCGTGCGCCGGCGTCTTCGAGGCCCGGCCCGGCGACTGGGGTAGTCGCCGCCTGCCGGTGGCCATGCCCAGATGAAGTCGTCCCTTCCAAGAGGGGAGGACCCCCGTGGGGAGAGCCCGATGGGGGGGGGCGGGACTGACGACGCGCTAGCAGCCTCGCCCTGCGGGCCGCTGGTCTTTGCCCTGCGGGTCCTCCGGGGCTTCAGGCGCAATCAGGGCATGCTCCTGTCCGGCGCCGTCGCCTATTACATGCTCCTATCCATTATTCCCCTCTTCCTGCTATTGCTGGTGGGGCTCTCGAATCTGGTGCCAGAGGCCCAGTTGCTGGAGGCGGTGCGCAACGAGTTGGCCCTCTTCATGCCTGGCATGGCGGACACCATGACCGAACATTTAGGGCAGTTTCTCGTCAATCGTCATCTGATCGGCTGGCTCGGCTCTGTCTTCCTCATCTTCTTTGCCACCATGGCCTTCACCCTGCTGGAGAATGCCATGTCGGTGATCTTCTTCCACCGGGTGGCCATCCATCGCCGCCACTTCATGGTGTCGGCCCTGATCCCCTTCCTCTTCATTGCCCTGATCGGGGCCGGCCTGCTCTTCATCACCCTGACCAGCGGCGCTATGGAGGCCCTGTCCCACACCCAATGGCAGTTCTTTGGCCGGGCATGGGGTTTGGATGGACTGTCCGCCCCGCTACTCTATCTCCTCGGCCAGGCCGGCCTGGTGCTGCTCTTCATGGCCCTCTATCTGGTCATGCCCCTAGGCGGTATCGCCATCCGCCACGCCCTCGTGGGAGGGCTGGTCGCCGCCGTGCTGTGGGAGATCAGCCGCTACCTTCTGGTCTGGTACTTCAAGACCCTCTCCCTGGTGAATCTTATTTACGGCTCCTTCGCCGGCGCCGTCGTCCTCCTTCTTACCTTCGAGGTCGCCGCCCTCATCCTCCTGCTCGGCGCCCAGGTCATCGCCGAGTTTGAGCGCTGCAAGATGCCGCAAGAGGAGGCGATGGGGTCTGGATTCAACACCTGAATCCTCCCCGGGCTTGCAAGTAGCGCCGAGGCGCGGATAATCCGGTCCCTTTGCCGGGGAGTAAGCGCCGTGTTCAAGAATGTCCGATTATTCAAGCTGGATGATCCAGCCTCTATTGACGCGGACCGGATCGAGGAGCAGCTCGCAAAGCGACGCTTCCGCCCCTGTGGTCCCCTGGAGACGGCGACCCTGGGCTGGGCCCCGCCCTTGGGCGACGGTGCCACCGCCCTGTCCCACCTGGCGGGCGACTGCCTCCTGGTCTGCGCCCGCCGCCAGGAGCGGCTGCTGCCCGCCTCGGTGGTGGCCGAGAGTCTGGACGAAAAGATCGCCGAGATGGAGGATCGCGAGGCGCGCACCGTCGGCCGCAAGGAGCGCCGTCAGTTGCGCGATGAGGTCATGCTGGATCTCCTGCCCCGCGCCTTCACCCGTTCGCGCCGGGTCTGCGCCTATCTGGACCGCCAGTCCGGCTGGCTGCTGGTGGACGCCGCCAGCGCCAAGGCCGCCGAGGAGGTGGTCGATCTGTTGCGCGAGACCCTGGGCTCCCTGCCCGTGCATCCCCCCCGTCCCTCCCAGCCACCCGAGTTGCTCATGACCCGCTGGGTCACCGCGGGCGAGTTGCCCACGGGCCTGGAGCTGGGGGACGAGTGCGAGCTGCGCGACGCCCAGGACGAGCGCGCCCTGGTGCGCTGCCGGGGTCATGATCTGGCCTGCGAGGAAATTTCCACCCATCTGCGCTCCGGCAAGCAGGTCACCAAGCTCGCCCTCGACTGGCGCGAAAACCTCGCCTTCGTCCTCCAGGAAGACCTGTCCCTCAAGCGTCTGCGCTTCGCCGACGAGTTGATCGAGGAGGGCATGGCCCCGGGGCTGGAGGACGAGGCTGCCCGCCTCGACGCTGAGTTCATCCTCATGACTGGCGAGTTGCGCGGCCTGTTGGAGCGTCTCGAAGCGGTCTTCGCCCTGGCCGGCGGCGACAAAGGCCAGCCGGCCCCCTTTTAGACCCCGTAATAGCCCCGATACCAGTCCACGAAGCGCGCTATACCCGTCTCCACTGCGGTGTCCGGCTTATAGCCCGTGTCCCGCACCAGGTCGGAGACCTCGGCGTAGGTGTCGGGGACGTCGCCAGGTTGCAGGGGCAGCAGGATCTTTTCGGCCTTTTTGCCCAGGCAGTCCTCCAGCACCTCGATGTAGCGCAGCAGCTCCACCGGGTGCTGGTTGCCGATGTTATAGATGCGGTAGGGCGCGGCGCTGGTGGCGGGGTCGGGGGTGGCGCCATCCCAGTCGGGATTGGGGGCGGTGGGGCGGTCGAGGACCCGGATTACCCCCTCGACGATGTCATCGACGTAGGTAAAGTCGCGGCGATGATGGCCGTAATTGAAGACCTCGATGGGCTCGCCGGCCAGGATGGCGCGGGTGAACTTGAACAGGGCCATGTCCGGCCGGCCCCAGGGGCCATAGACGGTGAAGAAGCGCAGGCCGGTAGCCGGTAGCCGGTAGAGGTGGCTGTAGGTGTGGGCCATGAGTTCGTTGGCCTTCTTGCTGGCGGCATAGAGGCTCAGGGGGTGGTCCACGTTGTGGTGGACGGAAAAGGGCATGGCGGTATTGGCGCCATAGACCGAACTGCTGGAGGCGAAGACCAGGTGCTCGACCCCGTAATGGCGGCAGCCCTCCAGAATGTTGGCGAAGCCGGTGAGGTTGGTGTCCACGTAGGACATGGGGTTCTCGATGGAATAGCGTACCCCGGCCTGGGCGGCGAGATTCACTACCCGCTGGGGCTGGTGCTGGGCAAAGGCCGCGCTCATGGCCGCGCGGTCCTGGATATCCAGGCGCAGGTCGGTGTAGCCCGGGTGGTCCAGGGTGCGGGCCAGGCGCGCTTGCTTGAGGCCTACGTCGTAATAGTCGTTAAGGTTGTCGATGCCGATGACCTGGTCGCCACGGGCGAGCAGACGCAGGGAGAGGGCGGAGCCGATAAAGCCGGCGCTGCCGGTGACAAGTACTTTCATGAGAGGCCTCGAAATGTGAACCAACCAACTAATGAGAGATGGTATAGCTGCTGGCAGTTGCCTTCTCCCGGAAGTGGGTGGCGCGCGAAGGGTTTGGTGTCCCGTTCCTTGACACCATGAATCTCAGGCGGCTACCCCAAACAGGGCGCCCACTCCAGCAGTCAATGCCATCGCCAACGCCCCCCAGAAAGTGACGCGTGCGACAGACGCAATCACGGGGGCGCCCCCTGTGCGTGCGGCCAGGTAGCCCAACAGCGCGAGGAAGAAGAGTGAGCTACCTGCTACACCCACCATCAGCGCGGAATCCGGAAGCAAGAGGACCATCATCAGCGGCAGGGCCGCGCCCACGGCAAAGGTACCCGCCGAGGCGAATGCGGCTTGCACGGGTTGTGCGGCCAAGGTGTCGGATATACCCAGTTCATCTCGCCCATGTGCGGCAAGTGCGTCATGCTGCATTAATTGGGTGGCAACGTTCGAGGCCAGCGCCTCATCCAGGCCGCGCTCCACGTAAATGGCCGCCAGTTCCGCGTGTTCCTGTTCGGGATTCTCAGCCAACTCCTGGCTCTCCCGAGCCAGATCCGCGCGTTCGGTATCGGCTTGTGAACTGACCGAGACATATTCCCCCGCGGCCATTGACATGGCGCCGGCGACAAGGCCGGCAACTCCCGCAATCAGGATACCCTGAGTGCCCGCGCCTGCTGTTGTGACGCCCAAGATAAGGCTGGCGGTAGAAACGATGCCGTCGTTCGCGCCAAGAACAGCGGCACGAAGCCATCCTGTTCGGTGTGTTTTGTGCCTTTCACTGTGTCTCATAGCGCCTGCCGCGTATTGGGGAGTTCATTGCGACGCCCAACGTAGAAGTCACCGGCGCTGCGCGGCTTTATCGCGCAGCGTCCGTGTGGACTGCCGGGTTAGACAAGGTTTTCAAGCTCCACGGGTGAAACGAACTTGACTCCGTAATCTCTCTCAAGCCAGACGCGATTGGACGGGGAGAACACAGAGTTGGAGCCGGCAGCCTTCGCGGTATCTCTTGTGCATATATAGTGGTTTTGATAAGCAACGTGAGCCGAGACCATGTCGCCATCCGCCCACTCTGCGACAGCCGAGGCAATTGTGTTGTCTTCAGTCGAAGGAGCATTCGCTAGCCCTTGCGACCAATGCTCTGCGGACTGAGCGTTGGCTGTACCAATGGATTTTACCCATGCGATACCAGCTCCAGCGGCTTCAATCTTTCGCCCAACCTCCCCGAATTTGTTTGCAACGTCAGTAGTGGGTATCGGGGTTTGGGCGTACCACTCAGCTTTGATGTCTGGGTTGATGAATCCAGCAACTCTATGGCAGTGCATTAGCTTAAATCCAAGAGTCAACGCATCATTCAGATGCGAACTGAGATAGCTATTGTTTCCGGGATGTGCCGTCAGATCGGGGCCTATGCTGCATCCGAGATGAATCCTACCGTCAGGGAGCACTGCTTCTGTGATGCCAATTTTCGGCTTGTAGCCACTAAGCAGGTTCTTTCGATCCGCTCTGGCGATGCCTTCTAGCGTAAAGACAGTCTCCGATAAGCGCCCCTCGATTTGACCGCTGTGAAGCGCCCCATGGATTTTTATGAATGAGGCGTGCATAGGATCGTTCGGGAATCTTGCAGGATCGCCGACAGGTCGCCAGACATTTGAATCGAAGGTTACGAGTAGCACATGGACTCCTTGTCTAACGACAAGGCTAAAGCGGGCACGCCACTATGAAGCAAGAGATTGAGCACGATACCGACGCGCGCCTCGCTTTTGAGCCGCTTGTTATGCATGGCTCTGCGCCAACTCTGGAACGTATTTCAGGATGCCCTTTCCTCCGCATGGTGTTTCTTTAGACATCCATTCAAGGTCAAGAACAGTGCCTCCTCCGAAGTCGAGGCGCCTGGGCGCGGTTGTATATGCCACCGATTTTCTCGGGTGCTTCCATCGAAACGTGTGGTATTTTCCGCGGTCTCTGAGGTCTATGCGATTTTGCTCGTATGGGTCGCGCGCATCAAAGACCCAGATCATGCGTCCGTAAAAAGCCTCTCTGATCTGAATTTCATCAACGGATATTCCAGAGCATTGAAGCTCAACGACTGTGCCGTATGGCATCACAGCATCGGCTCGATGTGTTTCCCCGTTTTTGTTCATGAAAACTTCAAGGGATGCACCAAGGTCCTTGAGGTATTGCTGCCAGCGAATATGCCAAGCCGATGGGCTCTCAGCCCAAGGATCGCAATCAACCCCTGAAAGGTGCCGCCAATGCCACGCAACGATTTGACCGCAACAAGCAACCAGTTCACCGCCACATCCAGGGCAAAAAGTGCGCTGCCCCGAAAACTCCGGCGCGACATTGATTTGATTTTTGAACGTGAAGCAAATCATGGTCGCAAGTGGTTCGATGAGGTCATGGCCTTGGGCGGACTATGCGACCTCTGGATGCTATGCGAAACAAGCACAGACAGAAAGGCCGTTCTCACGCAAATTCTGGAGCACGCAACCTCCTTCCTTGCCAGGCATAACTGTTACTTTACAGATCTGTCTAGTCTTGTTCACGTAGACATCTACGTGAACAAGACTAGACAGATTCCGTGAAGTCCCTAAACTGTCACAGTGTCTGCGGGTCCCCCGGCGGCCCCCGCCCGGACCCCTGTACAAAGCGCCCGAGAATACGCCATGCCCGACACCCCGTCAACCCATGAGGAAAAGGTCCGCGCCTTCTGGGCTCGGTACGCTGGAAAGGTTTTTAAATCAGGTGCTAAGCCACCCTTCGACCGGTGGCTTGTGCTACGGGCCGAGGCATACGTCGCGGCCCATCCAGGGCGCAAACTGGCGGATCAGTCTGCCGCCGAGGTGGATGCCTATCTGGCGGCGCTCGGGCGCAAGCCGGAGGTCAAGGGCTGTCAGGTGCGTCAGGCGGCCGATGCGATACGGATACGGCTGGAGCTGGCCGGGGTGGCCTGGGTCAATGCAGTGGACTGGGCGCATTGGCAGGCGTCGGCGCGGGACCTGAGCCCGTCGCACCCGACGGTGGCGCGGGATGATGGGTCAGTGGCTGGGGGCGGGGTATCGGCTGCCATGCCCTTCGTGGCGATCAGGGCGTCCCATGGTCCGATCCTTGAACGGGCCATTGGGCGCCCGAGTATTGCCAGGACCTTGGCTATGGCGGGGCGACCACCCGTATGAGCGGAAAGCCAAACCCCGCCTTCCGGTTCTTGGGCCGCGGATCCGCGTCATCAGCCGTCCGACGGCACCCTTCCGCGGAAAAGGGCTTGCGCGTCGGCCCGACCCCACCCATGTTTACAAACAGTCACCGGCCCTAGGTCCGGTGAATCGCGATCAACTCCTTACCCCATTACCGCTTGACTGGAGTCAAACCCATGGCGAACGAAGGCTATCATGAACCCGTCGCGGAACTCTCCGACACCACGCGCGACATGCATCGGGCCATCCTCTCCCTGATGGAGGAGTTGGAGGCCGTTGATTGGTACAACCAGCGCGTGGATGCCTGCCAGGACAGCGAGCTCAAAGCCGTTCTGGCCCACAACCGCGACGAGGAAAAGGAACACGCCGCCATGGTGCTGGAGTGGATCAGGCGTCGGGACCCGGCCTTCGATCACGAATTGCGCGACTACCTCTTCTCCGACAAGCCCATCGCCCACGAGAAGGCGGGACATTAGGCCCCGGCTGCAATCACTCCCCGGCCGGGGTTGGAGATAAGGGGGCGTCTTCCGGTATCGGTGCCGATGCCGTCCCGGATACTGGCGCGGATGGCGTGCCAGAGACCCTTACCGCTGCTTGCTCCCCCGCCGCCCCCGTAGCGAGGGCGGGTGCCGCGACCGGGGCCAGGACCGGCCTATCCGTCGTAAACCAGACCTGAAGCCGGGACTCCCCCGCCGGCCACTGGCCCTTGAGGCGGTTGCTGGGCTCGTCTCCGGTGAAGGCGAGGTAACCATACTTGCCGTAATGGGGCAGCTTACGCGCCAGGCCCGGGAGGGCCGCGGGGTTGGCGGTGGCGATCAGGCCCAGGGGGCGGCCAGCCACCTCCCGGACCAGGGCCAGGCTGAGGTCATCGCCCGCAAGGCGCTGTCCCGACAACTCCAGGCGGTGCGCCTCGGGATCCAGGCCAAAGGGCTGGGCTGTCAGGGCGGTCACAAAGCGATTCCGCCAGCCCAGCAGCCAGACGGGCCTGTCCTCCGGCAGCCCCTGTATCTCGTCATCCCTCACCAGTTCCCAGCCCGGGGCGTCCCTCGTCCAACTCTCGGCGAGTTGGCGATAGCCGGTGGCCAGCGCCTCGGCCTCCGCCGCAGGCAGGACCATGAGGCCCCGGGCGGCGCCAAAGAGACTGCTCAGGCTGGGCGGGTTCTCCCCCGGCGCCAGGCGGCGAAAGAGATCGAACTGGGGGTCCAGGGCCAGGCGCAGGGGCGGTGCGGTGAGCTCGATCACGAAGTCGGCGCCGCGCCCCTCCAGGGGGAGGCGGTGCTGGATCAGGCCGCCATCCTCCAGGTGGACCAGGAGGGGTACGGTCAGGGGGAAGGGGGCCTCGGGCTGGGTCTGTTCCACCCGTCCCCGGAGCTGGAAGCCGCCGGCGGTGGGCTCCAGGGTCACCCCGGTCAGGGTCAGGTCCGGTGCCCCGGCGCGCTGGGTCCAGGCCTCGAAAAAGCTTTTCAGATCCCGACCGCTGGCCTGCTCGAAGGCCAGCCTGAGCTGGTCGTAGCCCGCCGTGCGAAAGGCCTGGTCGCGGTAAAAGCCTTGCAGGCCGGCGCGAAAGGCGGCGTCTCCCAGATCGCGGCGCAGCATGTGGAACAGCATCAGGCTCTTGCCATAGCCAATGGCCTGGGAAGCCGATCCGTGGCGGCCCTGGAAGGCCTTAAGGGGGAAGTCCTCGCCCGCGCCGACATAGTCCGCATAGGCCTGGAGGCTGTCGCGGCGGTAGGCCGCCCCCTGACTCTCCCGCTCCTTGAGTAGATGGTCCGCCAGGTAGGCCGTCAGGCCCTCGCTCCAGTTGCCTGTCCCGTAATCGATGAAGACGCTGTTGCCCCACCAATTGTGCAGAATCTCATGAGGATAGGAGCTCGTGAGGATAAAGGGCAGGCGAATGACCTGGGAGCCCAGCAGGGTGAAGGAGGGCATGCCGTAGCCCGTCTCCCAGAAATTCTCCACCAAGGCAAACTTGGCGTAGGGGTAGGGGCCGATGAGGTCGCTGTAGAAGGCCAGGTAATTCGCCGTGGCGTCGAGGTAGCGCTGGGCCGGTTCCGGGTCCGGGTTGCGCAGATAGGCCTGGGCCTCGCCGTGGGCCGTCGGCTGGCTATAGGCGACGAAGGGGGCGGCGATGAGATAGATGTCATCCTGGGGCTGGTCCTCGCGCCAGGTCACGCGGGCGCCATCGGCGGTCGCGACGCGGTTGGGTCCCACGCCCTGGGCAATGGCGGTCCAGCCGGGGGGCAGCGCCACCTGGAGTGAAAAGTGCTGCATGCTGTCCGGGAAGCGGGGATACCAGCCGCTGTTGCCATCCAGGACCACCCCGTCCGGGCTGATGATGCCGCGAGTCCATTGCCGCGAGCGGCCCATGCCTTCCTCGACCGTCCGCAAGTCGCCGTCCAGGGGGCCGGCATAGCTCAGGGTGATAGGCCCGGCGCCGCGCCGGTGCAGGCGAAAGACCTCCCGGCCGTCCCGGGAGCCGAGGGCTTCGAGGCGCGCCTCCCCCGCCACGACCTGGGGTTGCAGGCTCTGGTGCAGGGCGAAGGTCCAGTCGTCCTGGCCTTCCGGCAGGCTCAGGGTATCCGTGACGGCCAGCGTTCCCTGGGCCGGCGCCAGGCGCGCGTCAATTTCATGGCCGATCAGGGGCTGAGCCTGCAAGCCCAGGCCTGTCATCAGGAGCAGCGTCAGAACAAGCCATCTAAGGGACATGGGCTCTCCCCGGGGTGATCCAGTGATGCATTGAGTCCGTGGCTTCATTGTCATGGCGAAGACGGGACTCCTAACTTAGACCCATCACGCCTTGCCTTTGCATGGCACGGTCTTGCTGGCGGGAGGCCGGAAGGGTAGGGCTATAACTTGCTCAGCACCCCCATGGCTTGTGCCTCGCAGCCTTGTTTGACCATCCAGGCCGCCAGTGCCGCCGGATTGATGGGCGTTGTCGCCGCCTTGTGAACTAGCAGGCTGACGGGCTTATCTCCCCGTTGCAACCGATAGCGTTTGCCATCCTGGAAATAGCGGGCCGGGACCGGCAACTCGGCCTGACGGGCGGGCCAGGTGAAGGTGGCAAGGGTGGCGCCCTGTTCGTCAACCAGGGCGATTTCTTCCGTTTTAGCGATGTTGTCGCGTAGCAGCACGACCGGATCACTGATCAGGCAGTGCTCGCCCGACTTGTCCACCTCAATCGGGTCAGGCGATGCCGCATCGGAACCAAAGCTCCGCATCACCCCGAGGGTGGAGGTGGATTGGCGATGTCCTTGGAGCAGGCTGGCGATCGCGGTCAGATTGTTGGTCTGGGCACCCTTGTCACCGCTATTACCCGGCACGCCCGCATAGGGGCCGGCCAGCTTGAGGGTCTTGCCATCCTCCGCCAGCAGGGTCAGTTGCGCGCCCTCACCCAATTTTATCGGCGTCTTGTCATCCAGCAGGGCCCCGGATTTATAGGAGGTCCGTTCGGCGATGACCACGACCCATGGTGCCGCCACGGCCAGTGACGCCCCTGTCAGCAGGACCCCGGCCGCAAGCAGCCTCGAAATTTTCCGCCGCCAATCATTGCTCATCGTGACCCTTCTCCCGTTAATGCCTCACCGATCCGCGCGGTTCGCGGGAAATGTCGGCGAAAATATACCTTGGCTAACCCGTATCATGCCGACATCGTCACCGTTCCGCCATAGGGCCTTGGGGCCATAGGGCGTTCGCTCCACCCGGCTTTGTCGAGGTTCGCCCTATCATGATCCGCCGCCAAGAATGGTTGCCGCTCGTGGCCGTGCCCCTGGGGGTGGCGCTCATGGCCTGGTTGTTGGTAGCTCAGGGACCTCTGCGCTACATCGAAAACTGGTTCGGTGACCTGCGGGTAGCCCTGGTAACCCCGCGTCAGCCAGCCTCCGATGAGGTGGTGGTGCTCACCATTAACGACGATACCCTGAGTACCTTTGCCTACCGCTCGCCGGTCAGCCGCGCCTTCCTTGCCGAACTGGTGACCCTGCTCAATCAGAAAGGGGTGAAGGCCATCGGTCTGGATATCTTGTTTGACCAGCCTACCGAAGCCGCCGCCGACCAGGCCTTGCTCCAGGCGTTGCGCGATTCCACCGTGCCGGTGTTCGTCGCCTACGCCGATCAGGAGCATATCACCCCAGAACAACAGCAGTATCTGGATGCCTTTACGCTCGATTTGCGCCGGGCTTACGCCAATCTGCCGTTCGACAACGTGGACGGCGTGATCCGCACCCTTTTTCCAGGTCGGATGGCAGCGGATGGCCGTCCGCTACCGGGAATGGCCGCCGCCCTGGCCGGAGTGGCCCTTCCCCAAGGGATAATCCCCTTACGCTATCGCGGGCTAGCCCCGGATGCGGCGGCGGATGATCTGGCCAGTGCCTTCAAGCATTACCCGGCGCATTTGGCTGGGGCCTTGCCGGCGGCCTGGCTGGCGGGCAAGATTGTCCTGGTCGGCGCGGATCTGCGGGCCAGCAGCGAGGACATCTGGAAGACGCCCTTCGCCACCTTGCTGGGTAGCAAGGATGGTTCCTTGCCCGGGGTCATGATTCATGCGCATGGGCTTGCCCAGTTATTGGAGGGACGCTGGTTGCGGCTGGTGCCCAACTGGGTGGTCTTGGGTTTGTACGGGTTGGCCGCCTTGCTGGGCTCGCTCCTGGCCCGCCTGGACAGGGCGGCATGGGTGAGTGTCGGCCTGGCATTGGGCAGTGTCCTGGGCTATTGGGCGCTGGGCTTCTGGTGGTACCACCAGGGTGGAGCCTTGTGGCCCTTGGCGGGTCCCTCCCTCGCGATGCTAGGTTCGACCTGGTGGTCCCACGCCCTCGTCAGTCGGCGGGAGCGTCGCCAAAAAGAGTTCATTCACGGCGCCTTTGCCCGTTATCTGCATCCCGACTGGGTCGAACAGTTGATGGCAAATCCCAACTTGCTGGGCCTCACCGGCGAGCGCCGGGACATCACCGTACTCTTCACCGACGTGGCCGGTTTCACCACGACCTCGGAGTTGCTGCCGCCGACCAGCCTGGTGTCTGTGTTGAGCGGTTATCTGGATGGCATGACCCAGATCATCATGGCCCACGGCGGGGCGGTTAATAAGTATCTTGGCGATGGCATCATGGTGTTGTTTGGCGCTCCGGTCACCCAGGCGGATCATGCCTTGCGCGCTGTCCAATGCGCCTTGGCGCTCGATGTTTTCGCCGAGAGATTCCGCCGGGAGGTCACCGATCCCGATGGCCAGCCGGTGGCCTTTGGCCTCACCCGGATCGGGGTCCATACCGGCGAGGCGACGGTAGGCAACTTCGGGTCTCAGGCTAAGCTCGAGTACACGGCCATTGGCGATGTGGTGAATGTAGCCTCGCGACTGGAGGGATTGAACGCCTACTTTGGTACCCACGTCGCGGTCAGCGGGGCGACCATGAGCCAGGCGGGGTCCGGTGGTTTGCGGTTTCGCCCCATGGGACAGGTGGTGGTCAAGGGGAAGCATGAAGCCCTGGCGGTGTTCAACCCGGTGGCCTTGGGCGGCGAGACGGATGCCGTCTTGGATGAATATGCGCAAGCCTATGCCTTATTGGCGACCGGCGATCCTGGCGCCGAGATGCGATTCGCCGCCCTACATGAGCGTTATCCTCATGATGCATTGGTCGAATTTTACTGGCGGCGGATGCGGGAGGGCGAGCGAACCGTTCAGATCAAGCTAGCCTCGAAGTAGCCCTTCGCTCGAACCCCGATGCCGGTCCCCCGGCCCGGGCCACCTTGACATCGACCTGGTGGATGCGATCATGGCCCGGGAATGCCAGCCCTCCCATATCTCGTCAACCACATACACTCCCACATCCGCATATGACCCATATCCTTCCCTCGGCCGCTGAAATGATCTCCCTGCTGGGTGGGGCACTGATCATTTATCTCCTGCTCATTCTCATGGCCCGGGCCCTGCGCCGCTGGCGCGACGTGCGCTTTCGGTGGGTATTCCACCTCTTTGCCATGGCGACGGGCCTGTTGATCAGCCTGAACTGGTTGCTTGGAGAGGGATCGGAGTTGACCTGGCGGAGCGATTTATCCCGCCATTTGACGGCGGCGGTGACCATACTCGCGGCCTTCCCCATCACGACCCTCTTTGTCCGCATGGTCTGGGGACGTAAGCCGGATACCGACCTCAAGGCGGCCGGGTCGCGGATTCTGATCGATACCGTCCGCATCCTGATCCTGATTGTCGCCGTGATCCTGGCGCTGCAATTCGTCTATGACATCCAGGTCCCCGGCCTGGTGGCGGGCTCCGGGATCATGGCGATCATTCTCGGTTTGGCGATGCAGGATTTGTTGGGCAACCTGATCGCCGGGGTGTCGCTGCATTTTGAGAAGACCTTCCAGCCGGGTGACTGGCTCCTGATCAATAATACCCATGCCAAGGTCATCGAGCTTTCCTGGCGCTCGACCCTGTTGCTGACGAACGACGATGTCCTGATCGATGTTCCCAACACGGATATCACGAAGCAGGCGATCACCAATTTTCAATTGCCGACCCCTCGGCATGCGGTCAAGGCATACATCAGTCTGCACTATGACCTCCCGCCCTTGCGAGCGCAGAGGGTTTTGAAAGCGGCCGCCATGAGTGTTCCCGGGGTGTGCCTGGAACCGGCCCCAGTCGTATTACTCAAGGATTTCCTGGACTCGGGGATTAGTTACGAGATCAAGGTCTGGATCGAGGATCATGCCCTCATGAATCGGGTTCTGAGCGAGGTGCGCTCTCATGCCTGGTATGCGGCAAAGCGCGAGGGTTTTGTCATGCCCTACCCCCAGAGGGTCCTGCACCGGGCCGGGCGCCAGGATCCGTCGATCCAGACCCGCGGGGATGCCGCCCAGGCCTTGCGCTCGCACGAGTTGCTGGACTTCCTCTCCGAGGCCGAGATTGACAACCTGGTGCAAGAGAGTCCCGTTCAGTTATTCGCCAACACCGAACGCATCGTTACCCAGGGCGAGGCGGGTGAGTCCATGTTCTTCCTGATACGTGGCCACGTCGAGGTGTCGATCACGCGTAATGGCCAGCAGACCATCGTCGCCAGGCTTGGCCCTGGCGATTGCTTTGGTGAAATGTCCTTGCTCACCGGGGCGGAGCGGACCGCCATGGTCGTCGCCGTGGATGAGGTCGAGACGCTAGAGATCACCAAGCAGGTTTTTGCCTCCCTGGTGAGGAATAATCCCGAGATTCTCAGCCGTCTCAGCGAATTGCTCGCGCAACGTCAGCTTGCCAATGACCAATGGACCCCCGATACGGCTTCCCAGACGGTCGAGCAGGTGCGTTCCGGTCTGTTGGGGAAACTGCGGGCATTTTTCGCGCTCTAATCGAGATCGACGAAGTTAACCGCACCCAGGGCGCATCCCGGTTGATAGAGCCCCGTGCCCTTAGTGCCACCCACCTCAGAGAGAAGACCATGTCCGCCATGAATCCCAACCCCTGCTCGGTGGCCCTAGGCGCCCTGCTGCTTTGCCTCGCGCAACCCCTCCTGGCGCAAAAGGGGGGGACGGCCCCTCCGCCTCCGGTGGCCGACGCGGTCCCCGACACCCAGACCCGCGTGGTCGATCCCGCCACCCTCACCAGCCTGGATGCCCTGGTGACCAAGCTGGCCGATCGCCGCGTCATCTTCGTGGGGGAGTCCCATGACCGCTATGAGGATCACCTCAATCAACTGGCGGTCATTCGCGGCCTGCATGAGCGGGATGTGGACCTGGCCATCGGCATGGAAATGTTCCAGCAGCCCTTCCAGCCCGCCCTGGACGCCTATATCGCCGGGGAGATCACCGAGGAGGAGATGCTCCGGCGCACGGATTATTTCGAGCGCTGGCGCTTCGACTACCGCCTCTACCGGCCCATCCTGCGCTTCGCCCGCGAGCATGGCATCCCCATCATTGCTCTGAATCTGGATGGGGCAATCACGGCCAAGGTCGGCAAGGAGGGTCTGGAGGGCCTGGACGAGGGGCAACGCGCCCAGGTGCCGGTGGACATGGATCGGGAGGACCCGGCCTATCGGGAGCGGATCAAGCAGGTTTTTGACAGGCATCCCATGGAGGAGGGCAAGGACTTCGAGAATTTCCTCTTGGTGCAGCTCCTCTGGGACGAGGGTATGGCGGCGCGGGCGGCGGCCTATCTGGCGGGCCAGCCCGGCAAGCGGCTGGTGGTGCTGGCGGGTCAGGGTCACCTGGAGTACGGTCAGGGCATCCCCCAACGCCTTCTGCGGCGCCTGCCGGCGTCCTCCGCCATCCTCCTCAATGGCTGGCCGCGCGAGATGGACCCGAAGGCCGCTGACTATCTGCTCTTTCCGCAACCCCTGGAGCTACCCGCCACTGGGCGGCTCGGGGTCCTGCTGGATACCGATGGCCAGGGGTCCGGCGTCGGGGTGCAGGGGTTCGGTGACAAGAGCGGGGCAGCTGCCGCAGGGATCAAGGAGGGGGATCGCATCGTCCGGGTCGGTGGCCAGGAGGTCGCCATTTATGCCGATATCCGCCTCGCCCTTATCGATAGCCTCCCCGGCCAGAAGGTGCCAGTCGAGGTGGAGCGGTTAAGTGCTGAGAGCCAGCCGGAGCGCCTGACCCTGGAGGTGGAATTGCATTAAGCGGTGGCGGGCCGGCCTCGGCCCGCGCCCTTCAGGCGGTCACAGCCGCGACTCGAATCCGCGACCCCGGCGTCCCAGGCGCACCTGGGGCAGGAAAAAGCCAATGAGGATGCCCCCGAAGATGACGCCACCCCCGATGAGGAACCAGCGTTGGGCGTTCTCGTGGTCGAGTTCCCGGTTGATCTGTTCCAGTTCGCCGACCTGGCGGGTCAGGTCGGCGACGGTCTGACGGAGTTCGCCCCGCTCGCGCAGGATGCGCGGGGCATCGCCGGCGGCTTGGCGGATACTGAGCAATTCCTCCTCCAGACGGTGCTTGTCGGCCAGGGCGGACTCCAGGCTGGCCTGAACCTCCTTCAGCGAGGGCGGCAACTTGTCGAATTTTTCCTGGAAGTCGGCGACCTTGGCCTCCAGCACGGCCACCTGGTCGCGGGGGATGGGCTCATCCTGCAGCCGGTCGCTGGCCACGAAGCCGGTGCGGCCGTCCTCGGTCCGGACTCTGGAATAGCCGGACTTGGCGTTGCTACTCAAGACTTCGAGGGGGGTGCCCGAGGGCAGGCTGCGCAGTACCTTGTACTTGAGGCTCTCCCCGGCGCGCAGGGGGATCTCGAACTGGTCCGTGACGTAGCGGGTCTCGGCCATCGCCATTGGCGCGGCGACGAGGCAGAGGAGCAACGGCAGGAGGCGTTTCATAACCAGGAAAATCAAGGCCCAGGCTCCACCAGCAGGAATTCGAGCAGGGCCTTCTGGCTGTGCAGCCGGTTCTCGGCCTCGTCCCAGACCACGGACTGGGGCCCATCGATGACCTCCGCCGCCACTTCTTCACCCCGGTGGGCCGGCAGGCAGTGCATGAAGAGGGCCTCGGGGTCGGCGAGGGCCATCAGGGCCTCATCGACGATATAGCCCCTGAAGGCCCGCTCCCGCGCTTTTTGCTCCTCTTCCTGACCCATACTGGTCCAGACATCGGTGGCCACCAGGTCCGCCCCCGCCACGGCCTCGCGCGGGTCGCGCAGCAGGATGCAGCGGTCGGCGACCGTTGCCAGTAGCCCGGCGTCCGGCTCGTAGCCCTCGGGACAGGCCAGGCGCAACTGAAAATCGAAGAGGCGGGCGGCCTCCATGTAGGACAGGCACATATTATTGCCATCGCCGATCCAGACGACGGTGCGGCCCTGGATGTCGCCCCGATGCTCGAACCAGGTCTGCAGGTCCGCGAGCAGTTGGCAGGGGTGCAGGCGGTCGGTGAGGCCATTGATCACCGGCACCCGGGAATGGGCGGCGAATTCCTCCAGGATCTGGTGGGCGAAGGTGCGGATCATGACCACGTCCACCATGCGCGACAGGACCCGGGCGCTGTCCGCGATGGGCTCGCCGCGTCCCAACTGGGTATCGCGGGGCGAGAGGAAGATGGCATGGCCACCAAATTGGGCCATGCCCGCCTCGAAGGAGACCCGGGTGCGGGTGGAGGCCTTCTCAAAGATCATGCCCATGACCTTGTTGGTCAGGGGGGCGTAGGGCGTGCCGGCCCGCAGCAGTTGCTTGAGTTCGGTGGCGCGCTGGAGCAGGGCGCGGGCCTCGGCGGCCGTGATATCGGCAAGGCTCAGAAAATGTCTCGGCTGGCGCGGATGGTCCATGACGTGCGTTATCCTCCGGCGACCTTGGGGGCCGGCGTGGCCAGGAAGGCGACGATCAGCCGGGCGAGCTGATCGACCAGTAACTCCACCTGGTCCCTCTCCAGGATGAGAGGCGGGAGCAGGCGGATGACGCGGTCGGCGGTGACATTGATGAGCAGTCCGGCCGCCAGGGCCTGGCCCACCAGTTCCGCGCAGGGGCGGTCGAGTTCGATGCCGATCATGAGCCCCAGGCCGCGGATGTCGCGGACGCCGGGCTGGCGGGCCAGGGCCTGGCGGAGGCTCGTCTTGATTTGGTTACCCAGGTGGGTGGCCCGGTCAACCAGCCCCTCGCCCTCCAGGGTCGCCAGTACGGCGCTGGCGGCGCGACAGGCCAGGGGATTGCCGCCAAAGGTGGAGCCGTGACTGCCGGGGCCCAGCACCGTCGCCGCCACCCCGCGCGCCAGGCAGGCGCCGATGGGCACGCCATTGGCCAGCCCCTTGGCCAGGGTCATGACGTCGGGCTGGATGCCGGTATGCTGGTGGGCAAAGAGGCGGCCCGTGCGGCCCATGCCGGTTTGGATCTCGTCCAGCATCAGCAGCCAGCCCTGGCGGTCGCAGATGGCCCGCAGGCGTGGCAGATAGTCTGGGGCCGGGATGTTGATACCGCCCTCGCCCTGGATGGGCTCGACCAGGACGGCGACGATGTCCTGGCGATTGGCCGCCGCGGTCTCCACCGCCCCTAGGTCGTTGTAGGGGACGCGCACGAAGCCCTGCACCAGGGGCTCGAAGCCGGCCTGGACCTTACGGTTGCCCGTGGCGCTGAGGGTGGCCAGGGTGCGGCCATGAAAGCTGTTCTCCATGACCAGGATGGCGGGTCGCTCGATGCCGCGATGGTGGCCGTGGAGGCGGGCCAGCTTGATGGCGGCCTCGTTCGCCTCGGCCCCCGAATTGCCAAAGAAGACCCGGTCCATGCCCGCGCACGCCGTTAGCCGGGCGCCGAGCTCGGTCTGGGCGGCGATCTGGTAGAGGTTGGAGGTATGAATGAGGCTGCCGGCCTGCTCGCAGAGGGCGTCGCGCACCGCCGGGTGGGCGTGGCCAAGACCGCATACGGCGATGCCCGACAGGGCGTCGAGATAGCGTTTGCCCGCCTCGTCCCACAGCCAGGCGCCCTCGCCATGGGTGAAGGTGACCGGCAGGCGCCGGTAGGTCGCCATCAAGGGATCACTCATGCTGAAACCCGCTCCAAGCAAAAAAAGAAAAAGGCGGCTCCTTTCTGGACGGGAACCGCCTCTATTCGCTGAATCAAGTTGTCGGATTATAGCCAGGTGCGGCAAGCGATGCCAAGCCCTTGACGTTCATTACGTTTTCGCGACATGTCGCGGATGGGCCACAAATTGGGGTCTGCTGGGTGTTTGGATATTAACTAATTGAATGTTAGCTATTATTTATCAGGGAGGTGCGGGTCGTTCGCCGAGGGCTGCCGTCGTCACGGCGGCCTTCGGGAAAGGGGCCCCCGGTTTCGCCAGGCGCCGCACCGTATTGGGCAGATGGTCCAGGAGAATACCGGCGAAGGCCTCCAGGGCCTGGACCCGGGGAAAACTGCGGCGGAAGACCAGCGAGATGCGCCGGAAGGCATCGGGCAGTTCCAGCCGGCGCGCGACAATGCCGGTGTCCGTCATCCAGCTCCCGCGAATGGCCAGGGCTGGTACCAGGGTGCAGCCAAAGCCGGCGCTGACCAATTGCAGCAGGGTTTCCAGGCTGGCGGCGCGCAGGTCCGCCATCTCGCCCCGCTGGGGGCGCTCCGTCAGGTGGCAGACCTCCAGCACCTGATGGGTCAGGCAATGACCCTCCGCCAGGAGCAGCAGGTCGATCTCGGCCAGGTCCTGGGCCGTGATCTCGTCCTGGGTATAGAGGGGGTGGTCGCGGTGATGGGCCAGCCAGAAGGGCTCGTCGAACAGGGGGATGACGGTCAGGTCCGGCTGTTCGACCGGGGTGGCGATGAGGACCGCGTCCAGGTCATGGCGTTGCAGGCGGCCGAGGAGGGACTCGGTGAGTTCCTCGGACAGGATTAGGCGCAGTTGCGGGTACTGGCGTTTGAGGGGCACCAGGATGAGGGGCATCAAATAGGGACTGAGGGTCGGGATGGCGCCGATGCGCAGGGGGCCGTCCAGGGGATCCTGATGGGCCCGGGCGACCCGTTCGATGGCATCGGCCTGTTCCTGCAGCAGGCGGGCATGGCCCAGAATGGCCTCGCCGATGGGCGTGATATCCACGGAGCGGTTGGTGCGCTCGAAGAGGGTGACCCCCAGTTCTTCCTCCAGCTTCTTGATCTGGCCGCTCAGGGTCGGCTGGCTGACAAAGCAACGATCCGCCGCCCGGCCGAAGTGGCGGGTGTCGGCAACCGCAAGGATGTATTTGATGTCGCGCAGATTCATGGCGGGGAAGTCGAATGTTGGCTATCTCCAGCAGCCCGCGGCCAGGGATAATGAACAGGAGCCTGGATCACCTTGGTTGAGCTACCCGATGTACTTGAATATTGCCCTCTTGTCAGCGCTAATGCCATGAAAATTATCATAGCCCCCAATGCCCTCAAGGGCAGTTGCGACGCCCACGCCGCCGCCCGGGCCATGGCGCGGGGCCTGCGGCGCGTGGCGCCTCAGGCCGAGTTGGTGGAGATTCCCGTCGCCGATGGCGGCGATGGCCTGCTGGAACTGGCGATCCAGGTCCTGGGCGCGGAGCGGCGGCCTGTCCGGGTCACGGGTCCACGCTTTGCCCCCGTCGCGGCGGCTGTGGCCTGGCTGCCGCGACGGCGCCTGGCCCTGATTGAGATGGCCCTGGCCAGCGGCCTGGCCCTGCTGACGGAGGAGGAGCGGGATCCTGGTCTGACCACCAGCCTGGGCACGGGGGAACTGATGCGCGCGGCCCTGGATCTGGGGGCCGAGACCCTGGTGGTGGGCATCGGCGGCAGTGCCACCAACGACGGGGGTATCGGCATGGCCAGCGCCCTGGGATGGCGCTTTCTTGACAGCGATAGCCAACCCCTGACCCCGAATGGCGCCGGCTTGACCGCCCTGGCCCGCATCGATGGGTCGGGTCGGGACCCGCGCCTCGCCCAAGTCCGCATCCTAGCGGTCTGCGATGTGAACAATCCCCTGACGGGTCCCCAGGGGGCCTCCGCCATCTATGGCCCGCAGAAGGGGGCTACTCCCGCCCAGGTGATGGCGTTGGATGCCGGGCTCGCCCACTTGGCCGATCTGGCCGAGGGCTGGGATCAGGGCGGGCCGGACC
>JBASIS010000109.1:0-17231 GCA_049654905.1 Chromatiaceae bacterium
TGGGGTCAATTCGCTATCGGCTGAAACCATATTTATATTTCCAAATAAAATTGCATGGAGGCAAATAATCGTGTATCTTAAGATTTTTCGCATTATAAATCAAGAGGTTATTTACTAGACAGTCTCTCAACTAAAGTCTAATTAATTAGAATCTAACAGAGTGAATCTCACCGAAACCCAGCCTTGCGGGTGTTATATCCCCAAGCCCCACTACCAGGGCTTGTACTGTAGTTGCGGCAGGCTATCGCGGTCAAAAATGGCGGGCAGGGTCTCGACCAACCGCACCAACTCATCCAGGTTCATGTAGCAGCCCCATGAGGCCTTGGCGGCTTCCACGGGTAGTTCGACCCAAAAGCGCGCCAGCTTAGGCTCGCAGAGGATCTGCAGAATATTATCCTGGCCATCGATGAGGCCGAGAAAGTCGTCCCCGCCATGGAAACGTCCCAGAAGTTGGCGCTGGATATCGCGGGCGCTCATCTCGACCGCGTTGGTCGAGGAGATGGTATCGCCGGAACGTTCGAAGTAGTAGAAGACTCGGTAATGCATGGCTAATTAACCTCGTTCCCCGCTCGACGACCTGGACGGGTGGCGAGGAGGCGAATGGCGCGACCTGGGCCCGGCCTTGCCCCGTGCTATGATTTCCACCGTCCGCTCCGGCCACGCCGGGAAGGGTAGGAACAATCCTGTCTTGTACTCTATCCGGGCCGTCACGGGCAAACTTTTCCTTGATCGCCCCAAGTTTTTGATCCCGCGCCAGCGGCCGGGGACCGGCGGGGCCGGCACAGGGACCTTGACCCATGCTGCATCTTCTTGACCCGCGAGATCCGACCGCGCCCTTCCCCGACGTCTCCCTGGCGGAGCGCGAGCCCGACGGCCTGCTCGCCATCGGCGGCGACCTGGACCCACGGCGCCTGCTCAACGCCTACCGCCACGGCATCTTTCCCTGGTTCAGCGCCGGTGATCCCATCCTCTGGTGGAGTCCGGACCCCCGGACCGTGTTGCTGCCCAACCGGGTCCATATCTCCCGCAGCTTGGCAAAAACGCTGCGTCGGGGACACTTTCAGATCACCCTGGATCAAGCCTTCCATCAGGTCATTGGCGCCTGTGCCGGCCTCCGCCGTCACGGCAACGGCACCTGGCTGGTGCCGATGATGATTCGCGCTTACCAGCGGCTCCATCGCGCTGGTTGGGCCCACTCAGTGGAGGTCTGGCAGGATGGCGACCTGGTCGGCGGCCTTTACGGTGTCAGCCTTGGCCGCGTTTTTTTTGGAGAATCCATGTTCAGCCTCGTCAGCGATGCCTCCAAGGTGGCCCTGGTCCACCTGTGCCGGACCCTGGAAGACCGTGGTTATGGCCTCATCGATTGCCAGATGGCGACCGACCACCTGCTGAGCTTGGGGGCCTTGCAGATCCCACGCGCCGCCTTCACCGCGACCCTCGAACTCCTGTGCGCCGATCCGGGTACTCCCGAGCTCTGGAACCCCAAGGCCACGGCCACGGGGGGAGCGGATGCCCTGACCCGATCATCTGTCCCCTCAGACCAGGACGGGGCGGGCTCATGACCAGCCTTGGCTTCCAGCAGCGCCTAACCCTGTTCCTGACGGGGAGACGCCCCTGCGCTTATTTGCCGGGACGGGAAGAGCGCGTCCTCTTTGTCGATCCCAGGGTAACCATGAGCGGTCCTCTCTATGAATCCCTGTTGCGCAAGGGTTTCCGGCGCGCCGGACGCTTCGTCTATCGCCCCGCCTGCGGCACCTGTCAGAGTTGCGTACCCGTGCGCCTGGATGCCACCCACTTCGCCCCCAACCGGTCCCAACGCCGCAATCGCGACCAGAACGCGGATCTGATCCTGAGCGACTGCCCCGCCGACTTCGCCCCCGAGCATTTTGACCTTTATGCCGCCTATATCCGCCATCGCCACCCGGATGGGGGCATGGCGGAGCAGTTGACCCCGGAAAGTTACCAGGATTACCTGATCCAGCCCTGGGGGGGCGAGACCCGTCTGCTGGAATTGCGCCTTGGGGAACGCCTGATCGCCGTGGCCGTCACCGACCGCTTGCCCAATGCCCTGTCCGCCGTCTATACCTTCTTCGATCCGGCGGTGGCCGACCGTGCCCCGGGCGCTTACGCCATTTTGAGTCAGGTCGGACTCGCCCGCCGCCTGGGGCTCCAGTACCTCTACTTGGGATATTGGATCCAGAACTGTCGTAAGATGGCCTACAAGGACAGATACCGGCCCATCCAGGCCCTGATCGGGGAGCAGTGGCAAGAATTCGAGCGTGGACAACCCATTCCTGACCAAGACGGGTAAGCGTTAGCCACCCAGAGCCCCTCAATCCCCGGTCGGTAGCGGCAGGAGGGCGAGAAACCCCTAGCCCGGCCCCAACATGCGGGTGGTGACCCCCACCGACAGCCGATGATGACCGCCCCCGCGAATCACCCCTCGCAATGGCGCCACATCGCCATAATCCCGACCGACCGCCAGGCGGACATGGCCGCTTGCGGGCACCAGATCGTTGGTCGGATCCAGGTCCAGCCAGCCATCGACGGGGACGCCGGGCGTATCTGGCGCGTAGACCTGCACCCAGGCATGCGAAGCATCCGCCCCGACGAAGACGGGACCCTCCTCGGAATGGGTGCGCAGGTAGCCGCTGACATAGCGGGCGGGCAGCCCTAGCATGCGGAGGGCACCCGCCATCAGGTGCGCGAAGTCCTGGCACACTCCCCGGCGTTGGGTAAAGGCCTCTTCCAGGGGGGTGTCTATCTCGGTGCTGCGGGCCTCATAACGGAAATCGGCATGGATGCGATGCATCAGGTCCAGTGCGGCCTCCGCCACCGACCGGTCAGGGGGAAAAGACGGTAGGGCATACTCCCGCAGTGCCTCCAGTCGCGGCACATAGGGAGAGGGTTGCACGAACTCCACCGCTGGATCGAAGGGCGCGCGCGCGACGTAACGCAAACGATCACGCACCCGCCGCCAATCGGGCGCGGCCTCGGGCTGGAGCAACCCAAAGCGCGGCGACACCCGCAGCCGGGAATGAGCTCGCACCCGCAGGACCCGGTGGGCTTGCTGGAGCGTGAAGTGACAACAGGCGTTACCAAAGACATCGGTGCCATCGCGGCATTGAGCTGGGGCGGGGTCCAGGTCCAGGGCGTAAGAAATCAGCGCCTGGTGCGCGTCGGCCAGGGGCCGCAGGTAGGCGAGGTGATGGGCGAGAGAGACCGGCGCCTCGTACTCATAGCAGGTCTCATGCAGGACATCCAACTCCACCCCACCAGGGTCATCCCCGGCGGGCCTGGACCCGGCAGTCCCGGGGATGGGGTCTACCTGGCTCATGTGTGCCGCACCTGATCCATGCCGTCCGCCAACGCGAAATAGCGATGGCCAATCTCTTCGCCCAGGGGGAGCGCCAAGCGGTTCAGGCGCCGCGCCACCTCCAGCAAGAGCTTGACCAGACCGGCGTCGTCCAGATCGCGCAGGTCCTGCAACGTAAATCCCACGCCCGCGCGTGGCAGCCATGACTGGATGGGGGCGAGGGCCTGCTTACTACCGGGAAGCTTCGAGAGTTCGGTCCGCAACCGCCGCAGTACGCCCGCGAAGGCCCGGGGGTTGGTGTCATCCAGCACCAGTAGATCCACCAGAGCCAGCAGGTCCTCATGCCGCTGATAACGCGCACGGTAAGTGATGGTACTGTCGAAAAGATCCAGCAGGGCTTCCACGCCATCGGCGCTGCCGAGGGCGCCGGCTTCCAGGAAGTCATCCAGGCACTGGGTGAGGCCAACCAACCGCTCCAGGAGGCGGCCCACGGTGAGGAACCGCCAGCCATGATCGCGGATCATGCGATCGGACTGGGCGCCCGTGGCCGCCGCTAATTGCAACGCCAGCCGATCCAGTGCCGGGGGCACCCGACCCCTCGCGGGTAATTCCCCACCCGCCAGGGCGAGTGACGAGGTGAAGGAGGCCCGCATCGTCCGCATCAGGCCCCACTGCTCGGGGGATAGCCGGTCACGCAAAGCATGGGAGGTGCGCTCCAGGGCACCCAGGTTAAAGGCAATGCTGAAGGCATCCTTGTCATCGGCCAAGCCCGCCAGCAGGGCGCGTTCATAAAGACGGGGGGCCTTCACCAAAGGGGGTACTCCCGGGGGCACCAGGCCGGCACGCCCACCTTGCATCGACAGGGCGCGGGGCAAGGCGCCGCGGGTCATGCCATCGGCGGCGGTCAGGCGCAGGGTGGCGCGCGCGAGGCGCACGAGATGTTCGGTGCGTTCCGTGTAGCGTCCCAGCCAGAACAGATTCTCACCCGTGCGGCTACTGACGGGGCGACGCCGCCCCTGTACATCGTCCACGGACAGCCGGCCCGGCAGCATGGAAAAGCGGTCCACGGGCCCGTCTGTCAGGACCCAGGTGTCCAGACTGGTGCCGCCGCGTTGCATCGAGACGCTGGCCTCCGCGCCTTTGGCGACGCGCGTCATGCCACCTGGCAACAGCCGCCAGCGCCCTTGGCCATCGGCGATGGCATAGACACGTAACAAGGCCGGGCGTGGTGTCAGGGTGCCCTCACCCCAGATGGGTGCGCGCGAGAAGGGCAGGCGGCTCTGCACGGTCCAGGCGTCTGGATCCAGTTCGACGTCGGCCTGGCCGGGATCGAAAACCTTGGAGGTCCTGCCGGCCTCCGGGAAGGTACTGCGCAGCAGCTTGCCCTCCAGGTGACCCTTGACATCGGCCCAGGCCGCGGGCTCCCCGCACCACCAGGTCGGCAAGGAAGGCATCAACAGCTTCTGCCCCAGGATCTGCCGCGCGATGCCGGGAAGAAAGCCCTGGATGGCGGGCGACTCCAGGAAGGCGCTGCCCAGGGCATTAGCCATCACGATATGGCCGGCGCGAGCGGCGTCCACCAAGCCAGGGACCCCCAGCGCCGAATCCGGACGCAAGACCAGCGGGTCGCACCAGTCGTCATCCACGCGGCGGAGCACACCATGCACGGGCTCCAAGCCCTCCACCGTCTTCAGGTAGAGGTGCTCACCGCGCACCGTCAGGTCCCCGCCCTCCACCAGGGGCAGGCCCAGGTAACGCGCCAGGTAGGCCTGCTCGAACCAGGTCTCGCTGTAGGGCCCCGGCGTCAGGAGCACGATGCGGGGCGTATGACCACCGGCGGCCTCGCGCGCGGGTCCCTCCAGCGTGTTCAGCAGGCGCTGGTAGCTGCTGGCGATGTGCTGCACCCGCATCTCCCGAAAGATGTCGGGAAATTGCGCCGAGACCAGCAAGCGATTGTGCAGCACATACCCCAGGCCCGGAGGCCCCTGGGTCCGCTGGGCGACGACCCACCAACCGCCATCGGGCCCGCGGGCGATATCAAAGGCCACGATCAGCAGTCGTTGGCCTCCCGGGGGTCGCGCCCCGTGCATGGCGCGCACATAGCCGGGATGGCGTAACAGCAGGGCGGGAGGCAAGAGGCCCTTGTGCAAGAGTTGCCGCGGCCCATAGAGGTCCGCCAGTACTGCCTCCAACAACTCTGCACGCTGCACGAGACCGGGCTCGATTTCCGCCCAGTCCTTCGGCTCGATCAAGAGCGGCAGCAGTTCCAGCGACCAGGGGCGCGTCGCCACGCCATCGGCGCTGAAGACGTTATGGGTAACCCCATCCCGCTGAATCTGCTCATGGACCTGGGCCAGGCGGCGGTCCAGGTCCGCCGTCGGGCCGCGACCCGCCGCCGGGGAGGGCAGCAGGCCCAGGAATCGTGACCAGACGGGTCGCGGGGTCCCGACCGGCAGGCGCAGTTCGTCCCAGACCCCCGCCTCGACCGGTGTCGCGGGCATCAGGGCGCCGCCAGCCGTCTCTGCGGGCGCGCGGGTCCCCGCGGTTGCCAGGGGCGAGGGGCTTGTGCTCGGGGGTGGCAAGCTCGTTAGCGCCGCCGGCGCAGGTCCAGGGTGAAGGGGAACTCCAGGCTAGCGCGCGCCGGTTCTACCTTTAAGGTGCCAGGGGTGTGGCCAAAACGGAAGAAGCGGCCCAAGCGCCGGCTTTCCGCCTCGTAGGCGTTCACCGGGAAGGTCTCGTAGCTGAGCCCGCCAGGGTGCGCCACATGATATTGGCAGCCCCCAAGGGAACGCCCTAGCCAGTTGTCAACGATATCCAGGGTCAGGGGGGCATGGACGCCGATCGTGGGATGCAGGGCGGATGAAGGTTGCCAGGCGCGATAGCGCACCCCGCAGACGTACTCGCCGGCGCGGCCCGTCGGCTGCAGCGGCGCCGCCTGACCATTGACCGCAATCACATGGCGGTTGTCGTTAAGGCCCGTAACCTTGAGCTCCAGTCGCTCCAGGGAGGAGTCGACAAAGCGCACCGTGCCGCCGCCGGAATCCTCTTCGCCCATCACATGCCAGGGCTCGAGGGCGCTGCGCAGCGTCAGGCCGATACCCCAGCTCGATACCTCGCCCATCATCGGGAAGCGGAACTCGAAGTGCGGCGCGAACCAGGCATGGTCAAAGGCAAAACCCGCCTGTTGCAGTTCAAGGATAACATCCTCGAAATCCATCTGGATAAAGGTGGGCAAGAGAAAGCGGTCATGCAGGCTGGTTCCCCAGCGCGTCAGGCGGGTGGTGGTGCCACCCCGGTAGGGCTCGCGCCAGAACCAGGCCAAAAGGGCCCGCAAAAGCAGTTGCTGCGCCAGGCTCATTCGGGCATGGGGCGGCATTTCAAAGGCCCGCATCTCCAGCAGGCCCAGCCGGCCGGTGGGTCCCTCCGGCGAATAGAGTTTGTCGATGCAAAATTCGCTACGGTGGGTATTGCCCGAGGCATCGATCAAGAGGTTGCGGAGCGACCGGTCCACGAGCCAGGGCGGCGCAATGCCGGCGGCACCGCCAGTGGGGGCCATCCGCCGCTCCAACTCGTCGAGGGCAATCTCGATTTCGTACACCTGATCGTTGCGCGCCTCGTCGATGCGCGGCGCCTGACTCGTCGGACCGATAAAGAGGCCGCTGAAGAGATAGCTCAGGGCGGGATGGTTGTGCCAGTAGGTCAACAGACTCGCCAGCAGGTCCGGCCGGCGCAGGAAGGGGCTGTCGGCGGGCGTCGCCCCGCCCAGCACGAAATGGTTGCCACCGCCCGTGCCCGTGTGCCGCCCGTCCAGCATGAACTTCTCGGTGGAGAGGCGCGACTGATGAGCAGCCTCGTAAAGAAACTCGGTGTGATCGACCAGTTCTCCCCAGTTGTGCGCCGGGTGGATATTGACCTCGATCACGCCGGGATCCGGGGTGACCTGCAGCAACTTAAGCCGCGGATCGCGCGGCGGCGGATAGCCTTCCAGGACTACCTTCACGTCCAGCTCGGCGGCCGTCGCCTCGACGGCCGTGACTAATTCCAGGTAGTCCTCCAGATGTTCGAGGGGCGGCATGAAGACGAACATTACCGCGCTCTTGCCGCCATGCTCCGTCTCGGCCTTGGTGCCGTTGGCACGCTGGGGATCGCGCACCTCGACACAGAGGGCGGTGCGGATGATCCAGCCCGCCGACTGCTGGCGCGCCGGCAAGGTGTCCGGTGTCTCCGGACGCGGGGTAGTCGCGAGGTGCGGGGAGGCACGGCCGTCGCCGGCTGTGGGTCCAGCGCCCCCAACACCGTCACCGGTCCCGGAATATCCAGGTACCTCTTGACCTTGCAGGGCGACGGCACCGCCCTCGGCAAAGCCATAGCCCAGATGGCGAGCGTCGTAACGCGTCTGGGATCTGAGTACCGCGGCACTGGGCAAGGGGGTAGAGGGCGCGAAGGGGTCCTGGGATATCGCAAAGGGCTGATCCTCGGTGCTGGCCCACGGCAGGGAGTCGAGCGGCAACCGATAGCCCATCGGCGAATCGCCGGGGATCAGATAGAGGCGATCATCACGGGGAAACCAGGGTCCGCTGATCCAGCTTGGTCCGGCTTCACCCGCGATCAACTCGCGCTTGAGGGGCAGCAGGTAGCCCACCACGCTATCCAGCCCCTGGTCAAAGATACGCCGCAGGCGGACGCGCTCCAGCTCATCCTCCAGCTTGGACTCAAAGGGGTCCACATTGATCGGCAACCGGCGCTCGCGCCACAGGTAGTACCAGGTATCCTCGTAGCCGGTCTGAACATACCGGGTGTCGAGATGGAGGCGCTGCGTCAAGGCCATGATGAAGGCCTTGGCATCGGCGGCGGTATAGTGATGGGGGTGGCGCTCGTCGGCAAGCAGCTCGGGGTTATGCCAGCAGGGCTGGCCATCGGCGCGCCAGCAGATGGAGAGTGCCCACCGCGGCAATTGCTCTCCGGGGTACCACTTACCCTGGCCGAAGTGCAAAAAACCCCCTGGCGCATAGCGCCTCATCAGCCGATGCAACAGCTCGGTAGCCAGGCCCCGCTTGGTCGGGCCAAGGGCATCCGTATTCCATTCCGCGCCATCCCGGTCATCCACCGACACAAAGGTCGGTTCGCCACCCATGGTCAGCCGCACGTCGCCAGCCACCAGTTCCGCGTCCACCGCCTGGCCAAGCGCCGAGATCCGCTCCCACTGGTCATCGGTATAGGGCTGGGTCACCCGGGGGGACTCGTGAATACGCATCACCTGCATCTGGTGGGAGAACTCAACTTCGCACTCACCCACCGCCCCGGATACCGGGGCGGCCGTTGCCGGCTCGGGGGTACAGGCCACTGGAATGTGCCCCTCCCCCGCAAGCAGGCCAGAGGTCGGGTCCAGGCCAACCCAACCCGCGCCGGGCAGATAGACCTCGCACCAGGCGTGAAGGTCGGTGAAATCACTCTCGGCCCCGGAGGGACCATCGAGTGACTTGACGTCGGGCTTGAGCTGGATGAGATAGCCGGACACGAAACGCGCGGCCAAACCCATGTGGCGCAGCGTCTGCACCAGCAGCCAGGCGGAATCACGGCAGGAACCGGAGCCATGGGCCAGCGTCACCTCCGGCGTCTGCACCCCGGGCTCCAGCCGGATCAAATAGGTGATATCCCGCTGCAGGCGCTGATTCAGCTCCACCAGGAAGTCGATGGTGCGCACCTCGTCGCGCGGGATGCTGGCCACAAAGGCCTTGAAACGCGGCGTCAACTCACTTTTGATCAGATAGGGCAGCAGGTCATGCTCCAGTTCCGGGGCATAACGGAAGGGGTAGCGCTCGGCCTCCGGTTCCAGGAAGAAGTCGAAGGGGTTGTAGACCGACATCTCGGCCACCAGGTCCACCGTGACCTTGAACTCCTGGGTACGATCTGGAAATACCAGCCTGGCCAGATAGTTGGAAAAAGGGTCCTGCTGCCAATTGATGAAGTGCCCCGCTGGCTCAACACGCAGGGAATAGCTCAGGATAGGGGTGCGGCAATGGGGTGCGGGCCTCAAACGCACGATCTGGGGCGACAAGGACGCCAACCGGTCGTAACGGTAGTGCGTGACGTGATTGAGCGCGACGTGAATGGACAATTGATTCTCCCGATCTGGCAGGCAAGGTACCCACAAAGATTTATATAGCAAGGTCCGGGCCATCGCAATGGCAGATACAGGCCCACACAACCCGCATGAAGGCCACCCCGCCTGGTTGCGGACCCGGCGCCCGCCTCGCCCCACGAAGTGATGAGCCTTGCACGCTTTTAGGGCGCAACCTTCCTCGACGCCCCCTCACTTGGTGCAAACGGGGATAGATGCCTCGCCACCCCTGATGTCAGCGTGGCACTGATGCCGCGCCGACCCCACTCATCCCTTACCGAAGGACAGTACCGCCCCGACCCCACACCTTGGCACCCCTCTTGCTTATTAATATCAAGAGGGTAACAAAACCCCCGGTAATTAGGACTACTGAGAGGGAATGGCAACATGGCTATTGATTGGAATCTCTACGACCCGAAGGAGGGCTATGACGAACTCATCGGCTCCCCGGGTATCCCTCGCCCCTCCGCGACCAACCTGACCGCCTGGCTGCGCTCCCTGTCGGACGAGGAGTTGCAAATGCGCAAGCTCGATGCGGAACTGGCGATTATCGATAAGGGTGTCACCTTCACCGTCTATAGCGATGGTGAGAATATCGACCGGGCCTGGCCCTTCGACATCATTCCGCGCGTACTACCCCTCAGCGAGTGGCGGGGGGTCGAGGCCGGCCTCAAACAGCGCCTCAAGGCCCTCAACCTCTTCATCGACGACCTCTACCACGCCCAAAAGGTGCTGGAGGATGGCGTGGTGCCCAGGGAACTCATCGCGAATTCCAAGGGCTTTCGCCAGGAATGCGTCGGTATCCACCCTGCCCACGGCGTCTGGGCCCACATCTGCGGCAGCGACCTAGTGCGGGATGCCGACGGCACCCTCTATGTCCTGGAAGATAACCTGCGAGTGCCTTCAGGCGTCTCCTACATGATTGAAAACCGGGAGGTTACCAAGCGGGTACTGCCGGAACTCTTTGAGAATACAAATATTCTTCCCGTCGACGACTATCCCGACCGGCTGTTGGAGATGCTCCAATCCATCTCCCCCGCCAAGGGTCCCCGCCACCAGGTCGCCGTGCTTACCCCCGGTATCTACAATTCAGCCTACTTCGAGCATGCCTTCCTGGCCCGCAGCATGGGCGCCCAATTAGTGGAGGGGGCCGACCTGCGCGTGGATCAGGATGACTGCGTCTATATGCAGACCATTCAGGGCATGACGCGAGTGGATGTCATCTACCGGCGCGTGGATGACCTCTTCCTGGACCCGGAGGTCTTCAATCGCGACTCCATGCTCGGTGTGCCCGGGCTGATGCGGGCCTGGCGCCAGGGCAAGGTCGCCCTGGCCAATGCCCCGGGCTGCGGGGTGGCGGACGACAAGGTCATCTACTCCTACGTGCCTGACATCATCCGCTATTACCTGGCGGAAGAACCCCTGCTGCCCAACGTGCCGACCTTCCGCTGCCACGTCAAGGCGGAACGGGACCAGGTTTTGGCGAACCTGGAGACCATGGTGGTCAAGCCCGCCAACGAATCCGGAGGCTATGGTATGCTCGTTGGACCTCAATCCACGGCCCGGGAGCGAGAGGAGTTTGCCGTCTTGCTAGGGGCCAATCCCCGCAATTACATCGGTCAGCCCGCGCTAAAACTCTCCACCGCGCCGACACTCTGTGATGGATCCCTGGAGCCGCGTCATCTGGATTTGCGGCCCTTCATCCTCCAGGGACGTGATATTCACGTCACCGCTGGCGGCCTGACGCGGGTGGCGATGAAAAGGGGTTCCCTAGTCGTTAATTCATCCCAGGGTGGTGGCAGTAAGGACACCTGGGTCGTCGATAGCGAGATCGCCTGATGCTCTCCCGAGTTGCTGAACGCATTTATTGGCTGGCGCGTTACCTCGAACGCGCCGAAAACACGGCACGCCTGGTCAGTACCTACCATTTTCTGCTTATGGACCTGCCGCGAGGCGCCCAGTTAGGCTGGCAGGCCTTGCCCGTCATTACCGGCGGACAGGCACTCTTCGCCGAGCACTATCTGCGCCAGGATGAACGCAACACAGTCAAGTTCCTCCTCGCGGATGCCTTCAACCCGAGCTCACTGATAAATTCCATCGCCTGGGCGCGGGAGAACTGCCGGACTTCTCGCGAGGAGTTACCCGGCGCGGCCTGGGAACAGATCAACGAGTTCCACCTCTTCGTCACCGACCAGGTGATGGAGGCCCTGACCCGCCGTGGCCGCTTCGTTTTCCTGACCGGGGTCATCCGCCGCTGCCAGCAACTGACCGGACTGCTCCACGGTGTCATGAGTCGCGGTCACGCCTACGAGTTCATCGATCTGGGCCGTTACCTGGAGCGGGCCGACATGACCTCCCGCGTCATCGATATCGGCACCCAGAGCCACCCCTTGAGCTATCAGTCCCGGGACGAGACGGGCAAGATCGATGTCCATGTCTGGACCAGCATCCTGCGCGCCCTTTCGGCCTATCAGATGTATCGCAAGGACCTGCGGATTGCCGTCAACGATACCGACGTCGCCGCTTACCTGCTCCATGATGGCAACTTCCCCCGCTCGATCCGCCACTGTCTGGACGAGGCCGAGGCCTGCCTGGGGAATCTGCCGCTGCATGGGGACATGCTCCGCCGGGTCCGGGCGGCGCGCCAATACCTCGATGACATCAAACCCGGCGACTTAGATGGTCCTGGCCTGCATCACGGGCTGGATGCCCTGCAAATAGGCATATCCAGCATTCACGAAGGCATCCGCAAGACCTGGTTCACGCACTTACACCAGGCCGAGAGTTCAGATGGTTCTGCCCTCATGCGCCAGGTGGCTGGCCAGTCGCCTCCAGCCTAAAGGGTGGCAGGGCGGCGATGGCCAGGCGGATGTTTTCCGCCCAACTGGCGCGCAGGGCGTTGAGGTAAGCATCCTGCTCGTCCAGGCGGCGGTACATCCGTAGCACCAGGGCATCACGTTCGTAGAGCAGCAATTCCACCGGCGGCCCCACGGTGACATTGCTCTTCATGGTTGAGTCCATGGAGACCAGGGCACAGCGCGCCGCATCCTCCAGGGTTGAATTCTGCTCGATGATGCGATCCAGGATTGGCTTGCCATACTTGGCCTCCCCGATTTGCAGAAAGGGTGTTGCCCGGGAGGTGGTGATGTGGTTACCCTCGGGATAAATCATATGCAGGCAGGGCGCCTCTCCCGCGATCTGCCCCCCCAGGATAAAACTGGCGGCGGGGCTGAAACCCGCGTTAGGGGACTCCTTGTCCCGATGCCGCTTTTGCCTCAGGCGGCTGACCTCGCCAATGTAATCCGCCACCTCATTCATATAAGGCGCCCTGTTCAGCGGACAATCGGGGTCATCCTGCAATTCATGCCGGAGTTGGGCGACAACCGCCTGGGTCGTTGCCAGATTCCCTGCGCTCAGGAGCACGAACTGCCGCTCCCCCGGGATACCCAGGGTGTGCATCTTGCCGTAGCAACTCACCTGGTCCGAACCCGCGTTAGTCCGGGAGTCCGAGGCAAAAACCAAACCGGCATCAACAGAAATTCCCACACAATAGGTCATCGCGACGGCCCTCAGCCATTACCAGGTACGCACAGTTTAAGGCATGAAGCGGACCGGCGGATCGGGGATTGGACCGGTCCGACCACCTGGGGCTTGGTCGGCACCCTGGGCCAGGCGTTTTGAAGATTGGCAAGGGTGAGGGCCGCGCCAGGTTAGCATCAGCCTGCCAGAACTCATCCTGAGGGCAGGGCCGTCGAGGGACTGGAGGCGCTGAGAGGGTGCCCGGTGCCCCATGTCGGGGTCAGGCGGTAAGGTCTAGGCCGCCTTGGCGCGCGCCCTTGCCGAAGCCCCGAAGCGAAACCGAAGACGTCGCATCAGTGACAGGCGATCGACAAAGAGCTTACCCACCAGGTGGTCCATCTCGTGTTGGAGACAGACGGCGGGCATCCCTTCGAGATCACGCTCGAACGCCTTGCCCTCCCGGCTGTAGGCCCGAACGCGCACCTGCGACGACCGGACCACGTTGCCAACGACACCCGGCACGGAGAGACAACTCTCCTCCACCAGACAGGGCAGGGTGCTGGCGAGGATTTCGGGGTTGATGTAGACCTCCGGTTCGGCCTCGCCGCCAGAGAGATCGATCACCAGGACTTGGCGACGATCGCCGGTCTGGGGAGCGGCAAGGCCAATGCCCTTTGAAACCCCTAGGGTCTCGCAGAGATCATCGACCAGACGCCACAAGCTGACGTCAAAGGCCTCCACGGGTTGCGCGAGCAGGCGCAGGCGCGGATCAGGGTATTCCAGGATCGATAGGAGAGCCATACCTTAACTCGCTTAACCCGCCGTGTTACCGGGGACATCAACCGCTGGCGGCACCGGCGCCACCGCATCCAGGGCCAGTCTGCTATCGGCGGATGGCACGCCGGCCCGGCTTGACGATGCACGCCGGATAAGAGGGAGCGCGGCGAGGATGGCAACCAGCAGCAAGGCGATTTCGATCCCGTACACGAGGATATAGCCACTGGCGTTCCCGGCAAGGCCCCAAGGCCCATCACCCGCGCCCACCCAGGCATTGACAAGATCGCGCATCGTGCCGCTCAGTGCCATGCCGAGGCCCGCCGCCGTCGCCTGGACGGCACCCCAGGCGCCTAACGCCAGACCGGCCTGATGACGGGGGGCGCGATTCATGGTCGCGGTCAGGGTCCCATGACCAAAGAGGGCACCTCCGAAGCCAATCAGGAAATTGCCGACCAGGAACAGACTGGTCGCCCCGAGGGGCGCGGCAATGATCACCAGGACAAAGGCAGGCAACCCGATCATGGCGCCAACATTGGCGATGCGGTAGGGATCCGCGCCACGGCTCAGGACACGGGAGGCCCAGCCGAAGCCGAGCAAACCACCCAGGGCGAGCAAGGCCGTGAGTTTGGTCGTCGCGCCCACGGTGAGATTGAGCACCTGGCCGCCGAAGGGCTCAAGCAGGATGTCGGCCATGCCAAAGGCCATGGTGCCGATCCCGACGACCACGAGGCGACGCAGGGCATACTCCCCTTGGAGAAAACTCGACCAGGACTCGCGGAAGCTGGGATCGGCCGTGGGCGTAGGGGCTCCCCGTAGGGGCCGTCGCGTCTCCTGCTTCCACATGGCGATGAGATTCAGCAACATGGTCGCGACAGCGGAACCCTGGATCACTTGAATCAAGCGGCCCGGAGAGAAGTTCGCCAGCGCGGCGCCAAAGATCAGGGCACTGGCGATCATGCCAACCAGCAACATTACATACATCAAGCCAACGACCTTGGGATGTGACTCCGGGGGCGTGAGGTCCGTCGCCAGCGCGAGCCCAGCCGTTTGCACAATGTGTACACCCGCGCCCACGAGGAGGAAGGCCAGGCCAGCCGAAACCAAGCCGATCCAGATCGGGGCATTGGCGGCCTGCAATTTTCCCGCCAGCACGAGCAGCGCGAAGGGCATGATCGCAAAGCCACCAAACTGCAACATGGTGCCATTCCAGATAAAGGGCACGCGCCTCCAGCCCAACTCGCAGCGGTGGGTATCGGAGCGGAAGCCGATCAGGGCTCGGAAGGGCGCGAAAATCAGCGGCATGGCCAGCATGATGCCAACCAGTGACGCCGGTACACCCAACTCAACGATCATGACGCGATTGAGGGTCCCGACCAACAGGACCAGGGCCATGCCTACGGATACCTGGAACAGCGAAAGCCGCAACAATCGACTGAGGGGGAGATCGGGGGTGGCAACGTCCGCGAAGGGGAGGAAACGCGGGCCAAGGGAAACCCACGACGTCATCAGTTTATAGCCGATGCGATTCACGTCGGTGATAATTCCTTTAAAAAACAACACGGGGCCGGGATTGGCCGCGCCCGACCCCCTTGACAGCCTCCCGTGAGAGAGAGGCTGACGGTCCTAGCCACCCCAATAGGCGGCAAACCACTTCGCATGAGTCAGGATTTCGTAGTGAACGAGCAGGGCAATAACCGCGACCGAACCCAACAACAGCGGCAAGCCGACCGTGGGTTTAACGACACACCAAATTCTACCTTGGTTCATGATTTTCTCCTCAGCCTAGCCAGGGGGTCAAAACTGCCGCCAGTACATGCGCGACCAGGGCGATTACAAAGAAGACCCGGGCACCGTCGATGACGTGCTTATGCAGCTCTTCCGATTCCTTGATAGTGAGGCCGGTGGGCCATACCCGGTCCGGATCGTTCAGATCATTTGCCATAAGTATTCTCCAAAGACATTAAGAGGTCTCATCAACCTCGAGCGTCGTGCGAACCTCGCACGGAGGGTTGCCATCAGCGGCATTCGGCGGCTCCCCACTTAGGGGAAGCCTCTTCCGCCCTGTGCAAGAATCTTACAAACACCCCCAGAAGTTGTCAACAGGATTTGTCTATCATAAGTGTCAGGCTAGGTTGACACTCACTGACGATCGGGTACGCGGAAATAACCGCGCCCGACGGACCCCGCCGGGATTGCATCATGGAACCGAGTCTTGGGTCGGGATGGTAAGCACCCACTGGAGGTCACGCCGGTGGAGCGGCGTTACCCCCAGGCAAGCAAAATCAACGCTGGCTAGACAGCAGAGGGAGGCCAAAGAAGGAGGAAAGCGGTGCCGGATTATCCATACGCAGCGGCAGCCCGAAGCTGAAATCCGCCGGGCCCGCGTTACCCATCAGGGTCTCAAGGCCGAACAATGAAGAGAGGGGTGTGGCCTTGCTGCTCAGCAGCCGGTAGCCAAAAGAGAGTTCGAGGCTAGATCCCGAAAATTTACTGATCAAGGTGGGTTCAGAACCCTCGCAACTCGAAATCAGGGGGATTCCCAGGAAATCCGAGAAGGGCGCCGGCTCATTGCGCTTCAGCACCGGCCACTGCAAGGCCGTGGAAAGGGGTGCACCCGCCTCCTCCCAGGCAGCCGTGTCCATCGGTGGCGCCAAAAGGTGGGAATCGACCGGGCCGCAACTCTCCAGGATGTTGATCGCGGCCTGGCCGAAGCCGAAGGCAGCGCGCACCAACACGATCGAGCGACCCCGCTCCAGACTTTGCGTCAGGATCTTGGCATCGCTGCTACCCAGGGTAAACCCCAACACCGCCTCGGCATTGGCACCAGGCGTCACCAGCAGGATGGTGTTGCTGGGGAAACCATCCTCCTTCAGCTTGTTGAAGGCGACGAGCGCCTGCTGCTCGGTTTCGTACATCCGTACGTAGGTCATGGTAGGTCTCCAGAAGAGGTTGCGGGGAGATTTTGCTTTGGCGGCAGGGCGTATCCACCCGCGCCGCACAGTCGCACACTCACTTCAGCATACTCCTCACGACGAACCCAGGGAAACGCTGGTTTAATTCAATTCGCCACTATCGCCTAATTGAAAATCAATTGGTTAAAATCAAATTTTTCGGCCAAAAACCGATTCGATCAGCAACTTCCAAGAAAACGCCAGTAACCCAGGGCACGGCAACGTAGGTTTGAACCTGAAATACATTAAAGCAAAAGCCCGAGGCAAACGGCATTTGCGATTTCTGGTTACTCGCCCAACAAGTCCCCACCGACATCTATCTCAGATGATTTAAAGGGGGTCGGGTTTGGCCGACCCCGACCCCTATAGGCCAGACTCCCGCGGGAGAGGCCGAGAGATCTAACCACCCCAGTAGGCGGCAAACCACTTGACGTTGGAGAGGATCTCGTAATGCACCAGCAACGCGATCACGGCGACCGAACCCAGCAACAGCGGCAGGCCAACAGTGGGTTTAACGACACACCAAATTCTACCCTGGTTCATGATC
>JBASIS010000110.1:0-28711 GCA_049654905.1 Chromatiaceae bacterium
CTTGTTGGCTGGGCGGCCTCCGGTGAGGCGAGCGACAACTCACCGCCGCAGGCCCCCTATCAGCCGGCAGCCCCGGCCATGGACGAGCCCCCACAAGCCCCGGCCGAAGTTTCCCTCGCGGCGGCTGTCGAGGAACCGCCGGTTCAAGCGACCGATCCGGCCGAGTCTGCCTCGCCCGACGAGGTCATCCAGGCCTCACCCGCCCCAGAGCCGCCGGCTGACGATCGCCCCGTCGAGGGTCCGGTTACCATTAAGCCGAGGGGCCGGCAAAAGACCGTCTAACCCTCTCGCGGTTCAAAGCCGGGGGCTGAATTTGAGCCGCTCAAGGCAGTGTGCGGGGTCGCTAACGCGGCCCCGTCGTTTTTTACTCCCCAGGTTGGCGACCGACCCCCAGGCGGGGCCTACCAGACCTGAAAAACCGCCTCAATATCCCTGGGATCCAAAATGCGTTCGATCCACCCTCGGCAATCGCGGGGTGGGAAGCGAAGCGTCGCATCACCATGCAAACGGGGATCCCCAGATGACATTCACCTTTGATAACAGCTACGCACGGCTGCCGGAGCGCTTCTTTGCCCGCCAGGCGCCGGTCCCTGTCGCGCAACCGCGACTCATCAAGCTCAACGAGGCGCTCGCGGAACAACTCGGGCTGGACACCGCTGTCCTGCGGTCCCCCGAGGGTCTGGCCATGCTCGCTGGCAACCAGGTGCCGGCGGGAGCGGACCCGCTGGCCATGGCCTATGCCGGCCACCAGTTCGGCGGCTTCGTGCCCCGGCTCGGCGATGGCCGCGCGGTTCTGTTGGGGGAGATCCTGGACCCGAACGGCGAGCGCTTCGATATTCAGCTCAAGGGCTCCGGTCGCACGCCCTTCTCTCGGGGTGGCGACGGCCGGGCCTGGCTGGGACCGGTCCTGCGGGAATACATCCTCAGCGAGGCTATGCAGGCCCTCAGCATCCCGACAACCCGCTCCCTGGCGGCGGTCGCCACCGGGGAGCCCGTCTTTCGCGAGGCCGGAGCGCTGCCCGGCGCCGTACTGACGCGCGTGGCGCGCGGCCATGTGCGGGTGGGCACCTTCGAGTACTTCCAGGCGCGCCAGGATACGGATGCCCTCCGGCAACTCGCCGATTACGTCATGGCACGTCACTACCCGGAGGCGCTGGCGTCGGACCAGCCCTATCGCGCCCTGCTGGTCGCGGTGGTCGCCCGGCAGGCGGAACTGGTCGCCCGCTGGCTTGGGGTCGGCTTCATCCATGGGGTGATGAATACCGACAATATGTCGATCGCGGGGGAGACGATCGACTACGGTCCCTGCGCCTTTATGGATGCCTATCACCCCGGCCAGGTTTACAGCTCGATCGACCATGGCGGACGCTACGCCTACGGCAACCAGCCCCAGATCGCCCAGTGGAACCTCGCCCGTCTGGCCCAGGCGCTGTTGCCGCTCCTCGACCCCGATCAGGACCAGGCCGTCGCCCAGGCCCAGGCGGTCATCGACGGTTTCGGTCCCTGCTTCGAACAGACCTACCTGGCCTGCTTCCGGGCCAAGCTGGGCTTGCTGGAGGCGCAAGGGGACGACGCCGATCTGATCGACGGGCTCTTGCGAGCGATGGCCGCGACCGGCGCCGACTTCACCAACAGCTTCCGCGCCCTGAACACCGCCGCCACTGGCACGGAGGGGCCGCTCCGGGCCCAGCTCGGCGAGGACGGCCCCGCCGCGGCCTGGATCGCCCGCTGGCAGGCACGTCTGGGCCGCGAAGCCGCTACCCCGGAGGCGCGGGCGGCCACCATGGGCCGCGCCAATCCCGCCGTCATCCCCAGAAACCACCAGGTCGAGGCCGCCCTCGATGCAGCGGTCGCCGGCGACCTCAAGCCCCTCGATGCCCTGTTGCAGGCCCTCGCCCAGCCCTGGGACAAAGGCCCCGGGTTCGACAAATACCAGCGGCCGCCCGCGCCACATCAAGTGGTCCAGCAGACCTTTTGCGGCACCTGATTTCTGACGTAGCGGGATACCGGCATCCGGACCACCGGCGCCGGTTCTAACGGTTATAATGCCGCCATGGATATTCTCAATCACATTCAAATCCTGGCCATCATGGTGCTGCCGGTGCTGTTCGCCATCACGGTGCATGAGGCCGCCCATGGCTGGGCGGCCGGCTACCTGGGCGACCGTACGGCGCGCATGCTGGGCCGGGTGACCCTCAATCCCCTCAAACACATCGACCCCATCGGTACGGTCGTCGTGCCCCTGGCGACCTTTTTCCTCACGGGCTTTCTCTTCGGCTGGGCCAAACCAGTGCCGGTGGATGTCCGCAACCTGCATAATCCTCGCCGCGACATGGCCTTGGTCGCCCTGGCCGGACCCGGCGCCAACCTGCTGATGGCCGTCATCTGGGGGCTGACAATCCAGCTTGCCCTGGCCCTCTGGAATGTCTCGCCCTGGCTGGCCCAACCGCTGGCCTACATGGGCGCCGCCGGGGTCCTGATCAACGTGCTCCTCATGGTGCTCAACCTCTTCCCGCTCCTGCCGCTGGATGGCGGCCGGGTGCTCAACGCCCTGCTACCGCGCCACCTGGCCATCGGCTTCTCGCGCCTGGAGCCCTATGGTCTCATCCTGCTGGTGGTCCTCCTGGTCACGGGGGTCCTGGGCACCCTGCTGGGGCCCCTGGTCAACCTGGCTATCGGCCTTATGCCCGGCGCCGGCGTGGTGCGCGAACTCTTCATGACCTGAAACCCGCCGCGCGACCCTCTCCTCACCCTTTTTCCGAATCGGCATCCGAAACCCCGGGGAATTCCCGCCTTGAACTCCGCAACTACCTCCAACGGCCGCGTCCTTTCCGGCATGCGGCCCACCGGCCGCCTGCACCTGGGTCACTATCAGGGTGTCCTCAAGAACTGGTTGGCCTTGCAGCACGAATACCGCTGCTTCTTCTTCGTCGCCGACTGGCATGCCTTGACCACCCACTACGATGACCCCGCCATCATCCCTGCCAGCATCTGGGATATGGTGGTGGACTGGCTGGCCGCGGGCATCGACCCGGACCAGGCGACCCTCTTCATCCAGTCCCAGGTGCCCGAGCACGCGGAACTCCACCTGCTCCTTTCCATGATCACCCCCCTGGGTTGGCTGGAGCGGGTACCCAGTTTCAAGGATCAGCAGGAGCGGCTGAAGGAGCGCGATCTGGCCACCTATGGCTTTCTGGGCTATCCCCTTCTCCAGAGCGCCGACATCCTCATGTACAAGGCCGGCCTGGTCCCGGTGGGCGAGGACCAGGTCGCCCATGTGGAGTTGACGCGCGAGATTGCGCGACGCTTCAACCACCTCTTTGGCCGTGAGCCGGACTTCGCGCAGAAGGCGGAACAGGCCAGGGACAAGATGGGCAAGAAGAACGCCAAGCTCTTCGACAAGCTGCGCAAGGCCTATCTGGAGCAGGGCGATCAGGAGGCCCTGGAGATGGCCCGGGCCCTCCTCGAATCCCAGGGCAACATCGGCATCAGTGACCGCGAGCGCCTCGCCGGCTACCTGGAAGGCAGTGGCCGCATCATCCTGCCCGAACCCCAGGCCCTCCTCACCAAGGCCTCGAAGATGCCCGGGCTGGACGGCCAGAAGATGTCGAAGTCCTACGGCAACACCATCGCCCTGCGCGACCCGCCCGCCCAGGTGGAAAAGGCCCTGCGGACCATGCCGACGGACCCGGCGCGGGTCCGGCGCACCGATCCCGGCGAGCCCGCCAAGTGTCCCGTCTATCAACTCCATCAGGTCTATTCCAGCGACGAGACCCGGGCCTGGGTCACGGAGGGCTGCCGCTCGGCGGGCATCGGTTGTCTCGACTGCAAGCAACCGGTCATCGAGGCCGTGCTGGCGGAACTCAAACCCATCCAGGAGCGCGCCCGGGAATTCGAGGCCCAACCGGAACGGGTACGCGACCTGATCGCCGCCGGCAGCGAGGCCGCCCGCCAGGTCGCCCGCAAGACCATGGACGAGGTCCGCCAAGCCATGTCCCTGAACTTTCGTTGAGCGAGACGCCCGGCGAGGCCGCCCCGCCCAGCGCGGAGGCCGGCGGTGGCGCGGTGGGACGACCCGCCCAGCAGCAGGAGATGCCCTTCGCCATCGTCCAGGGCACCCCCCTGCTGGTCCTGCCCCTGGACCTCTACATACCGCCCGATGCCCTGGAGGTGTTCCTCGACACCTTCGAGGGACCCCTCGACCTGCTCCTCTATCTCATCAAGCGCCAAAACCTGGACATCCTCGACATCCCCATCGCCCGGATCACCGATCAGTACATGGTCTACGTGGAGCTGATGAAGGACTTTCGCCTGGAGCTGGCGGCGGAGTATCTGGTCATGGCCGCCCTGCTGGCGGAGATCAAGTCGCGTATGCTGCTGCCGCGCCCCGCCGAGATCGAGGAGGAGGCCGATCCCCGTGCCGACCTGATCCGCCGGCTCCAGGAATACGAACGCTTCAAGCAGGCCGCCCAGGACCTGGACGCCCTGCCCCGTCTGGAGCGCGATCACTACCTGGTCCAGGCCCCGGTGCCCCCGGGCCATCGCCGTCTGATCCCGCCGGAGGTCGATCTGCGCGAGGTGTTCCTGGCCCTGCGCGACCTCCTGGCCCGGGCGGACCTCTTCACCAGTCACCGGGTGGAGAAGGAGACCCTGAGCCTGCGTGAACGCATGACTCTGGTCCTGGCCAAGCTCCAGGGTATGGGCTTTGTCCCTTTTGTCCATCTGTTTGAGCTTCACGAGGGCCGGGCGGGCATCGTGGTCAGTTTCCTGGCGGTGCTGGAACTCATCAAGTCCGCCACCATCGAACTGGTCCAGGCGGAGCCCTTCGCCCCTATCCATGTACGCCTGCGCACGGGGGACTAGGGCATGAACGACCAGCCACCCCTCAAGAACATTATCGAGGGCGCCCTCCTCGCCGCGGGTGGCCCCCTGACCCTGGACAGCCTGCTGGGGCTCTTCGGGACGGATGAGGCAACCCCGACCCGCGAGGCGCTGCAGCTCGCCCTCGCCACCCTGGAGGACGACTACCGCGACCGCGGTATCGAACTGGCCCTGGTCGCCGGCGGCTATCGCATCCAGGTATGCAAGGCGTGCGCCCCCTGGATTGCGCGGCTCTGGGACGAAAAGCCCCCGCGTTATTCGCGCGCCCTGCTGGAGACCCTGGCGCTCATTGCCTATCGACAGCCCATCACCCGAGGCGAAATCGAGGATATTCGCGGCGTCGCCGTCAGCACCAACATTGTCAAGACCCTGCTGGAGCGGGAGTGGGTGCGGGTCGTCGGCCACCGCGACGTCCCCGGCCGGCCCTCCCTCTACGCCACCACCCGCAAGTTCCTGGATTACTTTGGCCTCAAGTCCCTCAACGAACTCCCCACCCTGGCCGAGTTGCGCGAACCCGAGTTCCTGGGTGATGACCTGCCCCTGGAGGTACCGGCTGCCCCGCCGACGCTCGACCTTGCGCACCCTGACCCGCTCACGCCTAAGCCATCACCCCCGGCCTCACTGACATGATCAAAGACAAACGCCCCACCCCCAAGCCATCGGCCAGCCAGAAGGCCACCCGAACCGCCGCCCCGCCCGCCTCCCCCGCTGCCAAACCTGGCGGGGCCGTGTCGGTCCGCATCCAGAAGGTCCTGGCGGACGCCGGACTCGGCTCGCGGCGGGAGATCGAGGGTTGGATCGAGGCGGGACGGATCGAACTCAATGGCGAGCTTGCCAAGCTGGGGGATCGCATGGTCCCTGGGGATCGCATCCGCCTGGATCGCCGGGAGTTGCGGCTCGCCACCCCCAGCACCGAGCCCCTGCGCGTCATCGCCTACAACAAACCCGAGGGCGAGATGGTCACCCGCCACGACCCCGAGGGGCGACCGACCATCTTTCGCCATCTGCCCCCCCTGGAGCAGGGGCGCTGGATCGCCGTGGGCCGCCTGGACATCAATACCTCCGGCCTGCTGCTGCTGACCAATAACGGCGATCTGGCCAACAAGCTGATGCACCCCTCCCAGGAGATCGAGCGGGAATATGCCGTGCGTGTCCTGGGCGAGGTGCCCAAGGAGGCCCTGCACCGCCTGGTGCATGGCGTCGAACTGGATGATGGCCCGGCCCACTTCGAGGAGATCGTCGAATCCAGCATCAGCCAGGGTGCTAACCGCTGGTATCACGTCCTGCTGCGCGAGGGCCGCAATCGCGAGGTCCGCCGTCTCTGGGAGGCCGTGGGGCTCAAGGTCAGCCGTCTGATTCGGGTCCGCTTCGGCAATGTCATCCTGGGGCCACGGGTCTTCAGTCACCACTGGCGCGACCTCACCCCCGAGGAACTGGATAGCCTGCTGGCCATGGTCGGCATGAAAAAGCCCAGCCCCCCTCGCCCCAAACCGGGGGCCAGGGGACCCTGGAAAGGAGCGCGACCGGGAATGGCTGGAGGGCGGAATCAGCGGCGAGGCTGATCAGTTCTCACCTTCACTTTCCGGATCAAAACGATAGCCCAGGATTTCGATATCCCGGGCAAAATGGCGGGCGACCAACTCCGCCGTTGCATCACTGTAGTAGCTACGATAGTCCTTCTGGCGGTCCCTAGACTGGCGCTGATGCGGCAGGCCAGGGGCCGGGATGCCAATGCGCCGGCAGGCCTCCGCGAAATCCCCTTCCAGCCGCTCGTAGCGGCCAATGAAATCCACCACTACCTGACCACTCAGATCGATCAGATAGTCGGACTGGCGCTCGATGGAGGTATCGATGTGATACTGATAGGGCCGCTCCGGGTCCAGTTTCCAGCGCAGAAAACCCTCGAAATCCTCGTGTCCGCCCAAGTAGTGGGGCCGCTCCCGGCGGATGTGATGAAAGGAACTGACCTGCAGGTCCCAGGGATTGCGGACAAAGGCGAACTTGAAAAGCTGGTCGAAGAACTCCCGGGGCAATAACTCCTTAGCCGCTACCACCTTGGCATGGCGCGGCAGCTTGGTAGCGATGCGATGGCCGCTCAGATGGCTCATACGACTGCACAGGAACATCGGCCAGTACCAGGGGTCCCGCCAGCGCCCCGCCTGCAAGGCAGCACGCACGCTGGTCCCGCCGGTCTTGGCGATGTGGACGAAGAGGAAGCGGTGTTTGACGGATAGGAGCATGGCGGGATTTTAGCCTGAAATGGCCCCGCCAGCGCGACCAGGATCGCCCGAGCACCGGTCGGATCCGTCGCCGGCGCCGAGGTACACCGACAATCCCTGAGTTTTTGTATTACCCGGACCCAATGGGTTAAGTCATCCCGCGACTCCCCTGCCACTTCCGGGGAGGCAATGCTCGGCCAGGGACCGAATGAGGGAGGGTTCCAGGCACCATCAAAATCGCGTCGGGATGGCCCCAGACCGCCCCATGTGGCAGACTTACCTGTCCCCGCCTTGGGCGGAGCAAACCCTGCGTGCCTCACGCGAACAACGAGGCGCGCCCATTCGATTCGAGGAGGAATAATATAATGCGTATCATACTGTTGGGTGGTCCAGGGGCCGGCAAGGGTACCCAGGCGGGCTTTATCAAGGAGAAGTTCGGTATTCCCCAGATCTCCACGGGCGACATGCTGCGTGCTCACGTCAAGGCCGGCACCGAACTCGGCGTGGCCGCCAAGAAAATCATGGACGAGGGCGGCCTGGTTTCCGATGACATCATCATCGGCATGGTCAAGGAGCGCATCACCCAGGACGACTGCGGCCAGGGCTTCCTGTTCGATGGCTTTCCGCGCACCCTCGCCCAGGCTGACGCCCTGCGCGACGCCGCCATCTATGTGGATGCCGTGGTCGAGATCGACGTAGCCGACGAAGAGATCATCAAGCGCATGTCCGGCCGGCGCGTCCACCTGGGCTCGGGCCGCACCTACCATGTCCTCTTCAACCCGCCCCGCGAGGAAGGCAAGGACGACGTCACCGGCGAGGACCTGATCCAGCGCGACGATGACCAGGAAGACACCGTCAAGGCCCGCCTCAAGGTCTATCACGACCAGACTGAGCCTCTGATTGCCTACTATTCCAAATGGTCCGCCGATGGCGGCGCGGGCGCGCCCAAGTACGTCAAGGTCCAGGGTATCGGCGGCGTGGAAGAAATCCGCGACCGCATCTTCAACGGCCTGAAGGGCTAAAACCCGCTTGGGTAACCGGCTGGCGCCACTGGCCCAGCCTGGCGGGAGGGATAGGCCCTGCTATCCCTCCCCCTTTTCATAACCGCCAGGAGGGCTTTTGAGGGGAGACCCTGTGGGGATAAGGCCACGGAAGATCCAGAGGACAATGAGGTTATGAAAGCCACAAATCGTTCCCAGGTGGAATCATGATACCAGTCTGGCTACAGGCAGGACTTTGGGGCCTGTTCTCCGGCGGGGCGCTGTTGATCGGAGCGGTGATCGGCTATCGGGTCGAGCTGTCGACCCGCCGGATCGCGGGCATCATGGCGTTCGGCGCCGGCGTCCTGATCTCCGCCCTGTGCTTTGAACTCATGGAGGAGGCCTTCAAGGAGGGCGGTCTCCACGCGACCATCATCGGGTTTGCCGCCGGCGCCTTGGTTTACAGCGCTGCTAATTGGGGGCTTAGCTTCTATGGCGCGAAACATCGAAAACGCTCGAAAGTCCAGCATGCCTCCCAAGAGGAAGCCGAAGGCAGCGGCGCCGCCATTGCCGTGGGTGCGCTGCTGGATGGCATTCCGGAATCCATTGCGATCGGCCTGAGCATGTTGGCCGGAACCGGAGTCAGCCTGGTGACGGTCGCGGCCATCTTTATCTCCAACATACCGGAAGGCCTCTCCAGCTCGGCGGGAATGAAACACAGCGGACGATCCGCCGCCTTCATCTTCGGTATCTGGGGCGCGATCGCGCTCATCTCGGGGCTGGCGGCCCTGGCTGGCTACAGTGTCTTCGACGGCTTCTCACACGAAACGCGGGCGGCCACCACCGCCCTGGCGGCGGGGGCCATCCTCGCCATGATCGCGGACACCATGCTCCCCGAAGCGTTCGAGGGCGCGCACAATTTTTCTGGTCTCATCACCGCGGCCGGATTTCTCTGCGCCTTCGCCCTCTCCATGATGGGGCCCTAGCAGGCAGTAGCTCACGCAATCACCGAAATGAAACCACCATGAAAACAACCCACACCAAACGGAACAGAGGCGGGATTTGGGGGTGTCAGGGGTAGCTTTAGGCCGTGGACGATTGCAGGGATGATTCGCCAACCGGCTACCCGGGACATGCCTAAGGTTTGCCTGTCGCGAGACATACTGGTCAATGCTTCCAATTGAAGGATACAGTGGCCGAGCCATTCTCTGGGACACCCATTTCCTGATGGTATTGCTGACCATCGTAATCCAGAGTCACCAGATACCGGCCTTGTGGGACCTTGGCATAGAAGATGGGTCCCTTGGCATATCGGTGTCGAGCAGGGTCCTCTGGCTAGCCATATCCTGGACGCGCACCCGAACACTGTTGGGTACATAATCCGCATTATCAGTTGAAAAGAGCAGCCGCAAGTTGTATTGGCGCCTGGCGGCTTCCATGCGATCGTACTCGTAGGGGCTATTGCCGCCACTGATGTAGGGTATGTCACCGCTGTAGAGGCGCTGGTCCATCGGTTCAGCGGTTAGGCCCACTGGGGGACGGATTGCTCACTCCGTGGTGGTTTCCTGCGCGGGGAAAGAGCCGACGGCCTCTACCCATTAGAAGTTCTCGATCGTGGCCTCCTCGGGGGAAATCTTGACATTACGCGTTTTGATTTGGCTATGTCTGCGTTAAGTGTTGATCTGGACTAACCTTATCGGTAGGCAGGGGAATGTCGGAGAAACCGTCATGCGTACCGAAGACTTCCACGACTGGCTATCCAAGGCCAGTGAACTGACACCCTCGCAACGCCAGCAAACGATTGATCATTTGAGCCAACAGCAGGAACCGGACGAGGTGATTGGCGCCCTCGTCGGCCCGAACCCGCCGTGCCCGCATGGCCATCATGCCAGTGTCGTCGCTGGGGCAATGCCCATGGGCTGCCCCGGTATCGCTGTGGCGCCTGCGGCAAGACGTTCAATGCGCTCACTCAAACACCGATAGCCCGGTTGCGGCGCCGGGCGTACTGGACCGAGTATGCGCGGTCCCTGATCGCCGGTGAGACGGTGCGCGCGGCGGCGCGGCGCGGTGGGGTTCACAAGAACACCTCCTTCCGCTGGCGGCACCGGTTCCTGGACACGCTGGCCGCGGCCAAGCCAGCGCATCTGCATGGCATCTTGGAAGCTGACGAGACCTACTTCCTCGAATCGTTCAAAGGCCGTCGCCACCTGCCGCGCCCGGCGCGCCAGCGGGGCGGCAAGGCGGCCAAACGGGGGCTGTCGGACGAACAGATGCCGGTGTTGATCGCCCGCGACCGGACCACGGCGACCACCGATGCCGTCCTGGAGCGCGCCAATACCCAAGCGGTACGCGCCGTCCTGGAGCCGATCCTGGAGGCCGATGCCGTACTGTGCTCCGACGGCAGCGCCGTCTATGTCGCCTTGGCCAAGCAACTGCCCATCGCCCATCAGCCCGTTAACCTCAGCGCCGGCATTCGGGTTGTGGACCATGCCTTCCCTATCCAGAACGTCAACGCCGACGACAGCCGACTGAAAGGATGGATGTACCGCTGCCACGGAGTCGCCACCCAGTACCTGCCGAACTACCTGGGCTGGCACCGGTGCCTGGAACGGTTCTCCGGCATCCTTACGCCAGAGTTGTTCCTCGGGCAGGCCCTCGGGGCGCCCTCAGCGGGGGACCAACACTTAACGCAGACATAGCCATTCCAAATGGTCCGCCGATGGCGGCGCGGGCGCGCCCAAGTACGTCAAGGTGCAGGGCATTGGCGGCGTGGAAGAGATCCGCGATCGCATCTTCAACGGCTTGAAGGGCTGAAACCGGCTCGGTTAACAGGCTGGCGCCCACGGGGCCCGGCAAGGAGGGAGGGGCAGGCGCTATCCCTCCCTCTTTTCGTAGCTACCCCGTCTAGCGCAGAAGCCCCAGGCCGGGGGCCATGACGGCTCCCGCGCCCTACTTCCACGGTCAGGCCGTGCGAGGTTGCGATACCGGCTCCTCGACGGGATCAACGGGGCCTAGCTCGACCCGCACCCGATGGACCTGGCCATCGTCCACCAACAGGATGCCCGCGCCGATAGCCTGCGCTTCCCCATCCAGATCAATGCGGATCACCCCCTGTTCCACCCCTGCGGGATTCTCCACCTCAATTTCATAACGCCCTTCCCCGTGCCGATAGGTCAGGCCGTAATGACGCCAGGCACGGGCGATACACGGCGCGAAATGCAGGCGACCGTTCCGCACCGTCAGGCCGAGGATCGATTCCAGGCCCGCGCGATAGAACCAGCCGGCGGCCCCGGTGTACCAGGTCCAGCCTCCCCGCCGCGCGTGGGGCGGTTCGGCATAAATGTCCGCCGACAGCACATAGGGCTCGACCTTATAGGCATAGGCCCCGGTCCGGCTGGTGGTGCGATGGATGGGGTTTAACATCCGCAATAACTCCGTCGCCTGGTCCCCCTGACCCAGCAGGGCATAAGCCATGAGGGTCCAGATGGCCGCATGGGTGTATTGGCCGCCATTCTCCCGCACGCCCGGCAGATAGCCCTTGATATAGCCAGGGTCCCGGGGTGTCTGGTCAAAGGGCGGTGTGAACAGCAACACCAGATCATCCCCGTGGCGAATCAGATAGTCATGTACCGAGTGCATGGCCCTCTGGGCCCGCTCCCGGTCCCCCGCCCCGGAGATGACGGCCCAACTCTGGGCGATGGCATCGATGCGGCACTCCGCATTGATCGCCGAGCCGAGCGGTGAGCCGTCGTCAAAGTAAGCGCGCCGGTACCAGGACCCATCCCAGCCTTCCGCCTCGACCGCGACCTTGAGCGCCGCCGCATGGGCCAGCCAGCCGGAGGCCCGCCCGCCATCGCCCTGGGCCGCCGCCAGAGGCGCGAAGTCGCTCAGGGTGCGGATCAGGAACCAGGCGAGCCAGACACTTTCGCCCTGGCCCTGATAACCGACGCGATTCATACCATCGTTCCAATCCCCACCGCTGATCAGGGGCAGCCCATGCACACCCACCCCCAGGCTCAGGTCCAGCGCCCGGGCACAGTGCTCGTAGAGGCTCGCCTCCTGGTCGGAGTGGGTCGGTTCGTAGAAGGCGTCATCCTGGCCCGGGGCCAGGGCCAGTCCGTCCAGGAAGGGGATCACCACCGCCAGCACCGCCGTATCCCCGGTCACCCCCAGATAGTGAGCCACCACATAGGGCAACCAGACCCGATCATCGCTGATGCGGGTCCGTACCCCGCGCCCGGTGGGCGGATGCCACCAGTGTTGCACGTCCCCCGCCACGAACTGACGGCCAGCAGCCAGCAGGATCTGGGCCCGGGCGATATCCGGCCGGGTGACGGTGAGCGCCATGACATCCTGTAACTGATCGCGGAAGCCATAGGCCCCGCCCGCCTGGTAGAAGGCAGCCCGCGCCCAGACCCGACAACTCAGTGTCTGATAGGGCAGCCAGCGGTTGAGCAGCAGGTCGAGCCCCCGATCCGGGGTCCGCGCCTGCACTTTACCCAGCACCTGGTCCCATCCCGCCATGACCGTCTTCAGGAGGGCCGTGACCGAGGCCGACCGATAGCGTCGCACCAGATCGCTGGCCTGGGCGCGATTGTCCCCCTGGCCAAGCAGGAAGCGCAGCTCAACCGTCTGGCCCGGAAGCAGTTCCAGGGTGGTCTCCAGGGCCGCACAGGGGTCGAGACCGGCTCCCGTGCGGTTGGGCAAACGCGCCACCCGCAACAGGGCCGCCGGGGCGGCGAGGTCACCGTTGCGCCCGATGAAGTCGCCCCGATCCCCGGTCCAGCCGGTCTGCCGGCCGCCCAAATCCGCAAAGCCGACCCGCCCCCCGAAATCCTGGCTCCAGGGGTTCACCGCGAACAGGGCACCGGTCTCGGCATCGATTTCGGTCACCACATAGGGCGCCGTGACGTCGCGGCTGGCCCCCAGCACCCACTCCACATAGGCCACCACCCGCAACCGCCGTAGTCGCGCGTCGTCATTACGCAGGGTCAGCCGGGAGACCTTGACCGGATCTTCCGGTGGAACCAGTTGCAGCAGATCGCTATGGATGCCGTGGGAGGCATGCTCGAACCGACTGTACCCCTGGCCGTGGCGGACAAGGTAGGTGGCGTGATCAACCCGGATCGGCAGGGCGGTCGGAGTCCAGACCTCGCCCGTGTCCAGGTCCTGGAAATAAATGACCTCCCCGGGCGGATCACTGACCGGGTCGTTGGACCAGGGTGTCAACAGATTCTCATGACTATTGAGGGACCAGGTGCAGCCGCCGCCGGTCTCCGAGACCATGAAACCAAAATGGGGATTGGCGATGACATTGATCCAGGGCGCCGGGGTCCATTGGCCCTTGTCGAGCACGATCACATACTCCCGGCCGTCGTCCGCGAAGCCACCCAGGCCATTGAAGAACTCCAGGGGCGGCACCGCCAGCACCGGGGGAACGGGTGGGGTCGAAACCAGGGCCGGCAGGGTCGCCGATCGGGTGACAAACCCCAGGTCAGGCCGCCTGAACCGCTGCAACTGCTCGGCCAGACTGCCCCGCTGGGTCGTCAGCACGACCCGGGCGGCGGTGCTCAGGAGTAACTGATCCGCCGCGCTCAAACGCTCGGCCGACAGCACCTGGATAGCCCCCTGTCCGGGAGTCCCGGGGTGAGCGTGACAGGACTGCCAGTCACGTACCAGGCCATCCAAAAGATCATGCAGATCCTGGGCATAGGACAGCGTCTTGGCGTTAAGAATCACCAGATCCACCGCCAGACCCTTGAGACGCCAGTATTCATGGGCCCGCAGCAATTGATCCACGATACTCCGCTCCTCGGGCTCGCTCACCCGCAGCAGCAGGATCGGCCGGTCTCCGGAGATGCCATGGCGCCATAGCCCCGTCACCTTCTCCTGATTGAGCTGCATAACTCGGCTCGGCGGCCGCGGCAAGGGGTTGGCATAGAGCAGGTGATTGGCCAGGGCCTGGAACAGGTGGGCCTCGTCCGGGGCGATACGCAGATGGTGCAGTTGCACCTGGGCCTGGGTCCAAGCCAGGGCCGAGACCCGCTCAAAAGTGGCGGGATAGTGGTACTTGTCCGCCAGGGCCAGAAGCGCATCCCGCGAGCCAGCGGCCAGGGTGGTAAAGGTCACCTGAGCCGTCCCCCCCGCCGGGATACGCACCCGGGTGCGCAGACTGAAGATGGGGTCGAGCACGGCGCCGACGGTGTTGCTCAAGGGTGCTCCGGACATCACCGCCACCGGCGCCCGCAGGGTCTGGCCATGCCCGATGAACCGGGCGCGGTCGCTCTCGTACTGGAGACCATTGATGGTATCGAAGCGCGACAGAAGGTGGGCGGCCCAGACCTGGGGGTCCGTGGCGCCGCGAGTCCGGCGCCGGGCGAGCAGTCCGTGGAACTGGGGCAGAAACTCGGTCTGGATAAACAGATTGGAGAAGGCCGGATGGGCCAGGTCCGCCCGCGGGGGGGCGAGGACGATCTCCGCATAGGAAGTCATTTCGATCTCCACCGTCAGCAGGCCCTGGTTGGTCAAAGAAAGATGCCGGATCTCCGCATCATTCTCCGGAGAGACCAGAATCTCCAACTCGCTGGCGATGGCCCCGTCGGTGCGGGTGAGTCGGACCCGGTCCTCCCGAAAGACGGCCGCGTAGCGGTCCGGGACCGCCCGGGTGGGCTGATAGCCGGCGGACCACACCCGCCCGCTCGCCAGGTCCCGCAGATAGAGGAAGCTGCCGCGGTCGTCACGCGTGCGGTCTTCCCGCCAGCGGGTCACCGCCAGTCCCTCCCAGGTGCTATAGCCAGCACCCGCGGCCGTGACCATCACCGCATAACGGCCATTGGACAGCAACTGGGTGGAAGGCACCGCCGAGGTCGGCGAGGGCTGGCGGCGCGCCGGTGCCAGCACCATCACCTGGGCCGCGGTGCGGACCTTGATGACCCGCGGACCCCGGGTATCGGCCCCGCGCGGGTTGCGCTCCTGGAGCAGCAGGTCCGTGGCCTGGACCCGTGGGATGCCATGAAAGCGGTGACGCATCACCCCGTCGTGCAGCACATTGTCCAGGGCGACCAGGGACATGCCCTGATGATGCGCCATGTAGCAGCGCACGATGGCCAGCGCCTGGCCCTCGGCCAACCGCTCCGGCGTGTAGTCGAGGGCCTCGTAAAGCCCGTAACGGCCCAAGGCACCCGCCCGCGCCAGGTGGGTGAAGTTGCGGGCGGCGGCCCGCGGCAGGTACATCGCCGCCAGGGCCGTCGCGTAGGGGGCGATGACCAGATCATCGGCCAGCCCGCGCTTGAGGCCCAGACCCGGTACGCCAAAGGCCGAGTACTGGTAGGTAAACTCCTGATCCCGCTGATTGAAGGCCGACTCCGAGATGCCCCAAGGCACCCCCCGCTCCCGACCGTAGTCGATCTGGCGCCGCACCACGCCGCGGCAGGTTTGATCCACCAGGCTATAGCGGGGCGTGAAGCTGACCAGGGAGGGCATCAGATACTCGAACATGGAACCTGACCAGGACAGCAGGACCGTATCGCGGGCGGCGCGGGTCATCTGGCGGCCCAGGTGGAACCAGTGGCTGCTGTTGACATCCCGCTTGGCGATGGCGACCAGGCTGGTGAGCCGCGCCTCGGAGGCGAGCAGATCATAGTAGCTATCGTCCAACTGGCCCTCGGCCACTCGATAACCCAGAACGAAGAGTTGGCGCTCCGGGTCGTACAGGAAGCCGAAGTCCATCTCCTCGCAAAGTTGTTCGGCCGTCCCTGCCAGAACCTCCAGGCGTTGGACCAGGGCCACGGGGAGAGCGGTGGATTCCGTCAACCCGGCCTGCCAATCCCGCGCATGGGAGGCGATGTCGTCCCGCAGGAGTTCGGCCCAGTCGCGAGCCGCCAATTCCAGGCCGGGGTCCCCATCCAGGTCCGCCAATTCCGTCGCATAGGCCCGCGCCAGGTCCGCCAGGGCCTCGGCCTCCCGGACCAAGCCCTGCCCGTCAACCCCATCCAGGGGCGACCCGGCCAGGCGCGAGCCGAGGGCGGCGGCGGTGTCCCACAACTCTTCCCGGGTCACGATGAGGGTGCGCCGCTCCTGACTGGTCGCGGCCAGGGCCGCGGTCAGGATGCGATGCGTATCCCCCAGGCCCGCCCAGGCCACGGCCGGCGACAGGGGCTTTCTGGCCGCCTCCCGGCAGCCCTGAGCCAGGGTTAGCAGATGCCCCGCCAGATTGCCACTGTCCACGGTCGAGAGATAGCGGGGCTCCAGCGGATGCAGATCGCTGGTGTCATACCAGTTGAAAAAATGCCCATGCAGCCGCGGCAATCGGGTCAGGGTGCCCAGGGTCGCCTCCAGGCGGGCGACGGCATCGTACAGGCCAAGCCAGCCAAAATCCCGGGCGGCCAGCACGGACAACAGATAGAGCCCGAAGTTGGTGGGCGAGCTGCGGTGGGCGATGACCGGCTGGGGGTCCTCCTGGAAGTTATCCGGGGGCAGGTGATGATCCCCCGCCGTCACAAAAGTGGTGAAGAAACGCCAGGTGCGTCGCCCGATATCCCGGAGTTGGTCGGTCTCGGCGGGGGTCAGGGCCTCGCAGGCCGGCCGGCGCGGCGTCTGGCTCAGGGCACGGGAGGCCAAGGGCGCCAGCCACCACAGCAGGAGAAAGGGCGCGGCGCTCGGGAGACTGGCCGGGTGGCCGATCAGCACGACCACCGCCGCCGCCAGGGTCACCCCAGTCGCGCTAGCCAGCGGCCGGATCAGGGTCTTGAGGGCCTGGCCCGCGGCGGTCTTGGCCTGAAGAGCGGTAACCCATTTCAGCAGGTGACGCCGGGTCAGCAGCAGCCGCCCCAGGGTGGTACCGATGGCATCGACCATCAGCCAGGCCCGATGGGCCAGCAGGGTCAGGGCCACCAGAGCATGACCCAGACCCATCAGCAGATTCCGACCCGTCTCGCGCAGGTGGGTCGCGAAGGAGGCGCCACCACCGGGAATCGCTAGCCCGTTACCGAGCGCCATCCAGGCGGGCATGCCCAAGGCCACCAGAACAAAACCGACCAGCAAGCCCTGGGGCGCCCCCGGGATGGCCCAGGCGGCGACCAGGGTGCAGAAGGCCCCCGGCGCCGACAGGGAGCGGCGCAGGTTGTCCAGCATCTTCCAGCGCCCGAGGAAGGTCAGATTGCGGCCAGGTCCTTCCCGGCGCAGCCCCAGTATCCAGGGAAGCAACTGCCAGTCGCCCCGGGTCCAGCGGTGGGCGCGGGAGTCGGCCACGGTGGTATGGGAGGGAAACTCCTCGAAGAATTCGATATCGGTCACCAGACCACAGCGGGCGAACACGCTCTCGAAGAGGTCATGGCTGAGCTGGGTGTTCTCCGGTACCCGCCCAGCCAGGGCGGCCTCGAAGACGTCCACATCGTACAGGCCCTTGCCAGAGTAGGTCCCCTGAGCGAAGAGATCCTGGTATACCTCGGACACCTGGCTGGAATAGGCATCCGTACCGCTGGCACCGGAAAAAAGGCGATGGAAAAGTGAACATTCGCGCCGCAGGGGCAGGGTCGGCGTGACTCTTGGCTGGAGAATGCCGTAGCCGGCCACGACCCGGCCCGCGATGGGGTCAAAAACAGGGCGATTCAGGGGATGGGCCGCGGTGCCGACCAACTGGGTCACCACCCCAATGGGCAGCCGGGTATCCGCATCCAGGGTCAGCACATACTGGACGCCCGCCGGCGCGGCGGGGGCCTCCTGGTCCGCCTGGGTAAGGAAGGAGGTATCGGTGGCGCCCCGCAACAACCGGTTGAACTCGTGGAGCTTGCCGCGTTTCCGCTCCCAGCCCATCCACTTGCGCTCACTCGGGTTCCATTGGCGCCGGCGATGGCAGACGAAGAAACGGCCCCCCCCGTATTTGGCATTGAGGGCCGCCACGCCGGCCCGGGCGAGATCCAGCAAGGGCTTGTCCGTGAGCAGGGTCTCCTGATCCGCGTCGGACCAGTCCGACAGGAGAGCGAAGGTGACATCCCCCTCGGGATTGGCCAGGTAGCGGACCTCCATCTGCTCGACCTGTTTCGCAACCCCAGCCGCGTCCAGGAACAGGGTAGGCACGACAACGCAGGTACGCAGGCTCGCCGGAATGCCGGACTTGAGTTCCAGCCGGGGCAGATGACGCGGCGGCAGGCTCGCCACCACCAGGCGGTTTACCAGGTCGGTGGCCAGGTCCGAGGCCGGAAAGGCCGCGCACAACCCGAGCAGGAGCAAGGCCCCCCAACCAAGACCCGCATTCATGAGCAAAGCGACCAGTATGCCGGCCGTCAGCAGGAGGATCCCACCTGGATAGGCCAGCCCCACGGTAGCCATCACCCGCCGCAGCAGCCGTTGCCGAGCCGGTGGGCGGAATCCCACCTCCTGCTCAAAGGCCCCCCTGCCCTCCCCGATCAGAAAATAGCCGGGATCCAGGGGCTGGTCCGTAGGGTTGGCTTCCGCCGCGGCGTCGATCTTGCGCATCAGGCGCTGGGCAATCGTCAACTCCTCTGCGGATGAACGCCGCGCCAGGTCCTCGATAGCGTGGCGGTAGCGATCCCGGGTGAGAAAATCCATGTCAGCATAGCCACCCCGGGCCCGCAGGCAATGGTCCACCAGGCTGACCTGCTCCACGAACTCACGCCAATCGAAGGCCGAGATGGCCCGCATGCTGGTGATGATGTTACGCACCGTGGTGTTGGCGGCGACCTGGTCGGCATGTTCCCGGCGCACGACTTCGTCGAGTGTCACCCCCTCCCCGGCTAGCCAGGTGTTGAGAAAGTCGAGGGAGGGGGCCGCCCCGGGATGGGGGTCATGCAGGCGTTGGGCAATCTGAACGGCGAAGGACTGGCGCAAGGTGGGCGCGGGCAGGGTCCCCGGAGTTCTTAATGGGCTTGACTCCCCACCGAGGCCAACGGCGTGTTCAAGGGTATCCACAAAGGCATCGGCCAGGCGCCGACCAGCCTGGGCATTCCGGATGAGTACCGCCAGGCGACGCAGGTTTTCCAGGAGGACGATCCGCAGGGTCACGGGGATGGCCCACAGCTCGCCCAGGGAGAGGGGTTGGACGGCCTGATAGGCACGCAGGAACAGGGCTAGCGACTCGGGATCGAAGCGGCTATCCGTATGCGCCACCAGCGCCCAGGCGATGCCATAGACCCGCGGATAACCGGACAAAAAACCGCTGGCGAGCTTAGGGAGGCCCCGATAGTAGCGCTCGGGCAGATGGACCCCGATATCGTGGACCTGTTCCTCGATGATATGGAAGTTATCGAGGAGCCATTCGGCTGCGGGGGTAATGGCCCGCTGCTCGACCGAGGAATGGCTGATGGCGGTGTATACCTCCACCAGAATCCGGGCATTTTCGCGCACCCGGGGCAACAACTTATGGCCCGCGCGCTGATCCAGGTCAAGAGTCTGGGCCACCGCCAGACTGGTGGCATGTTCCTCCAGCCGTTGGGTACTGAAAAGTTCGAACCGGATGGGATCCGTATCACCTCCGGGGGTCTCCAGTCGCGAACGACGCCTGCGCTCATAGCCTGTCTTCATGATGTAAGTTCTCCGCTGGGACGGCACCCTTGACAAATCGGGGCGCGCACGACACAGCTTGTCACTTCGCATTATGAAACTCAGCGCTAAAGCCATCGGTGCAGTAGCGAACAAAGACCAGAGACCAGATCATCTTTCGGGCCATGCTTTGATCATAACTCGGGTGGATCGCCAACATGCTCGACGTGCGACCGGTCATTCAAACGGTCAAAATATCCGAGTCAGCTCATTGTTCGCCACCGCACTGACCACTGAGGCTATTGTGGCTATTATTTCCTACATCATGGCGGAGACTCGTACCATTTCTGGCAGTTCATTCCAGACGGGGAGCGACAAGGGAACCCGCTTTTGATAGGCCACTTTGATAGTTATCCCAGTCTTTGACAGAAGATATCAGAGTGATGAATACGGCAATTATTAGGTTACCCGAGAGACAATATCATGAAAAAATATATAATTTATACCGCGATGATCGCCGCGTTAGGATTGAGTGCCTGCGCCGGTCCTCAAGGGCCAGCGGGGGTCCAGGGCCCAACGGGTCAAACTGGGCGTACCAGCACGGATACGGTGATTGTATCGCCAAGCAAACAAACCACGGTTGACACCGTTACAACGAGATCGTCGCAACCGACAAAAACCGTGACCACCACGAGTCGTAATTATTGATTTTAGGTCAAACTTACCGATCAGTACCCGCGACGGGTATTGATCGTTTTGAAAATTGAGTCCAGTTATTTATGTGATCCAAAAGCCCGCCAATAGAAGACGTGGAGCAGCGGATGATGGGTTTTTCGATTCTCCCTGGGTTTGCAGATACCGGACAAGGGAGCCAAGATATCGTTGAGGCAAATCACCCAGCCTGGTTTTGACTGGGTGATTTTTTTATGCGCTATTGAATAAGGGTACGGGCTAATCTAGCCCTACCCTTGAGGAAAGCTAGTAAGAGTGGAGCTGGTTTTTCTGCTGCTGATCGTAGAAATAACCACCCAAGGCGCCAGCGCCCGCGCCAATAAGGGCGCCAGTACCGGCACTGCCACTCAAGGATCCAACCGCCGCGCCCCCCGCCGCGCCCATCGCGGCTCCCGAAACCGTCCGACTACCCGTTGTGGTTCCACAGCCACCAAGCATCACGACGGCCGTGGCAACCAGGGGGATACCCAAATATCGAAGTGTTTGATTAAGCATTTTCATTTCTAAACCTTTAATACCTTATGCGTTACGTTCAACACGGATGATGAGCCAAACATTTCGAGCGTGTGACTCATCATAAGTGGCTCTTGTGATTTAGCGGGTGAAATCCGAGATCGCGTCTACAACCATACCTGTCCCGATGGTGATCAGCAGGATGTCACTGGCAATTCGCACATATCGATATCCGGGTGGCGGAGCGCCAAGATCAACCACCAAAGGCCGCGGCAGGTCATAATAAATCACCCCACGCGGCAAGGGCCGCCCGATCCGCCATTTTTTCGCCTGTCCAGGCGGCCTGCAGCCGTTTCTTTTCTGGATGAGTCCTGGCGGACAGAATCCCCTGTCAAATTCGTGATGGTAATAATCCCGGGCGATGGTACCCTGATGGGGCTTGAAATGGCTTCTGGGCGGCAGTGGCTGACTGCGGCGATTATAATCGGGACGCTCAGGGGTTGGAGTCTGCTTTACGCCATGCTCCTGAGGATGGGGAACACTCGCATGGCTCTTCCTATCATTTTGGCCCTTGGCATTCTCGGAATGACGATTATCTTTTTCGCCATGGCCTTTTCCAGGCTGTTCGATATTGCCACCGCCCTTGTCGCCGCCTGCCCAGCCAGGCTTATCGGCCTGAGCTGGAATAGCGATTAGGCCCCCAATGATGAAGAATGCCAGCAGGCTCCCAATAAGTTCTGATTTCCGTTTCATGGATTACTCCTCATGTACCAGTTAAACGATTAAGGCTGACAAACATCCTATGAGACGGATTGTCCATCCATCACTGACGGCGAAAACCCATGGGCACCACGAGCAGCAATATCCCACCCGCGATGGCTGCCCCGCCAACCCAAACCGGGATATTGACCGTCTCCCGTTCACTGACCGTGAGTTCGAGGGGTCCAATCTTCGCTTCTTGAGTCTCCTTGGGATAGCTGAAGCCTCCATAGGTCAGAGCCAGGGCCCCCGCGATAATCAGTGCCACGGCGACCAATTTTATTGCATTCATTTTCTCTCTCCGATTTAGTGAAATACAAACCGCCAGTTCCCGCTCACCAAAACCTCGATCGACAAGGATTCGTCGATTTTTTGTAATGGCGGTCGGGGTTTAACGCTAGCCCCGGGCGAGCAGATTGCGTAGATCGATGACTGCCGCATTGGCCCGGGAGATGTAGGACGCCATCACCAGTGAGTGATTCGCTATGGGCCCAAATCCGGTGCCGTTCATGATCCCCGGGCTCAAGATAATGTTCTGGGTATTTTCCAATTCCCGAATGATCTGTTTGACGGACACGATGGCGTTTTTGTCCTTCAGAATTGAGGCGAAGTCGACTTCCAGCGCTTCCAGACTCTGGAGCAGTGCCCAGGTATAACCGCGGGCCTCGAAGAAGACGTCATCGATCTTGAGCCATGGGGTCTTGGTCAGGGACTCGGCGGGTACGGGTTTTGATTGGCGCGCATTGGGATCTCCGGCCAGGGCCGTATCAAGATGGGCCTGGCCGACGGCATAGGACAGACGCTGGGCGAGACTGCCCAAACGTTTCTCAACCACCTGCAGATAGGCACTCAGGTTATCGGCACGGGCGAAGAATTGCCCGTCGTCCTGATTGTCATCGGAAAGTCGGCCCATAAAGACTTTGAGAAGGGCAACGCCATCCCGATATTCAGACTCCGTCGAGGGCAGGATCCAGGAATTGGAGTCATAATTAAATTTGGGTTCGGCCAATTGGAGATCGGCATCTTCCACCGATTGCGACTGTGACCGAGCGAAGTCATTTCGCAAGGCACTGGTCAAGTCCCTCAGTTCCGTCAGTGCCCCGAACTCCCAGTTGGGGATGTTATCCAGATAAACGCCGGGCGGGGCAATATCATTGGTCAGGTAGCCACCGGATTTATTCAGCAGGGTCTCGGCGATGCCAATGGCTGTTGCTACCGTTACGGTACCCGGCACCAGCTTGGCCGGATCATTTTTGACCAAGGCCAGCGCATTTTCCTTGACGTCGAAGGGTCCGGGTGAAGTGGACCAGACCATACCCAGGACCACTACGATGCCAAGATAGGTCACCAGGAAGAGGCCGGACGTCCACCACAGCCCCTTCTCCTTCCAAGTGCTGGGGTGATATGCCTTGGCAACCTTTGCCACCGTCGTGGTCAGCCGAGGCGCTCTCGATTCGATTCCTTCGTACATGGCGATTTCCTCTTTCAAAATTTTTGATGGAGTCGCGCGACAGCGCCAAGGCCTGACCCTACTGGGCGGGCTTAACGACGAGCATACTCTCCACGGAACTAACGCCCTTTACACCGCGGGCGATCTCTATACCGCGATCGATACTTTTCTGAGTTTCGACGACACCACTCAGTGCCACTACGCCGTTAGTCGTGGTGACATGAATCTCTAAGCTCTTGAGTGTCGAATCAGCTAGAAAGCCGGCTTTGATCTGAGTCGTGATCGCCGCATCATTCATATAGACACCGGTGGCTTCAGCCTTATTGCCAACGACCTCCTTGGCCGTGTCAAGCTTAGCCGACGCCTTATCGCCCACTTTCTCGATGGCCTCTCCCGATCGGGCCGCGGCTTGATCGATCTTTTTCCCTACTTTCTCCGCGCTATTGTTGCTATCACAACCCACCGCGCAGAAAACGAATGCCAGTGACACCGTGATCAGGCCTACTTTAGCTGCAATGCTCATTCTCAAATCTCCGGTTAAATCCGGCCCAGTAGGACCAGGATGAGTAGAATAATAACTACCGTCCCAATGGCACCGCTTGGCCCATAACCCCAGGATTGGCTATGAGGCCAGGTTGGTAGTATCCCTAAGAGTATTAGGACCAGGATGACGAGAAGTATGGTACCTAGTGACATGATCTTTCTCCGGTTGCAGTCTAACCTCGGGTCCCGGCCTTACACCGGGACAACGAGGCCTCGAGTCGGGCCTTACCACGCAATGAGGTCATGACCGACCCATGATTATGAATCTCAAGAATGGCTGGTCTCCCAGTCCTTGATCTCGTGGCCCTTCTCCCATTCCTTGACCTGCTGTTCGGCTGCTTCCTGCAGAATCCCATACTTCGTCTGGATTAAGCCGACAAGCGCGTCGCGCTCACCCGCAATCTGGGTTAACTCATCATCGGTCAGGTCACCCCACTTTGCCTTGGCTTTACCCATGAATTGATTCGAGTTTCCCTTCGCTTGATTCCAGTTCATCTTTATCACCCTTTAGATTGAGTTGGTTATCGCATGATCCCGTGGTTTGGAGATCCTTCTGGTCGACCGCGCGGGTCGAGGGGGATCCTGTTTCCGGGCGTGAAGGGTCTTTCGCCTCGTCGCTCCCGCACGCCTGAATAATTGATTTTCGAAGAGGTGCGGGAAGTCGAGGATCGAATAGCGACCAGTCCCACCGCATGCCTTTTCCTTTGGCATACTTCAACTATAGAGGCTAATTTCGGGTCCTTCCGTGCCCTAGAGTACATAGGGCGAAACAATCACAGATGGAGACCCACGTAGTGAGTACCCAAATAAGACTTACGTCTTGCCGCGACTATTGACACCCGGCCCTTCTAACTGCTGCCTTTGCTCCGAGGTCAAAATGGCGGCAATGCGCCCCCTGGCCGCGATGCGGTCGAGGCCCGGCGGGTCTCTTTGTTCTTCGAGGATGGTGCGTACCTGGATGGCCTGCGCCGCCAAACACTGCCGTTGGGTCCGCAATGGCCAGATGGGTGCGGTGCCGCACAGTCGGCTATCTGGACGGGAGGTAACGTATCAGTGTAGCGTTCAGGATTATCCTCCTACGCTCGGTTCATGGCCAAGCGGGTCATGGCGCAATGCCCAAATCAGGAGATCACAATGAACAAAGACCAAGTCAAAGGCCGCGTCGAAGAGGCGAAAGGGAAGGTCAAGGAAATTGCCGGCAATCTGGTTGGAAACAAGGATCTTGAACTCGAAGGAAAGGTACAAAATACCAGCGGTAAGATCCAGACCGGCTTCGGTGACATCAAGGAAGATATTAAGAAATCCCTCTAGGAGGGTTTTTATGATGCACCGCGCAGCCGAGTCTAGGGTTTAGTTGTTGCCGTAGCTTCGATACTGCGCCCACCCATCTTCCAGATTCCCGCGGCCCCGGCTGACCGGCTCTCAACGATCCCAATATCTTCAGCAGAGGGAATCACCCGGGTCATGACACCCAGGGTAAGAGCCGGTCCGTTTCCTGTTTAACGACCTTGTAACATTCACAAGTCAGCTCTTCGAGTTTCGGCCGATCCAGTACCTTGATGTGGCCCCGATGATATTCAATCACCCCCTGCTTCTGCAACCGACCCGCCGCCTCGGTGACCCCTTCGCGACGGACCCCGAGCATGTTGGCGATCAACTCCTGAGTCATGACCAGATGATCCCCCGAGAGTCGATCAAGGGACAACAAGAGCCAACGGCATAACTGTTGATCGATGGAGTGATGGCGGTTGCAGACCGCTGTCTGGGCCATTTGGGTAATCAAGGCCTGGGTGTAGCGCAACATGAGCATGAGCAATTCGCTGTGACGGTCCACCTCGTCCTTGAAACGTTTGCCAGGGAGCCGATAAGCGAAGCCAGCGCTCTGCACGATGGTGCGGCTGGTAGTACTCACGCCACCCATGAAGAGGGCGAGTCCAACCAGGCCCTCATTGCCAACTACGGCAATCTCCGCGGAAGCGCCATTTTCCATCACATAAAGCAGGGAGATGATAGCGTCGGTTGGAAAATAGACGTAGCGTATGGCAACTCCAGACTCATAGAGAACCCGGCCAAGGGGCATCGTCGCTAATTCGAGATAGGGGTAGATTCGTTCTTGCACCTCTTGGGGCAAAGCCGCAAGGAGGTGATTTTGATGGGGCGAATGCGGGGGTGTTTCTGACATCTCGGCAACCGGATAAATAGCAGAAGTGTATTTAAGATTATAACGTAGTGTCAGGCTAGCGTTTGTACTATGGCGAACATACATAGCCGGCGTGGCGCCTGGGCTTGGGTCTGGCAAGAGTAAAAGTCACCCGTGCCTGTCGGCATGTCATAAAGGAATGGGGGCGTTTGAACGCCCCCTCCTACGGCGGGATCTAGATTTCTTGCCTGCGGACCGCCGCAAAGCCTATCAGAGCCAACAGAGCGGTAAGGGTAATTAGGGCCCACTCAGAAATCGTGGGGATGGCGGTGGGCGGTGGGGGTGCAATCAGGGTATTGATAATCGTGCAATTCCCGTTAAGTGCCACCGTTGCGCAATTCGCCTGGTTGGCCGTGTAACCCGGCGGCACCGTCTCAGTGGCCCTACAGGTCGCGCCCACGCCAGCTCCGGTAACGATGAACACGGCTGGTGCCCCTTCCGCCGCGTTGAGCGGGGTGGTGGTTACCGTCCCCGAGGTACAGGTTAGCGCTACCGATACTGGATCGGGGTTGTTATCACTGAAGTTCTTATTTACCGTGATGGAAGAAGGCGATGGGGCTGCGCAGCCAGCGAAGGTCATGGACCCAACGGCCGTTACCGTCGTGTCGGTCGTCGCCATGGCTCGCCCATTGTAGCTGCCACGGGTCATGGTAAAACTGGAACCCGAGAGGATGGTTCCCACAAAGGTTGAATCCGTAAGGGTCGCGGCCTCGGCGGTCCACCAATAGACATTGCATGGCTGGGCGGTACCCGCCATGACTACCTGAAAGCCGGTCCCGGTGAGAGCACCGCCACCGCCGGTGCCGATTTTGAAGACCCAGACATCGTTAGCGGTCCCGTTCAGCGTGAAGATCACGCCAGCACCTAACGTAGTTCCCGCCGCGGAGCAGTAAACACCCGGTGGGAGGGTCGTACTGGTGGTCGGTATGACGCCGTCGCAGACAGGGTTGGCGGTGTCGAGGGCACTGTAAGCGGTGGCGAAGTCATCTACCACTGTTCCGGTAACGGGCGCGTCCGTCGAACCTGTTATCGTGCAACTCGTGTTAGTGATCGAGTTGAAGGTGGAGCCAACATTGCCGTTGATGCCCGAACCTGTGCAGGTGAGCGTCCCAACGGTCGGGATGGCATTCAAGCCCAAGGCCGTATAAGTCCAAGCCGCGCCAAGATCTGGAGCAACCGCCGCAGCGAGAGCCGGGCCGGAAACCAACAGAAGCAGGGCTAACCCGATGCCTGCCGGAATGCCGCGATACTTTTGATCGAATCCGGGATTCACTTTTTCTAAAAGGGGTAAAACATGACGGGGTCGGGCAGAAGGGGTCGTCTTTATGTTCATTATTTCCATCGAGGTAATAAAAGATCGATAGACCATGAGGGTCAACGGCAAGCCGTGCCGTCATGATGTCTTTACTGCCCGGATTTATCAGTACGGTATCCTACATAAGGGGGTGCTGTCCCGGCCTGTGGCGCCGTGAATTTTCGCCGGATTTCCTCATCATAAAAAGTAATCCGGGATATATGAAAAGGATTGAATCCAAAAAATGTCATTTCATAAACCGCAAAGGTATAACAGCGGCGACGTTCGTCGGTCTGATTGTTACCGCCATGGCTATGGGCAGGCTAAGAGCAAATACTGGCTGCCGCGAATTAATTTCAGAACCAATAGGAAAATCCTGTCCCATATCGATCAGTGAGAAACCATCTTATTTTGATTTTGTTATCAGTGCGGAAGCACTCTATTGCCCGGTAACAAACAGACCTGATTTCATCGTTGATCTTGATAAAACACTAGGAATCAATCGATCCAATACAATTGGACGGATCAATAATTCATCTATCGCAGATAAATGGGACCGAATCGCAGGCGAGGTTTTTAACTGCGCAAGCTATGATGAATTCATCCAACTGAAGTTGAATAACACCAAATTTTTTGGTCGGGCTCTTATGAATATCAACGATGCGATGCTTGAAATTCTTTGTAAAGTCGAGAAGGATCTGATGGATAACAAAGGGATTGAATACAAAGCACCTCTAGTGAATAGTACCCTCAGAAAAAGATCCGGAATGCATGGCTGGGGACTGGCTATTGATTTTGATGTCGGAACAAATCCCTACGTCTTGAACGAAAAATCCGAGGAAGATCTGGATTTGGAGCTCATCGGCGCCTTTGACAACATTGCCAGATTCATGCTTGGTAAGAATGAATCGGATTTGAGAAAACTTAAAAGCGGGAGATCGGCGTTTGGGAATGGATCAATCGGAGCTGTCTATGACATTCTCCGACGGGAAAGCGATGCAATGAAAAAATATTTTTTATTAATGAAGGATGACGCGGCCTTACAGGAATTTATCGAGACCGAGTGGGTAGTCATGAATCCCCATGAACTCCATCCGGATTTAGCAAAAATCAAGGCGGGAATGGAAAACGACTACAGCATACTGGGCGGAAAATCCAGGGCGGGGATGATCAGGCAGACAGACGTGGGGCAAGATCGCCCCTTTGCCCCTGACAGCATGGGTGGAAAGGGTGATCCGGCAACGGGATTTTTGAATCTGGAAAAGGAATTCGTGGAAGCCATGACCGACAGAGGTTTCGCATGGGGTGCCATCGATATTCCGGGCGAACCCGGGGATATACAACACTTTGATCTGCGATTACAGGGTGTCGGGGCGAGCGTTTACAAGTTGCTGAGTAAATACAAATAGCGAGGCGGCCATGCCATGACCCGGATTTCCGCAGGAAGGTCCGGATCGGAATTTCACAGAAGTTTGATCGTCGTCGGCTCATCACCCAGCCAGGCGACCAGTAGCTTATAGCCGAGCACCAGCACCACGGAGCCTATGAAGAGCCCGACGATACCAGAACTCAAAAACCCACCAATAGTGCCAACGAAGATCACGGCCATGGGGACATCCATGCCGCGACCCAACAGGATGGGTTTAAGGACGTTGTCGACGCTGCCGACGGAGAGGCTCCAGACAAGGAGGAGCACAAAGG
>JBASIS010000111.1:0-39066 GCA_049654905.1 Chromatiaceae bacterium
GACCTGGGCCAACTGGTCATACTCCACGACCTCAGCTTCATCGAGCGCCGCAGCGCCAATCTGGAGCGCTATCTGATGGTCTTTCTAGGGGTCCTGGGGTTCCTGGTGGCGGGTCTGACGGCGATTGTCGCCCGGCTAACCCTGAAGGGCTGGCTACGGGCGGTACGCCAGGGCCTGACCTCCGCCTCGGCGGGGCGCGCACCGGACCCCAGCCTGGCCCCCGAGATCGCCGCCCTGGTGCGGGACGCACGGGAGGCCTTGCGCGATCTGGAACTGCCACGGGGCCTCGCGGACGCCATCCGAGTAGACTGGACCCCCGAGAGTCTGCGCCGGCTGCTCAAATCCGAACTACCCGACGCCCAGGTGATCGTCGTCTCCAACCGCGAACCCTATATCCACGTCCGTGGCGAGGATGACGCCATCCATATCCAGCACCCGGCCAGCGGCCTGGTCACGGCCCTGGAGCCCATCCTGCGTGCCTGCGGCGGGACCTGGATCGCCCACGGCAGTGGCAATGCCGATGCCGAGACCGTGGACGGCAAGGACCACATCCGAGTCCCGCCGGAGGCCCCGAGTTATGACCTGCGGCGCGTCTGGCTCTCGGACACCGAGCAGGAGGGCTACTATTACGGCCTGGCCAACGAGGGGCTCTGGCCCCTCTGTCATATCGTCTTCGTCCGGCCGACCTTCCGTACCGCGGACTGGGACCAGTATGTCGCCGTCAACCGCAAATTCGCCGAGGCGGTCGTCGCGGAGGCACGCACCCCCAATCCGGTAGTTCTGGTTCAGGACTACCACTTCGCCCTCCTGCCCCGCATGGTACGCGAGCGCCTCCCGGAGGCGACCCTCATCACCTTTTGGCACATCCCCTGGCCCAACCCGGAGGTCTTCGGCATCTGCCCCTGGCGGGAGGAAATCCTGCGCGGGCTCCTGGGCAGCACCATCCTGGGCTTCCACACCCAATTCCACTGCCTGAACTTCCTGGATTCGGTGGACCGCTTCCTGGAGTGCCGCATCGACCGGGAGCACAGTACCGCCGCCTCCGGGGGGGGCATCACCCTGGTCAAGCCCTATCCCATCTCCATCGCCTGGCCACCACCGGCCATGGCCAGCCAGCCCAGCGTCAGCGACTGTCGAACTCGGGTCCGCCAGGCCCAAGGGCTGGCCCCCGACGCCCTGCTGGCCGTGGGGGTGGAGCGCTTCGATTACACCAAGGGCATCGCCGACCGCTTCCGCGCCATCGAGACACTACTAGAGAACCATCCGGAGTGGCTCGGCCGGCTGACCCTGCTGCAGATCGCGGCCCCCAGCCGCAGCCAGTTGCCCAGCTATCGCCTTACTCAGGAGGAGGCCGAGGCCCTGGCCAGCGCCGTCAACCAGCGCTTTGGCCGACCCGGTTGGCAGCCCATCCAATTGGTGCCACGCCATCACGAGCCGGAAGAGGTTTTCAGCCTGTTCCGCGCCGCCGACCTCTGCCTGGTGTCCAGCCTGCACGACGGCATGAATCTGGTGGCCAAGGAATTTGTCGCCGCACGGGATGATGAGGACGGGGTTCTGGTATTGAGCGCCTTCGCCGGCGTTTCCCGCGAATTGCAGGAGGCCCTCATCGTCAATCCTTTTGATAGCCAGGCCATGGCGGAGGCCATCCATCGCGGTCTGCTCATGCCGCTGGATCAGCGCCGAGCGCGCATGCGCCTGATGCGCTCCATGGTCAGCGAATACAACGTCTATTTCTGGGCGGCGCGCATGTTGCTGACGGCAGCGCGCCTGCGTAAGCGGGCGCACATCCAGGCGCAGATCGAGGCGGTGGCACGACCTTTCGGTCTGGGGTGGCGACGGGAGACGCGCCGATGAGGGCACCACCACCCATCATGACCGACCGTACGGATTGGCCGGACGCCTGGACCCTGTTTCTGGATATCGACGGCACCCTGCTGGATTTGGCGCCGCGCCCGGAACTCGTGATGGTACCGCCCGACCTGCCGGCCCGTCTGCGCCGGGTCGCCGAGGCCCTGGGGGGCGCCCTGGCCCTAGTCAGTGGCCGGCCCCTGGCCACCATCGACCGGCTCTTCCCGGTTGGCCTGGACGCGGTCGGGACCCATGGCGCCGAATGGCGCCTGGGCGGCCAAGTGGGCGAGGTCGCCCCCGCCGGCCGGGTGTCCTTGGCAGCGATCGCGCTAGCCCTGGAGGAACCCCTGCGCCATCTGCCAGGAGTCTGGCTGGAACCCAAGCCCAAAGGCCTGGCCCTCCACTTCCGCGCCGCCGTGGCCCTGGAGAGCCAGGCCCTGCGCTTGGCCCGACAGGCGGTTCGGACCCTGGGACCAGACTACCGGCTCCAGGCCGGTAAGCAGGTGGTGGAGATCCTCCCGGCTCAAGCCAGTAAGGGCGCCGGCATCCGCCGCTTTCTGGCCAGCCCACCCTACGTCGGTCGCACCCCCATCTTCGTCGGCGACGACCTGACCGACGAGGACGGCTTTGCCGCCGTCAACGCCCGGGGCGGCATTTCCGTCCGGGTGGGGGCGGGCGACGGCACCCAGGCCCGCCATGAGTTGGCGTTGCCCTCCGACCTGCGCCATTGGCTTGGAGGCCTGGCGGCCAGGCTGAAGGCTGAAGGCTTGACCAGGCCCCATTGCCCCCGGAGATGAACATGAATCCCACGCACCCACCCTGCAATCTGGACCTCGGCGTCATCGGTAACGGCACCCTGGCAGCCCTCATCGACCCGGTGGGGACCATCCTCTGGTGTGGCTTCCCGCGACTGGATGGGGACCCCATCTTCTGCGCCCTGCTCGGGGGCACTCAGCCCTATCGACCCCAGGAGCCGGGCAACGGCGGCTATTTCGCCGTGGAGCCGGCAGGGGGAATGGCCAGCAGCCACCAGGCCTATCAACTCAACTCGGCGGTGCTGGTGACCCGGATCGAGGACCGGGAGGGTAACACCCTGGAAATCACCGATTTCGCTCCCCGCTTTCACCAGTTCGACCGCATGTTCCGTCCCCCCACCCTGGTGCGGATTATCGTGCCGGTCAAGGGGCTGCCTCGGCTCCGGATCCGTCTGCGCCCGCGGTTCGCCTATGGCCAGGAAACACCCCAAGTTACCCTCGGTTCCAACCATATCCGCTACGCCAGCCACTCCGACGCCCTGCGCCTGACCACGGATGCCGCCCTGTCCTACCTGGTAGAGGAGACATCCTTTGTCCTGGATCGGCCGCTGCATTTCATCCTCGGCGCCGACGAGAGCCTGGGCGCAGGCATCGGCGATACGGCACGCTCCTTTCTGGAGCGGACCCTGGAGCAATGGCACAGTTGGGTCCGGTCCCTGTCCATCCCCTTCGAGTGGCAGGACGAGGTCATCCGCGCCGCCCTGACCCTCAAGCTTTGTAGCTTCGAGGAGACGGGGGCCATCGTCGCCGCCCTGACCACCTCCATCCCCGAGGCGCCTGGCAGCGAACGCAACTGGGACTACCGCTTCTGCTGGCTGCGCGACGCCTATTTCGTTGTCAGCGCCCTTAATCGCCTGGGCGCCACCCGCTCCATGGAGGAATACCTGGGCTACATCACCGACATCGTCGGCGAGTGCATGGACCGGCGGCTACGGCCCTGCTATGGCATCACCCGCCGCGCCGACTTGCAAGAACGCACCGCCCCCGGCCTGCTGGGTTACCGGGGCATGGGACCGGTACGGGTCGGCAACCAGGCCCATCTCCAGGTCCAGAACGACGTCTATGGCAGCGTCATTCTCGCCGCCACCCATGCCTTCTTCGACCGCCGCCTGCCGCTGGCCGGCGATCAGGTGCTGTTCGAGCGGCTGGAGGAACTGGGCCGGCTGGCGGTCGCCGTCTTCGACCAACCGGACGCCGGCCCCTGGGAGTTGCGCAACAAGCCCGCCGTCCATACCTTCTCGGCGGTCATCTGCTGGGCCGGCTGCGACCGGCTGGCGCGCATCGCCTCCCGGCTGGCCCTGACCGAGCGCGCCGTCCAGTGGCGCCGGGAGGCCGATCGGCTCCATGAGGTCATCACCCGCCGGGCCTGGAATCCAGACCTCGACAGCTTCGTCGCCACCTTCGAGGGCGACCACCTGGATGCCAGCCTCCTGCTCCTTGGCGAACTGGATTTTCTGGCGGCGGACGACCCGCGTTTTGCCGCCACCGTTGATGCCATCGGTCGCCACCTGATGCGCGGCGACCTCCTGCTGCGCTACGGGGTGGAAGATGACTTCGGACGGCCGGAAACGGCGTTCACCATCTGTACCTTCTGGTACATCGACGCCATCGCCCTTCTGGGCCGCCGTGACGAGGCCCGCCGCCTCTTCGAAAACCTGCTCGGGCGCCGTAACGCCCTGGGCCTGCTATCCGAGGACATCCACCCGGAAACGGGCGAGTTGTGGGGCAACTATCCCCAGACCTATTCCCTGGTGGGACTGATCAACTGTGCCATGCGCCTCTCGCATACCTGGGATGAGGCCCTCTGATCCCGGGGTTTTATGACAGCGCGGTAACAAAGCGTAACATTTTGGGTCTTGTCATATTAGTATCTACTGATATACTAACTCTCAATCCAACCCCACTCCCCTTTAGGAGCATAAAAATGTTAGGTATTATCGCTGCAATCGCTCTGGTCATCGGTGGTGTCTCAACCGGCGTCGTGGTCTCTGAAGAGCATTCCCTTAGCCCGTCCCAGGCCTCCGTGGCTTCGGTACAAACGGCTAAGACCCAGGATTCGGTCTTTGGAAGCTGACATATCAAGGTCCAGCACCTGTCAAAAAAGCCCCGCTACCGGGGCTTTTTTTTATGCTCGGCGGAATGCCGTGAATGACTTTGAGATCCGGATGTGGGCATAACGAGCCAGTGGCATCGAAACCGACCCATGGCAGGATGGTTGTTGAACCGAGAACAAGCCCCCATCATGCGCTGGGAGTTTGGTGGGTGGCACAGCTGAAGCCTGGCGCGGGGGCCGGGAACAAGGCCTGACAAGGGGGTACGGCGGAGTAAAAGCGTCAGGTCCGAGGCGGCGGCCTGATTAAAATTGGTGGGCGATACTGGGATCGAACCAGTGACCCCTCCCGTGTGAAGGGAGTGCTCTCCCGCTGAGCTAATCGCCCGAACAGAACGATGCATTTTAGGGACAGGTCACGGGGCCGTCAAATCGGTATTTTCACCCGTGACCACCCCAGACAGCGCCCCGTTGCGCCACCCTGGCCCGAGGATAACAGCGATTTCACTGGGGGTGGGACGGGGCGCATCAGCCGCCTGGCTCAAGGCTCATGGTGCGAGCCGGTAGTGGTGAAAGGCCTCGTCATCGCGATAGTGGACGTCGGTCCAGCACCTGGGCAGGGCTTCACCGGAGCAGAACACCAGATCGGCTTTGCGGAATTGCTCGGGATCCTGCAACTCCTCCCCGGCGCTATAGCGGCCGATGAGAAACTCATGGATGGGGTTAAAGACATCGCGCAGACCCAGCACTTCGACAAGCTTGCCGCTGGTTTTATGTTTCAGAAACATGGCTGGCCTCCTTTTTGGTTATGGGTTACCTTCACCCAAAAGTATGGCTCTCCGAGGCCAGATTGCCAGCCAGCGGGGCATCAAGCGCCCGACGGGCCTGATCCGGTCTGATCAGTCTCCGAGGTTGGGATCAGGGCCTTGATCGAAATGGCGTGGAGTTCGCCGCTTTCTAGCTGTGGCCGTACCGTGGCCATGACCAGGCGTTGCCTTTCCAGCGGGCCCTTACCGAGGAAGGCCGCGCTGACCACCCGGGCCTCGAAGTGACTGCCGTCGCCGCTAACCTGGACCTGGGCGTCCGGCAGACCGGCACGAATGAGTTGCGCCACGGCTTCAGTTTCCATCCTTCCTTATCCTCGTTCAGGGCATCGTCGCGAAAAGGCGCCGCGGTTAGAGTTCGCGGGTCGCCAGGAAACGGATATCCGGCCAGCGTTCCTGAATCAGGCTCAGGTTGACGCGCGTTGGAGCCAGATAAACCAACTGGTTATCACCATCCAGGGCCAGGTTCTCGTAGGCTTTATCCTGGAATCGTTCCCGCATCTTGTCATCCTTGCAGACCACCCAGCGCGCCGTATGGACGCTCACCGGCTCGACGACGGCCTCGACACTATATTCGTCCTTAAGCCGGTAGGCGGCGACATCAAACTGGAGGTTACCGACGGCTCCAAGGATGAGATCGTTGTTCTTGAGGGGACGAAAGACCTGGGTCGCGCCCTCCTCCGAGAGTTGCACCACCCCTTTTTGCAGGGCCTTCATCTTCAGGGGATCCTTCAGCACCACGCGCCGGAACAATTCCGGGGCGAAGAAGGGGATGCCCAGATACTTAAGCTCCTCGCCCTCGGTGAAGGTATCGCCAATCTGGATGGTGCCATGGTTGTGCAGGCCGATGATATCGCCGGGCCAGGCCTCCTCCACCAGGTGCCGCTCATCGGCCTGGAAGGTGATGGCGTTGGCGACCTGGATGGTCTTGCCGATGCGGACATGCCGCATCTTCATGCCCTTGCGGTAGCTACCGGAACAGACACGCAGGAAGGCGATGCGATCCCGATGGCCCGGGTCCATGTTCGCCTGAATCTTGAAGACGAAGCCCGTGAAGCCCTCCTCCGTCGGGAGGACCTCGCGCTGCAGGGTCGCGCGCGGCCGGGGCGGCGGAGCGTAATCGACGAAGGCCCGTAGCAACTCCTCGACGCCGAAGTTATTAATGGCGGACCCAAAGAAGACTGGCGTCTGCTCCCCCGCCAGGTAGTCGTCCAGGTTCAGCGCGTGGCTGGCGCCGGCCACCAGTTCCATCTCCTCGCGCAGTTCCGCCGCTTGCTCCCCCAACAACTCGTCCAGGCGGGGATTGTCCAGACCGTCTATCACCTCCCCGCTGCGGATGCGGCCACCATGCTGGGCGCTGAAAAGATGCGTCTTGCCATTGCGCAGGTCATAGACACCCTTAAAACGCTTGCCAATGCCAATGGGCCAGGTGACGGGGGCGCAGCGGACCTTGAGCACCTGCTCGATCTCATCCAGGACTTCAATGGGGTTACGCCCTTCCCGATCCAGCTTGTTGACAAAGGTCAGGATGGGCGTGGCGCGCAGGCGACAGACATCCATGAGCTTAATGGTGCGCTCTTCCACGCCCTTGGCCACATCGATGACCATGAGGGCGGAGTCCACCGCCGTCAGGGTCCGGTAAGTGTCCTCCGAGAAGTCCTCGTGACCCGGGGTGTCGAGCAGGTTGACGATGGCATGGCCATAGGGAAACTGCATCACCGAGGAGGTGACCGAGATGCCCCGTTGCTTTTCCAGTTCCATCCAGTCGGAGGTGGCGTGTCGCGCGGCCTTGCGGCCCTTGACGGTTCCCGCCATCTGGATGGCACCGCCGAACAACAGGAGCTTTTCGGTCAGGGTAGTCTTGCCAGCATCGGGGTGGGAAATAATGGCGAAGGTTCGCCGCTTAGCGAGTTGCTCTTGGAGCTGGGCCATGAAACATCCGGTAGGAAGGCGCCCGGTTAAAGCGCGAAATGATAACGGACCCATGCCGGGCCTGGCCACCACGCCCGAGGCACGGCTGTCCGAATAAGGGGCCACCCGGGCCCGACCCTGTCTGGCCCGGGTGCGAGAAAGAGGCTATCAGGCCCCAAAGAAGGTCCGCGACAGGATACCGATCAGCAGGGTGAAGGAGCGCACCGCCTCCAGGGAGACATTGGTCCCCTTCAGGGCGCCGCTGCCCTCGATCTGAGTTGCCACCTCGTCCTCGACCCCATCCACCTTAGCCTTCACATGGCCCGATTCCTTCATGATGATGGTGCCGGTCATACCATCGACCGTGGCGAAGAGATCGCTATCCCCATCGGGGTTGGCGAACAGGGCATCGTCCGAACCGATGGCCGCGCTCGGCAGGGTCAGGGTCAGGTCATACTGGGTCTGGTTGGTCGCGCCCGGGGTGTCGGTCCAGGGCATATTGCCCTTGAGGGCATAGTTCTTCTCTCCGCACTTGGCGGTGAGATTGATGAACCAGGAGTTCGTCTGGTAGGAAAAGATCATGTCCCCGTTCCAGGCACAGCCCTTCTCCGAGGGTAGCCCCGCCGAGGGGATAAAAAAGCTGGAGAGCTGTACGGTGTCCACCCGTTCGTCGATGACGGAGCCCGCCCCCTTTTCACCCCGCAGCTTCTTCAGGATGGTGGCCTGCAGCTCCGCCGCCCCCGGAGAGGGGTTTTCCGGCTTCAGGGTCATGCCGCCACCGAAGGATTCCGAGGAGGCCGGGACCTTGCCAACCGCCAGGTAGTTCACGCTGAGGCTATTGCCTTCGACCTGGCCGTTCTCCTTGACCGTAAAGCCACCCGCGTACTGAGCGCGGGGCATCCGCTGGCCAGGGTTCGAGGGATTGACGATGGCACCCGTACCTTTGACGCTGCATTGCTCATTGGTGCGCAACACTAGGGCCTGGGTCCGGCCGGCCTGGCATTCCAATTCAAGACTGGTGACGATCTTGGCGTCCGTCAGGGTGAACTTGAAGATATCGTTCCGGGAGGGGTCGCGAATGGAGGGCATGGCCGCTTGCAAGGTGATGTCCACCTTGGCATCTTGGGCGAGGGCGGGCAGGGTCGCGGCCGAACACATGGCTGCCAGGAGCATTCTTTTCATGGTGTGACCTCTGGTAGTTGACATAATTTTGGGGGACCAGGTTAGGGGGTACCTAAGGCACTCGGAGAATTTTGAGTATGGATGTGGTCTTCAGGGGGGTCAAGGCCAGCCCACCCCAAGCCAGATCAGCAAAATAGCGGCAGGACAAGTGCAGACCACCCTGATCGGGTATGCCCTTGCCTGCCCCCTCAGGTCTCCGCCAGACACATCGCCAGGGAGGTTTCCCAGTGCGGGAGGGCCAACCCGAAGGTATCCAGGAGCTTGCCGTTATCGAGGACGGAGTAGGTCGGCCGCTTAGCGGGGGAGGGATAATCGCGCGAGAGGATCGGCAACAGGCGGCAGTGGGCGCCGCTGGCCTGCTGGATAGCCTTGGCAAAGCCCCACCAGCTCGTCTGGCCACCGCCGGTGACCTGGTAGAGGCCGGACTGGCGCTCCAGATCAATATCTCCACTGATGACGCGGTACAAGAGTTGGGCACTGACCTCGGCCAGCAGGCGACTCCAGGTGGGGGCGCCGATCTGATCATCCACCACCTGAAGCTCATCCCGCTCCCGCAGCAGGCGCTGCATGGTGAGGAGAAAATTCTGGCCGTAGCGGCCATAGACCCAACTGGTACGCAGAATCAGGGCCGGGGCACCGGAGTCGAGGAGCCGATTTTCGCCGTCGAGCTTGGTGGCGCCATAGACATTGAGGGGGCCGGGGTCATCATCCTCTTTGTAGGGGCTCTCGGTCTGACCGGAGAAGACAAAATCCGTGGAGTAATGGAGGACGGGCACGCGGCGCTCGGCGAGCAGGCGGCCCAGCAGGCCGGGGGCATCGCCATTGATACGTTGCGCCAGGTCCTGTTCCGTCTCGGCCTTGTCCACCGCCGTGTAGGCAGCGGCGTTGATGACGATATCGGGCCGGGTCTCGCGCAGGACCCCGGCGATGGACTCGGCGTTGGCCAGGTCCAGGGCCTGCTCCCAGCGACCATCGAGGGTGGCGCGCGTCAGATGGCCCAGGGGCGCCAGGGTGCGCTGCAGTTCCCAGCCGACCTGACCGTCGGCGCCAATCAGCAAGATTTCGGGTCGCTTTTTCATGTGGGGATTCAATAGGGAGTCCAAATCAGGGGCAGGCATAAGCCGGCAGGCGCTCGGTCGGGACGGCGGCGAGCGGGGTGGCCGCCAGGTCCTTGGCGGAGAGGATGGGTTCACCCCGCAGGCGCCAGTCGATGCCAATGGCGGGGTCGTTCCAGGCCACCGACAACTCGTTCTCGGGGTGGTAATAGTCACTGCACTTATAGCTGAAGAGGGCGTCCTCGCCGGTGACATAGTAGCCATGAGCAAAGCCAGCGGGGACCCAGAACTGGCGGTGGTTCTCGCCGGAGAGCAGGACGCCGACCCAGCGTCCGAACCAGGGCGAGCCGGGGCGGGCGTCCACGGCCACGTCGAAGACCTCGCCCCTCAGCACCTGCACCAGCTTGCCCTGGGCGTAGGGATGCTGGATGTGCAGGCCGCGCAGGACGCCATGGCGGGAATAGGCCTGATTATCCTGCACCAGACCCCGGGGGATGCCAGCGGCGGCGTAGCGCTCCTGCTGCCAGCTCTCCAGGAAATAGCCCCGTTCGTCGCCAAAGACCTGGGGTTCGATGACGAGGACGCCGGGGATCTCGGTCTCGATGATGTTCATGGCTCGGCGGAGCGCTCCAGCAGCCCCAGCAGATATTCGCCATAGCCGCTCTTGGCCAGGGGCGCGGCGATGGCGCGCAACTGGTCGGCGTCGATCCAGCGCCGTTGCCAGGCGACCTCCTCGGGGCAGCAGATCTTGAGGCCCTGGCGCTGCTCGATGGTCTCGATGAAGTTGCTGGCCTCCATCAAGGACTGATGGGTGCCTGTGTCGAGCCAGGCGGTACCACGCCCGAGGCGTTCCAGGAAAAGCTCGCCGTGGGCCAGGTAGAGATTGTTGAGATCCGTAATCTCCAGTTCACCCCGGAGGGAGGGCTGGAGATTGGCCACCAGGTCGCACACCTGCTCGTCGTAAAAGTAGAGCCCGGTGACGGCGTAGTTGGACTTGGGCTTGACCGGCTTTTCCTCCAGGCCGAGGACGCGCCCGAGGGAGTCGAGTTCCGCGACGCCATAGCGCTCGGGGTCCTTGACCCAGTAGCCGAAGACCGAAGCCCCGCGCTCGCGAAGATTGGCGGCGCGCATCTGCTGAACCAGGCCATGGCCGTAGAAGATGTTATCGCCCAGGATGAGGCAACTCGGGTCACCGGCGACGAAATCGGCGCCAATGATGAAGGCTTGGGCCAGACCGCCGGGCTCGGGCTGGACGGCATACTGGAGGGAAACGCCCCACTGACCCCCATCGCCGAGCAGATCCTGGAAGGCGTCGGCATCCCGAGGGGTGGTGATGACCAGAATCTCCCGAATCCCCGCCAGCATCAGGGTGGCGAGGGGATAGTAGATCATGGGCTTGTCGTAGACCGGCAGCAGTTGCTTGCTAATGGTATGCGTCAGCGGATAGAGCCGGGTGCCGGAGCCCCCAGCGAGAATGATGCCCTTGCGATTCATGCCGCGCCCTCCCCTAGGTCATCCTTGCCCGCGCCTGTCCCCAGCCGCTGACCACGATAACTGCCGTCCATCACCCGTCCACACCAGTCAGGGTTCTCCAGATACCAGACCAGGGTCCGGCGCAGGCCGGTCTCGAAGCGCTCCTGGGGCGCCCAGCCCAGCTCGGTCTGGAGCTTGGTGGCGTCGATGGCGTAGCGTTGGTCATGTCCGGGACGATCAGTGACGAAGACCTTGAGCTGGGCATGGGGCCGGTGTGGCGAGTCCGGCACCAACTCGTCAAGCAAGCCGCAGAGGGTATCGACCACCTCCAGGTTGGTGCGCTCGCTGTCGCCGCCGACGTTATAGACCTCGCCGGGCCGGCCAGCCGCCAGGACCCGCCAGATAGCCCGGCAGTGATCCTCGACATACAGCCAGTCGCGCACGTTGGAGCCGTTGCCATAGATGGGCAGCGACTCCCCGGCCAGGGCCTTGAGGGCTACCAGGGGGATGAGTTTTTCCGGGAACTGGTAGGGGCCGTAGTTGTTGGAGCAGTTAGTGGTCAGCACCGGCAGCCCGTAGGTGTGGAACCAGGCTCGCACCAGGTGATCCGAGGCGGCCTTGGAGGCCGAATAGGGGGAATTGGGCGCGTAGGGGGTCGTCTCGACGAAACGCCCGGTGGGGCCCAGGGAACCATAGACTTCGTCGGTGGAGACATGCAGAAAGCGAAAGTCCGCCCGCCCCGCCAGACCCAGGCCGGACCAGTAAGCCCGGGCGCAATCCAGTAGATTGAAGGTGCCCAGGACGTTGGTCTCGACGAAGGCCGCAGGGCCGTCGATGGAGCGGTCCACATGGGACTCGGCGGCGAAGTTGACCACGGCGTCCACGGCATAGTCCGCGAGCAGGCGGCCCACCAGCTCGCGATCGCCAATGTCGCCCTGGACGAAGACGTGGCGCGGGTTGCCCGCCAGGGGCGCCAGGGTGTCCAGATTGCCGGCATAGGTCAACTTGTCCAGGTTCACGACCTGAACGTCCGTCTCCCGCAACAGGAAGTGGACAAAATTGCCCCCGATGAAGCCGGCGCCACCGGTAACCAGGATGGTTTTCATCACAGCCATGTCCTAGAAGGGGATGTCGTCGTCGAAGTCCACGGTGGCGGGGCCACCACCAGAACCGCCGGCATTCGCCGCAGGCTTGCCGCCGAAGCCGTCATCGCCCCAGTCATCGCCCCCACCCTTGGCCGGGCGCGACTGACCACCGCCCTGACTATCGTAGGGGGCGGAGCTGCCGCTACCGGCGCCACGGCTGTCTAGCATCATCATGGTGCCGCGGATATCAACCACGATGTCGGTCGAATAGCGATCCTGGCCATCCGGTCCCTGCCACTTATTGGTCCGCAACTGGCCCTCGATATAGACCTTGGAGCCCTTGTGCAAGTACTGTTGCGCGACCTCGCCCAGACGCCCAAAGATCGTGACCCGATGCCACTCGGTGCGTTCCTGGGCCTCGCCAGTATTCTTGTCCTTCCAGGATTCACTGGTGGCGAGGCGGAGCTTGGTCACCGCCATGTTGCTGGGCGTGTAGCGGGTTTCCGGATCGGCCCCCAAATTGCCGATCAGCATGACCTTGTTGAGACTTCCTTTGGACATGGGTTCCTCGTGCCACGAAAGGCGATAATGGCGCCCGCGCGGGGCGAAATTGGCGATTTGATAGGTATATGAGCGAGATCCCGGCGGGGGACCTACCCTCCGGAGACGGCCTTACCCCTCCGCCGCGAATTCCTGCAATCTTGCCCAATCAACTTGCCGCTTGTCTACCTTGAGGTAAGCGACCCCCTCCTCGGCCACGATCAGGGCCTCCTCCACGCCGGGGATCGCCAGCAGCTGGTCCCTAAGCAGGGGATCGGCGGACCGAGCGCCGACGTGGATCATGTGGGGCACACCTTGGCGGGGGGCTTGCATGCGGAAGGCGACCAAAAACCAGACCAGGACGGCCAGGGCGCAGAAGATCGGCACCGCCGCCGCCCCCCAGTATTGATGAATCGAGCCGCCCACCAGACCGCCGAGAAAGGCCCCGGTGAATTGAGAGGTGGAATAGACCCCCATGGCCGTGCCCTTGGCCCCCGCCGGGGCTACCTTGGACACCATGGACGGCAGAATGGCCTCCAGCAGGTTGAAGATGGTGATCAGGATAAAGAGCCAGAAGGCGATGGCGAGGATGCCATGGCCCAGAAAATTCAGCCCCAGCAGCCCCAAGACCAGGGCCACCAGGGTGCCGAGAAAGACGAGCTTCATGCGCCCCTTGCCCTCGGCCTGGATGATGAGGGGGATCATGGCGACGATGGACAGCAGCAGGACCGGCAGATAGACCTGCCAGTGATCGACCGGCGCCAGCCCCTGGGCCTTTATAAAGAGGGGGGCCACCAGAAAGAGGGAGGTCATGGTCAAATGCAGGGTGAAGATACCCAGGTTTAGGCGCAACAGTTCGCTGTCCGCCAGGACGCCGCGAAACTGGCTGGCCACGGGCTCGGCATCCCGGTGCAGGCCAGAATGGCTGGGGTTTGGCACCACCAGCAGCAGGATCAGGATACCCGCGCAGGCCAGCACGGCAATAAACCAGAAAAGACCCTCCAGCCCCCCCCAATGAGCCACGATGGGCCCCAGCACCAGAGCCAGGGCGAAGGAGAGGGCAATGCTGATGCCGATGCCCGCCATGGCGCGTGTGCGCACCGCCTCGCGGGTGAGGTCGGCGGTCAGGGCCATGACGGCGGCGGCGATGGCCCCGCTGCCCTGGAGCAGGCGCCCGATGATGACGCCATAAATATCGTCCGCCATGGCCGCCACCACGCTGCCAATGACAAAGATGATCAGGCCACCCAGGATGACCGGCTTGCGGCCAATGCGGTCCGACAACATGCCGAAGGGAATCTGGAGGAGGGCCTGGGTCAGGCCATAGGCACCGATGGCGATACCGATCAGCAGAGGCGTCGCCCCGGGTATCTCCCGGGCCTGAATGGCAAATACCGGCAGGATCAGGAAAAGGCCGAGCATGCGCAGGGCAAAGATGCCGGCCAGGCCCGCCGAGGCGCGCCGTTCGGCGGAGGTCATGGGGATGGGCGGGGGTCCGGAACGGCTCATATCGGCTTTGCTTCGGCTGGGAATGGCTGAGCATAATAGCAGCTTCGCCCCACCCGGTTCAGGCTCATGGATAGCATCCGCATCCGCGGCGCACGCACGCACAATCTCAAGAACGTCGATCTGGAGCTGCCTCGGGACCGCCTCATCGTGGTTACCGGCCTCTCGGGGTCGGGCAAGTCCTCCCTCGCCTTCGACACCATCTATGCCGAAGGCCAGCGCCGCTATGTTGAGTCTCTGTCGGCCTATGCCCGCCAGTTCCTGTCCGTCATGGAGAAGCCGGACCTCGACCAGATCGAGGGCCTGTCGCCAGCCATCTCCATCGAACAGAAGACCACCTCCCACAACCCCCGCAGCACCGTCGGCACCATCACCGAGATCTACGACTATCTGCGCCTCCTCTACGCCCGGGTCGGCACCCCGCGCTGTCCCCATCATGGCGAGACCCTGGACGCCCAGACCATCAGTCAGATGGTGGACCAGGTGCTGGCCCTGCCGGTGGGCGACAAACTGATGCTGCTGGCGCCGGTGATCTCCGAGCGCAAGGGTGAGTATCAGCGCCTTTTCGCCGAACTCAACGCCCAGGGCTTCGTCCGCGCCCGGGTGGACGGGAACCTCTGCGAACTGGACGAACCGCCGGAACTGGACCTCAAGCGCAAGCACAGCATCGAGGTGGTGGTGGACCGCTTCCGCGTCCGCGAGGACCTGCGGCCCCGCCTCGCCGAATCCCTGGAGACGGCCCTGAACCTGTCCAGCGGCATTGCCCGGGTGGCCTGGCTGGACGAGCCCGACAAGCCCGAACTCATCTTCTCGGCCCGCTACGCCTGCCCCATCTGCGGCTACAGCCTGCCGGAGCTGGAACCCCGCCTCTTCTCCTTTAACAACCCCGCCGGGGCCTGCCCGAGTTGCGACGGCCTGGGCGTGGAGCAGTTCTTCGATGCCGACAAGGTGGTCGTTCACCCGGAACTCAGCCTGGCCGGGGGCGCCGTGCGCGGCTGGGACCGGCGCAATGCCTACTATTTCCAGATGGTCCGCGCCCTGGGCGAGCACTATGGCTTCGATGTCGAGGCCCCCTGGCTGGAACTGCCGGAACCCATTCGCCAGATCGTCCTTTACGGCAGCGGCAAGGACCGCATCAAGCTCAAGCTGCCCCACGAGCATGGCCCGGGCAAGGTCCGCCCCTTCGAGGGGGTCCTGCGCAACATGGAGCGCCGCTACCGGGAGACGGACTCCGTCACCCTGCGGGAGGAGCTGGCCCGCTACCTCTCCCACCAGGACTGCCCGACCTGCCAGGGTACGCGCCTCAACGAGGCGGCCCGGCATGTCTTCGTGGCCGAGCGCGGCCTGGCGGAGATCACCCGCCTGCCGGTGGGCGAGGCCCTGAGTTTCTTCGAGACCCTGGACCTGCCGGGCCAGCGCGGTGAGATCGGGGCCCGCATCATCAAGGAGGTCGCCCAGCGGCTGCACTTCCTGGTCGATGTGGGCCTCGACTATCTGACCCTGGAGCGCAGCGCCGAGACCCTGTCCGGCGGCGAGGCCCAGCGCATCCGGCTGGCCAGCCAGATCGGCGCCGGCCTGGTGGGGGTCATGTACATCCTGGACGAGCCCTCCATCGGTCTGCACCAGCGCGACAATGCCCGCCTGCTGCGGACCCTGAATCACCTGCGCGACATCGGCAACACCGTCATCGTCGTTGAGCATGACGAAGAGGCCATCCGCGCCGCCGATCAGGTGGTGGACATGGGCCCGGGGGCGGGGGAACATGGCGGTGAGATCGTCGCCCAAGGCACCGCCGAGGAGATCGCCGCCTGTCCGGACTCCCTGACCGGGCGCTATCTCTCCGGCCAGTTGCGCATCGCCATCCCCCAGCGGCGCACCCCCGCCGACCCGGCGCGCCAGTTATGCCTGCTCGGTGCCCGCGGCCACAACCTGCGCGGCGTCGATGTCGCCATACCGGTGGGCACCCTCTGCTGCGTCACCGGCGTCTCGGGCTCCGGCAAATCGACCCTGATCAACGACACCCTCTACCCCCTCGCCGCCCGCCACCTCAACAACTCCAACCTCCAGCCCGCCCCCCACGACCGGGTAGAGGGCCTGGAGCACTTCGACAAGGTGGTGGATATCGACCAGAGCCCCATTGGCCGCACCCCGCGCTCCAACCCCGCGACCTATACCGGCCTCTTCAATCTGGTGCGGGAACTCTTCGCCGGCGTGCCCGAGGCCCGCACCCGGGGCTATGCGGTGGGGCGGTTCAGCTTCAACGTCGCCGGTGGGCGCTGCGAGGCCTGCAAAGGCGACGGACTCATCCGGGTGGAAATGCACTTCCTGCCGGACATCTACGTCCAGTGCGACGTCTGCAAAGGCCGACGCTACAACCGCGAGACCCTGGAGGTCCGCTACAAGGGCAAGACCATCGACGAGGTCCTCAACCTGACGGTGGAGCAGGCCCTGGAGTTTTTCGCCCCGGTGCCCACCCTGGCGCGCAAGCTCCAGACCCTCATGGACGTCGGCCTCACCTATGTCCGCCTCGGCCAGAGCGCCACCACCCTCTCCGGCGGCGAGGCCCAGCGGGTCAAGCTCAGCCGCGAGCTGTCCAAGCGCGACACCGGCCGCACCCTCTATTTCCTTGATGAGCCGACCACGGGGCTGCATTTCCACGACGTCAAGCAACTACTGGATGTCCTGCACCGGCTGCGCGACCACGGCAACACGGTGGTCGTCATCGAGCACAACCTGGACGTCATTAAGACCGCCGACTGGGTCATCGACCTGGGCCCCGAGGGCGGCCATCGCGGCGGCGCCATCATCGCCACCGGCACCCCGGAGCAGGTGGCCGCCGATCTCGCCTCCCATACCGGACGCTATCTCAAGACGCTGCTGGATCGGGGGTGGTGAAGTTGGGAGGCGGGAGGGCCTTGCTGTACTTGCTCACCCCGATGGGCAATTTGCGGCGGTGCATGGCGGGTCAGGGAGCGACCATGTCGAGGGAGAAGACCTGTTCCGCTCCCGCCACGAGCCGACCCTGGCTGTCCAGGCCGGTGGCCTTGACGCGGAAGCTGCCTCGGCTGGCCTCCAGGACCAGTTGGTGCTTGAACTCGTATTGGGAGGGAGACAGCTCGGTGGGCTTGGCCGGGTCATAGATCCGGTTCAGCCCCACGGGTTTCTCCGTCGAGAGCAGGGTTTCGCCCGCGGCGTTGCCGATCTCGTAGCGAATCGTCGCGATGTGATTATCGATGCTATAGGTGCTCTGCAAGCCCGTAGGGGTGACGGTGGAGGGGATGGGCGTGGCGACGCCAAACAGTGAGATCACCTCGTTGGCGGAGGCCTGGATGCCGTCACCAAAATCGACATCGTAGGATGTCACCACCGACTGGTTGACGCTATAGCGGTTATCCCCCTCGGCAGCCCGAGGCGACTGCATCTCGGCGCGGACCATGACCAACCGCTGTCCCGGCGCCAAGGCCGCATAATCGCCCCACAGGCGACTTTCACCCCAGGGGGTGAAGAGGGTCAGAGAGGGCTCCCCCATGGAATAGTAGAGAAAAGTGGTCTGGGGTTTATCCACAAAATCATGGGCGACAATATTGGCGAGTTCGAGGGATTCAGTCACACTCCAGGGCGAGACGTTGTAGAGGATGGCATCGTTGACGGCGTTGATCTCAGGTCCGTAATGGATACCCGGGGTCGTATTGACCACCTCCAGAGCATTGTTGGCGCGCCAACGAGTCTGAATCTCATAGCCATCGTTCCCTGACCAGTAGTAGCCCGGAAAGGGGTCTAGGAAGATACGCAAACCCTTTTCCCGGGCATGGGCCTTCAAGCGATCGAAATGCTCCTGGGGTTTGAAGCGGCCGATAAGCTTATGGCTATGGCCAAAGCTAAGCGGCATGGTCCAGACGGTATCCGCGAGGTCTCCGGACAGGCCCTTCACCCTCAGGGTATAGGTGCCCGCCCGCAGATCCTCCAGGGGCAGGCCCTGGGCATCGGTGTAGTCGGTATCGAAGTTGCGGGTCACGCCACCCAGAAGGACCCCGGCGAAATAGTCCTTCGTCACCACCACCTTGTTGCCGGGAAACAGGAATCCATCCGGTTCCTGGACGATATCCGGGACCATGACGAGGTGCTTGCCCCCTTTTCTCTCGCCATTGGGGTAGTCGAGATAGAGGGCGCTTACCGGGGTCGTCCCCGTTGCCGGATCCACGTGACTCTCGATCACCCGAAGGGGTTCACCCTCGACGCGGGTACCCTTAAAGAGTTCGATCCGGACATTGCCCGGCCGTGTAACCCAGGACGCCAGGGCACCCCGGATATAAATATCCCGCGCCTCGCCAAAGGTCGTCTCCGAGAGACTCGGGGCCTCGATTACGAAGGCATCGGACCTTGTGGCCTGCTGACTATTCGAGCTGTCACAGGAAACCAGGAACGGCAGCAGAACCGCGACAGACAGGACTTTCAGGATGCTCATGGCGCCAACCTCTGATTAACCGCCTTGGCGTATGCCCTCCAAGACATCCGACCGCGAACAGTCAAGATCTGGCTTGGGCGTACCGGGCCCCCAAGCCCAACAAAACTCTTATAGGGGGACTCAAAACCCTGGCTCCCCGCTATCTTTGTTACTCTAGCCCATCAAGGAACCGCTGGAGATAAATCTTCACCCTATGGCCCTGGTGGCGGGGCAAGGGAAGGAACGAGCAAATCCCGGCCAGGGTAATTCCCCCCCAATCACCCCGCCCGGGCCCTTGACCCGGATCAAGGTTAGTACTGCCCTAGGCGATAGGCTGTCACAAACTTCCCGATATGAGCGAGGACCCCATCTTGTCCGCAATTCCCCTGTCCCACCCTGGCAAGCGATCGAGCCTCCTGGCCCTCGGCTTTCGGCCCTTCTTCCTCGCCGCCGCGGCCCTGGCTCTGCTGGCCATGGCCATCTGGCTCGCACGCCTATGGGGTCTGCTGCCGGGAGACACCTATCTCGGCGGCACGGCCTGGCACGCCCACGAGATGCTCTTTGGCTATGTCGAGGCCGTCATCGCGGGCTTTCTGCTGACGGCGGCGCGCAACTGGACCGGGATCGACACCCCCACCGGGGGGCGTCTCGGCGCCCTGTTCCTGCTATGGCTGGCGGCCCGGCTCGGACCCTTGCTGCCACTGCCACCCACCCTGATCGCGCTCCTGGACCTGGCCTTTTTCCCGGCCCTGGCCCTGGCCCTGATCGCACCGCTCTGGCAGGGAAAGAACAAGAGCAACCGGGTCTTTCTCGCCCTCCTGGCGGCCATGACCCTGGCCAATCTGCTGGTGCACGCCCAAGCCCTCGACCTGCTGGCCAATTCGGCGAGTCGCGGGTCACGCCTCATGCTCGATCTGACCCTGCTGATCCTCCTAATCGTCGCGGGGCGCATCATGCCCTTTTTCACTCAGAGTGCACTCCCGGGCAGCCAACCCGTCAACCGGCCTTGGGTGGAAGGCGCCTCTTTCGCCGTTGCCACCGCCCTGGCCCTGATCAACCTGCTGACGCCGGTGCCCGCCTTCGCCGCCATCCCCCTCCTGGCCCTGGCGGCGCTGCAGGCCATCCGCCTCGCCGGCTGGTATGACGGTCGCGCCTGGCGCAATCCCATGCTGGCGGTCCTCTACGCCGGCTACCTCTGGATGATAGCCGGCCTGGCCCTGGATGGGCTGTCCGCTCTGGGGCTCCTGCCCCCCTTCCCCGCCCTGCACGCCCTGACGACGGGGGCCATTGGCGTCTTCACCTTTGGCATGGTGACCCGGGTGACCCTGGGACATACCGGCCGCGACATGCGCGCCTCGCCGGCCACCGTCGCCGCCTTCCTGGCGATCAATGTCGCCGCCTTGACGCGCGTGGTCCCCGCCCTGCTCTGGCCCAGCCAGTATGCCCTCTGGCTGGGGCTATCGGGCGGGCTCTGGATCCTGGCCTTCGGGATTTTCCTCTGGGTTTACGGCCCCATGCTGATGGGCCCGCGGGTGGATGGACGGCCGGGTTAGGCGCCCTTCCCCCGCCCGCCCTCGGGCTTGCCGGCCCCCGATCCTGCATTTGCGGAACCCGGGGCGACGGTAATACTTGATTTAGGTCAAGGCTGAGTCCCACTCGGCTCTATAAATTTTTTTAATCGGCAAAGGCCACCCGATTGGCGCCCTGTTCCGCCAGCGCATCCCCGGAAACGAACAAAGGAGGTGATCATGATCCAGGAACTACGCCGGGCGCTATTGCTGTCCCGCTTGTCCGATGAACAACTGGCGCGGGTGGCGCGCCACGCCATCTCTGTCCGGCTGGACGAGGGTCAGATGCTCTTCCGCCAGGGCGATCCCGCCGAACGCTTCTATCTGGTGATCTCCGGCCACCTGCGGTTATTCCGCCTGTCCCCGGAGGGGGCCGAGAAGGTCATCGAAATCACGGCCCCCGGCGAGACCTTTGCCGAGGCCCTGATGTTCCTGGACGCCCCCCGCTACCCGGTCTGCGCGGCGGCCCTGGGCCCGGTTGAGTTGCTCAGCCTGGATACCCGGGACTTCACGCGCATGTTGCGAGAGTCCTTCGATACCTGTTTCATCCTGCTCGGGGTTCTAAGCCAGCGCCTGCGTAGCTTGGTGTGCGAGGTCGACAATCTGACCCTCCATTCCGCCACCAGTCGCTTCGCCTGTTATCTGCTCGCCAAGCGTCCGGTCGATGGCCAGATCCTGCACCTGGACGCCCGCAAGGGTGTCATCGCCTCGCGCCTCTCCATCAAACCCGAGACCTTCTCCCGCATCGAAAAGGACCTGAGTGAGCGCGGCATCATCCGTGTTCAGGGTCGGCATGTCAGTATCCTGGACCCTGGTGCCCTGGAGAAGATTGCCGCCTTGGGAGATCTGGGGGAACCTGCCTACTTGCCCCGCATGCCGGTCCTCCCCTGTTAACCAGGGGGCGATTCGAATCTATCCCCTCAAGGCAGGACCGAGGCGGAGCCACCACCCGCATCCGTTCAAGGGCGGCATCAGGCTGCTCGCCCTGCCAGCCCGCACAGGTGCTGCTCACCCTCATGCCAGCCACCGGGCCTTTCCCCAGACCGATCGAGCAACCTTGCCGAAAATCATAAGGGTTAATCGGGTACCCGCCCTTCGCTAGGGACGATTCCTGCCCTCTTCCTCCCTCCCTCCCGCCCCAGCCTACGAGTAGAATGACGGCATGGAAGACATCTCTCACATTCTCGACCCCCTAAACGATGCCCAACGCGAGGCCGTCACTGCTGCCGGCGGCAATCGCCTGGTGTTGGCCGGCGCCGGCAGCGGCAAGACCCGGGTGCTGGTGCATCGCATCGCCTGGCTCATCCAGGTCGAGCATCTGGCGCCCTGGTCCCTCCTGGCGGTGACCTTTACTAACAAGGCGGCCCGGGAGATGCGGACTCGCATTGAGGAGATCCTCCAGCAGCCCATCGGCGGCATGTGGGTCGGCACCTTTCATGGCCTGGCCCACCGCTTTCTGCGCGCCCACTGGCAGGATGCCAGGCTGCCCCAGCATTTCCAGATCCTCGACAGCGACGACCAACTGCGGCTGGTCAAGCGCCTGCTCAAGGAACTGCAGCTCGACGAGTCCCGCTACCCGCCCCGCCAGGTGATGGGCTTCATCAATCGTGAAAAGGATGAGGGCCGCCGGCCGGAGCACCTGGACGATGGCGGCGACTTCTACCAGCGCAAGCTCATCGAGGTCTATCGCGAGTACCAGGCGTCCTGCGAGCGCGCCGGCCAGGTCGATTTCGCCGATCTGCTGCTGCGCACCCACGAACTGCTGCGGGACCGCCCGGACATCCGCCACCACTACCAGGAGCGCTTCGCCCACATCCTGGTGGACGAGTTCCAGGATACCAATGCCATCCAGTACGCCTGGCTGCGCCTGCTGGCCGGGGACCGGGACAATCTCTTCCTGGTGGGCGACGATGATCAGTCCATCTATGGCTGGCGTGGGGCCCGGGTGGAGAACATCCAGAGCTTCCAACGCGACTATCCCAACACCCAGGTGGTGCGTCTGGAACAGAATTATCGTTCCACCGGCAATATCCTTCAGGCGGCAAATGCCCTGATTGCGCATAACCCCACGCGGCTGGGTAAGAATCTCTGGACCCAGGATGCCGAGGGCGAACCCATTCTGCGTTACGCCGCCTTCAACGAGGTAGACGAGGCCCGCTTCGTGGTTGATCGCATTCACGGCTATGTGACGGACGAGGGCTACCGCCGCGCGGAGTGCGCCATTCTCTATCGCACCACCGCCCAGTCGCGGCTCTTCGAGGAGGCCCTGATCCAGGCCCAGATCCCCTACCGGGTCTATGGCGGCCTGCGCTTCTTCGAGCGCGCCGAGATCAAGGACGCCATGGCCTATCTGCGCCTGGTCGCCAACCCCGACGACGATACCGCCTTCGAGCGGGCCGTTAACACCCCAATGCGCGGCATCGGCCCCCGCACCCTGGAGAACCTGCGGGAACAGGCCCGAGAGACGCGGGTTTCGCTCTGGGGGGCCGCGCGGGATCTGATGGCTTCCGGCACCCTCCCCCCCCGTGCCGCCGGGGCCATCGGCCAGTTCCTGGGCCTGATCGATCGTTTCCGTCTCGCGGTCCCGGATCTCAACCTGGAGGGCCTGACCAACGATGTGATTGCCGCCGCCGGCCTGGAGGAGCACTACCGCAAGGAGAAGGACGGCAAGGGGCAGGATCGCATCGAGAACCTGGGGCAGTTGGTCGAGACCGCCGGGCGCTTCCGCCATGAACTGGGGGACGGCGAGGTGGATGGGGAGCAGGATGCCCTGGTCGCCTTCCTGGCCCATGCGACCCTGGAGTCCGGGGATGCCCAGGCCGATGAGTTCGAGGATGGTGTCCAGCTCATGACCCTACATAGCGCTAAGGGCCTGGAGTTCCCGATCGTCTTCCTAGTCGGCATCGAGGAGGGCCTCTTCCCCCATAGTCTGTCGGCCAACGACCCGAGCCGCCTGGAAGAGGAGCGACGCCTCTGCTATGTCGGCATGACCCGGGCCATGCACCAGCTGTTTGTCAGTCACGCGGAGAGCCGCCGCTTCCGGGGTAGCGAGGATCGCCCCTTCCCCTCCCGCTTCCTGCGCGAGATCCCGGCGGAACTGGTGCGCGAGGTGCGGGCTGGGGGGCTATCGCGGTCCTCGGCCTGGGGCCAATCCTCCTCCTCAACCAGCGGCGCCCGGCGGGAGGGCACCACCTCCGGGTCCGCCAGCATCCCGGAAACCGGCAAGGGCGGCGGCTTTCATCTCGGCCAAGGGGTCCGCCATCCCAAATTCGGCGAGGGCGTAGTGCTCAACAGCGAGGGCCTCGGTGCCGCCGCACGGATTCAGGTCAAGTTCCACGGTGAGGGCACCAAGTGGTTAGTCCTCGCCTACGCCAAGCTGGAGCCCTTGGGATGAGGCCTCCGGAGCCCCAGACCGGTTGGCGCGGGTTGCGCACCTTCTCTCATTGGCAGGCCCCGGCGTGCAAAGGTCTCGCGCCCCAACCCACCCGCAACGCAGGCGGCGCCCATTAACCCCATTCCAGGCGGCGAACACCTGAATTCAGCCCTCAGCCTTTACATCCACATTCCCTGGTGCGTTCGCAAGTGCCCCTATTGCGACTTCAACTCCCACGCCGCCCGCGAGCCCATCCCCGAGGCGGCCTATGTGGAGGCCTTGCTCGGCGATCTCGATCGGGAACTGGCGGAGTTGACTCAGGGGCTGCCGCACCTGGTCTCCCTCTTCATCGGGGGCGGCACCCCCAGCCTCTTCTCCGGGAGCGCCATCGCCCGGCTGCTGGCGGGCATTCGCCAGCGCCTGCCCCTGGACCCGACGACCGAAATCACCCTGGAAGCTAATCCGGGCACGGCGGACGCGGCCAACTTCACGGCCTATCGCGCGGCCGGGGTCAACCGCCTGTCCCTGGGGGTGCAAAGCCTGAGCGCTGACCGGCTGCGGGACCTGGGCCGCATCCATGGCCCGGACGAGGCCCGCCTCGCCTTCCGGCTCGCGCGGCAGGCGGGGTTCGACAACATCAACCTGGATCTCATGTACGGCCTACCCCATCAGGGCCTGCCGCAGGCCCGGGAGGACCTGGCCCTGGCCCTGGCTCTGGCGCCTGAGCACATCTCCTATTACCAGCTCACCCTGGAGCCCAACACCCCTTTCCATGCCATCCCACCACCCCTGCCCGATGATGACCTAGGCGCGGACATGCAGCTCCAGGGTCTGGAGTTACTCTCGGTCAGCGGCTTTGCCCAGTACGAGGTTTCAGCCCATGCCCGCAGCGGGCGCCAGTGCCGGCATAACCTTAACTACTGGACCTTCGGCGACTATATAGGCATCGGCGCCGGAGCCCATGCTAAACGCCGGGACCCGAAAACCGGCCTGACCTGGCGCCAGGCCAAGCCCCGGCAACCCGTCGCCTACCTCAAGGCCCTGACGGGCCCCGATCCGTTGGGATCACGCTGGCAGCTCAAGGATGAGGACCTGGTCCTGGAGTTCGCTATGAACGCCCTGCGGCTGACCGAGGGTTTCGATCGACGCCTCTTTACCGAAAGCACCGGGTTGGATCTGAACCGGCTGGAGGCCCCCCTGGCTAGCGCCGTTAAGGCCAGGCTGCTGGAGATCCGGGGCCCCTGGGTCCGTCCCACGGCACGGGGCCGCTGGTTCCTTAACGACCTCCTTGGCCACTTCATGCCGGATTAGGCCCTTCAGGCCAGGTCGGCCGTCAGGGAGTCCCGGGTAGCGGGGGCCGCATCGACGCGATTAGCGTAATTGGGGTGATCGATGCCCAGGGCCAGGCCAGCGCCACCCTTAAGGGCGGCGGCCATGGCATCAGTCAGTTCGAAGCGGAGAAAGTGGACCGAGGAGGTCTTAGAGTCATCCTCGCGTTCCAGATCTTCATCGGCGATGGCGTACCGGGGCTCATGGCCGGCGACCTGGACCCAAACCCGATCCTCGATCCCAATCAGCTTGGCCAGAGCCTCCTTGCGCTCCTCGCTATCGGCGAATTCAACCATGAAGGTCGCCTTCAGGTTGCGGCCATCCGGAACCAGGGGATTGTAGGCGTCCAGCTCGTCCCGAATACCGTCCTCCTCGAAGATCCGTTCGATGCGCAGCATCTCCTGAACCTGATACTGCATGGTCAGGCGGTCCTCGAAATAGAGGGTGGCGTTGGGACCGATGGGCACCTTACGGTCGCGCTTATGCGCCATCACCCGGGCGCGGAATTCATTGCGAACTTTGGCATATTGCTCAAGGCTGTAGAGATCGGCGGGCGTCAAGTGGCTCATGCTGATGGGTACCTCGTTAAGCAATGCAAAGGTAAGAGGGCGGGCGGGGCGGTGGTCGATCCGCCCGTGCCACGACTCAGAGACCGTAGGCCAGGCGCAGCAGGGTCAAGGGATGCTTTGGCGCGCTGCCATCCTTGAGGCCATGGCCAATGTGCTGGCCCGCCATGGGACAGTCGCTGCCGTAATAGTCCGGCTTAATCTGTCTGACCTTATTGACCACAGGGGCGACGATCTTCATCGAGTAGGCGTGGAACTCCTTCTTGACGGCATAGGTGCCATCGTGGCCGGAGCAGCGCTCGATGATTTCGATCCGGGTATCCGGAATCAAACTCAGCAGTTCCCGGGTCTTCTGTCCCAGATTCTGGACCCGCTGATGACAGGCGGCGTGGTAGGCGACGGTGCCCAGGGGCTGATTGAAATCGGTCCGCAGCTTGCCGTGTTTGTGGCGGATCATGAGATATTCGAAAGGGTCGTAAATGTGCTGGCGAATCTTTTGCACCTGGGCGTTATCCGGGAACATAAGGGGCAGTTCCTGCTTAAACATCAGCACGCAGGAAGGGATGGGCGCGACGATGTCCCAACCCTCGTCCACCAGCTTCATGAGGACGGGGATGTTCTCTTCCATGTGGGCCTTAACGCTATCCAGGTCGCCCAACTCCAGTTTGGGCATACCGCAGCATTTTTCCTTGTTCGGGATAGTGATGGGGATGCCGTTATGCTCGAATACCGTCACCAGGTCCATGCCGACGTCGGGTTCGTTGACATTGTTGTAGCAGGTGGTAAAGAGGGCCACCTTGCCAGTGGTGGAACCCGCCTCTTCGCCATCAACCTGGCGACCCACCTTGCCAACCAACTGTTTACGCAGGGTGTTGTTGTGATACTCGGGGAGGCGGGCATCGCGATGCACCCCCAGCACCACCTCCAGGGCCTTGCGTCCCACGTCTGATTTGTTGGCGGCGTTGACGACTTTATCGACCCCCGGCAGGCTGGCGATGGCACCCACGGCATCGGTACTGGAGAGAATCCTGTCCCGGGTCTGGGTCTTGCCCTGTTGGAACTTGGCGGCCTTGGCGCGCAACATCAGGTGAGGGAAGTCCAGGTGCCAGTCGTGAGGCGGCACGTAGGGACACTTGGTCATGAAGCAAAGGTCGCAGAGGTAACAATGATCGACGACCTTCCAGTAATCCGCCTTGGCGACGCCATCCACTTCGAGCGTCGATGATTCATCGACCAGGTCAAAAAGTTCGGGGAAGGACTGGCAGAGGCTGACGCAGCGGCGACAGCCGTGGCAGATATCGAAAACCCGCTCCAGCTCCTTGAACAGGTCTTCCTCGTCGTAAAACCTGGGATTGGTCCAATCGAGACTGTGTCGGGTGGGAGCCTCGAGGCTGCCTTCGCGAGCGGGCATGGGGGTCACTCCTTATCTAATGCTAGGAACGAATCGAAACAGGGCGCGGCGACCAGACGACCACGAGGCGCACTGGACCAAGGGTCCAGGGCCTGCAAGGCCTTCTGGCATGAATATCAGCTTAGCCGCTTCGGCATTGAAAAACCAATGGCCAAGGCTGATGCTTATTATCGACTTTAAGATCCTATCGTGGGTCACCGCCGCCTTCGAGGCCCGAATCTCCCGATGTCAAGGGTTACGGGAAACCTGATCAGGGCAAGGTCACGAAGCGGGAGGGCAGCCTTGATCTCTGGACAGTCCCCTGCCCCGCCGCGCCCTTGTGGTGCGGGTTGATACCGAATTCGAGGACCTGCATCCAGGACGCGCTGGGTTCCTGGCTGACGGGGACTTGATGGCATTCAGGTTTAGCGGTCATCTGCTTATCTCCACACCACTGGCTAAGGACAAGGCCGGTCTGGAGCAAGGACCCCCAATGCCGGCATGGGACTAATTTATGCCAGGGGGAAGCTTTAATGAAATGGATAGTTCCGATCTAGGCGATTGACCATGCCAATGATGGCCCCGCCTCGGGATATCCCGATTCCCCGACGCGCCAGACAGGGCGCCGGGGTCCTGGAAGAGCAAATATCAGACGAAGGCCGCCTGGCAATAGGTCAGCAGGACTGCCGGGAAGAGGCCCAGGAGCAGGATAGCCAAGCCATTGATGGAAATGGCCAGGCGGGCACCGGTGCCGAAGACCAGGGGCTCGGCGGTTTCGGGTTTGTCAAAGTACATCATCTTGATGACGCGCAGATAGTAGAAGGCACCGATGATGGAGAAAAAGACGGCGACCAGGGCGAGCCACCAGAGACCCACGCTGATGACGGCCTCCAGAACCAGCAGCTTAGCCATGAAGCCAACCGTCGGGGGCACCCCGGCCATGGAGAACATGACCAGCCCCATCATGGCCGCCTGCCAGGAGCCCCGCTCGTTCAGGCCCTTGAGATCCTCCAAGCGCTCCACCTCAAATCCCTCGCGGCTCATCATCACCAGCAGGCCAAAGCCCCCGGCGGCCATCAGGGCATAGACGATGGCGTAAAACATGGCGGCGGAATAGGCCTCGGCATTGCCGCCGATCAGGCCCAGGAAGATGAATCCGACATGGGAAATGGTCGAGTAGGCCAGCATCCGCTTGATGTTGGTCTGGGCGATGGCCACGATATTGCCGACCGCCATGGAGATAACGGCCAGGATGATGAGCATCCCCTGCCATTCGGCGTGCAATGCGCCCAGTCCATCCACCAAGAGGCGGAAGGCCAGGGCAAAGGCGGCGATCTTGGGAGCGCTGCCGAGAAAGAGGACCACGGGGTTGGGCGCGCCCTCATAAGTGTCGGGCACCCACATGTGGAAGGGCACGGCGCCAAACTTGAAGCCAATACCGATGACAACGAAGACCAGGCCAAAGACCAGGACCTGGTTAGTGGCACCTTGCAAGGCCACCGCCCCGGCCACGGCCCCCAGTTCCAGGGAGCCAGTGGCGCCATAAAGCATGGACAGGCCGTAGAGCAGGAGTCCCGAACCCAGAGCGCCCAGCACAAAGTACTTCATGGCCGCCTCGGCCCCCTTCGGGCTATCCCGGTCGAAGGCGACCAGGGTATAGAGGGAGAGGGCCAGCAATTCCAGCCCCAGGTAGAGGGTCAGGAAATTGTTGGCGGAGACCATGACCATCATGCCCAACATCGCAAGGAGGGTCAGGACATAGAACTCCCCCACCATCATCTGGCGGTCGCGCAGATAGTCTCGGGAATAGACGAAGGTCAGCAGGCTGATGAGGAGGATGGCTATCTTGAGCAGATCGCTCATGGGATCGCGGACATAGGTACCGCCAAGAACGATCTCCCGCTCCCCCCCACCGACCAGACCCGTCAGGCCGATGACGATCAGGAGACCCAGGACGGCGATCACATGGTTGACCCCCTTTTCCCGGTCCTTAAGCCAGAGATCCACCAGCAGCAGGGTACTGGCCAAGACCAGAACCGCGATCTCCGGAACGACGGGAATCAAATGGGCGTAATCGAAGGTCATGCTGATCTTCCGCAATCAAGGGACCCGGCAGGTGCGCGGGCCGCCGGGCTAAACAGGGTTCAGGGCAGTACCGCCACGGCCGAAGGGGCCACGGCCAGCTTGGAAACCGCCAGATGCTGGACCAGGTTCTGGATGCTGGCGTCCATCACCTCCACTAAGGGCGCAGGCCAGAGGCCCAGGGCCAGCACGGCAACCGCCAGGGTCCCCAGCACCAACAACTCCCGACCATTGGCGTCCTGCAAACCCGCCACCTTGTCACTGGTCACGGGGCCATAGACGACCCGTTTGACCATCCAGAGGGTATAGGCCGCACCCAGAATCAGGGTGGTCGCCGCCAGGAAGGCATACCAGAAATCGGCCTGGAAGCTGGCCAGGATGACCATGAATTCACCCACGAATCCCGAAGTTCCGGGGAGGCCGGCATTGGCCATGGCGAAGAAGACCATCAGGGCGCCGAACACGGGCATGGTGTGAATCACGCCCCCATAGGTCGAGATCTCGCGGGAATGGAGACGATCGTAAAGAACCCCGACGCAGAGGAACATGGCGGCCGAGACGAAGCCATGGGAGACCATCTGCACCATACCGCCCTCAAAGCCCATCACCACGCCACCCGTGGCCCCAGCCCGGGCGAAAATGCTGAAGGCGATGAAGAAGCCCAGGGTGACAAAGCCCATGTGAGCGATGGAGGAATAGGCGATCAGCTTCTTCATGTCCTGCTGGACCAGGGCGACAAAGCCGATATAGACCACGGCGATCAGGGACATGGAGATGACCAGCCAGTCCAGGGTCGCGCTGGCGTCCGGGGTGATGGGCAGACTGAAGCGCAGAAATCCGTAGCCGCCAATCTTCAGCATGATGGCCGCCAGGATCACCGATCCCCCGGTTGGGGCCTCCACGTGGGCGTCCGGGAGCCAGGTATGGACCGGCCACATGGGCACCTTGACGGCGAAGGCGGCCAGGAAGGCCAGAAAGATCCAGATCTGCTCGGTGAGGCTCAGGGGCAGGGCCTGGAAGTCGAGGATACTGTAGGAGCCCGACTTGAAGTACATGTAGATCAGGGCGACCAACATGAAGACCGAGCCGAAGAAGGTGTATAGGAAGAACTTGATGGTGGCGTAAACCCGCTTGGGACCACCCCAAACCCCGATGATGATAAACATCGGGATCAGCATGGCCTCCCAGAAGACGTAGAAGAGGATGGCGTCCAGGGCGGAGAAGACACCGACCATGACGCCTTCCATGATGAGGAAGGCGGCCATGTATTGGGACGGCTTGTAGCTGATGACTTCCCAGCCAGAGATGAGGACCAGGATGGTGATAAAGGTGGTCAGGATGATGAGCGGCATGGAGATGCCGTCCACACCCAGGTGGTACCAGGCATTGAAGCTGGGAATCCAGGGGGCACGTTCGACGAACTGCATCTGGGCCGTGCTGGCATCGAAACCCGTCCAGAGGAGCAGGCTGACCAGGAAGGCGAGCACGGAAAAGCTCAGGGCCACCCAGCGTGAAATGTTGGGGGCCTTATCGCCACTGGCGAGTACCGTCAGGCCACCGATAATCGGCAGCCAGATGGCCAGCGACAGAACTGGAATTGCGAAGTGCATGCTCGTCCGTCTCCCTCGGAATCAGAAGGTCACGAAGATGGTCATCAAGGCCACCAGACCCAGAATCATGGCGATGGCGTAATGGTACAGATAGCCGGTCTGGATACCGCGCAGGCGCTGGGCGATACGGCCTACGCCTTGGGCCGAGCCATTAATAAGGACGCCATCGATGAGGCCCTGATCGCCGGTTACCCAGAACAGCTTGCCCAAGGCCCGGCTCCCGCCAGCGAAGACAGCCATATTGAACTGATCGAAGCCATACTTACCATCCAGAATGCGATAGGTCCGGCTGAAGCGCACCATGGCGTAATCGGCCAGGACCGGCTTCATAATATAGATGTACCAGGCCAGAGCTAGACCACCCATAGCCAGCCAGAAGGGCAGCCCCATCATCCCGTGCAGGACGAAGCCCGCCTGGCCATGGAAATGAGCGCCTATCTGGGCCAGAACATCGTGCTGAGGGGCGACGTGGATGACGCCCTTGAACCAGTCGCCAAACAGCACCGCCTCCATGGTCATCCAGCCAATGAAGACGGACGGGATGGCCAGGAGGACCAGCGGCACCCAGACGACGGCCGGCGTCTCGTGCAGGTGGTGCCGGGTGTGCTCATCCATTCGCTCCTTACCATGAAAGACGAGGAAATAGAGCCGGAAACTGTAGAGAGCGGTCACGAAGACACCCAGGGTCAGCAGTACGCTGGCGTACCCCGCCCCGCCCACCTGGGACAGATGCACGGCCTCGATGATGGCGTCCTTGGAAAAGAAGCCGGAAAAGCCGGGAAAACCGATGAGCGCCAGGGAGCCAAGGAGAAAGGTGATCCAGGTGATGGGCAGGTACTTGCGCAGACCGCCCATGTTGCGGATGTCCTGGTCGTGGTGCATGGCAATGATGACCGAGCCGGCCGCCAGGAAGAGCAGGGCCTTGAAGAAGGCGTGGGTCATGAGGTGGAAGATGCCGGCAGCGTAGGCGGAGGCCCCCAAGGCCGCGACCATGTAGCCCAATTGGGACAGGGTCGAATAGGCGACAACGCGCTTGATGTCGTTCTGCACCAAGCCGACGAGACCCATGAAAAAGGCCGTGGTGGCGCCGATCACCATAACGAAACTCAGGGCGGTCTCCGAGAGTTCGTAGAGCGGCGACATGCGCGCCACCATGAAGATACCGGCGGTGACCATGGTGGCGGCGTGGATCAGGGCGGAGATGGGAGTGGGGCCTTCCATGGAGTCCGGCAGCCAGATATGGAGCGGGACCTGAGCCGACTTACCCATGGCGCCGATGAAAAGCAATACGCAAATGACCGTCATCAGGGACCAGGAAGAATCTCCCCAGATTTGGACCTGAGTGTGGGCCAGAGCGGGTGCCGCGCCAAAAACCTCCATGTAATCCATGGAGTTGAAATACATGGCGATGGCGCCGATGCCCAGGATGAAGCCGAAATCACCGACCCGGTTGACCAGAAAGGCCTTGAGATTAGCGAAGATGGCCGACTCGCGCACGGTCCAGAAGCCGATCAGGAGGTAGGAAACCAGTCCCACCGCTTCCCAGCCAAAGAACAACTGCAGGAAGTTGTTCGACATCACCAACATCAGCATGGAGAAGGTAAAGAGGGAGATATAGCTGAAGAAACGCTGATAGGCATTGCGGCCCGCCAGGGATTCCTTGGGCCAGTTGTGCTCGTCATCCGCCATATAGCCAATGGTGTAGACATGGACCATGAGGGAGACGAAGGTCACCACGGCCATCATCAGGGCCGTCAACTTGTCAACCAGGAAGCCAATCTCGAAGCTGATGCCACCGCTGATCATCCAGGTATAAACGGGGCCGTCAAAGGCTGGCAGGGTTCCATCGACGAATCCCTTGAGCACATAGAGGGACAGACCACAAGATAGACCCACGCCCAGAATGGTCACCGAGTGGGCACCCGTCCGCCCAATCCGGCCCCCCAGGAAGCCAGCGATGATAGACCCCACCAGGGGGGCGAGGACGATGGTCAGGTAGAGGTTTTCCATCTGCTTGTCTGCTCTTTATGCTCTGTTCCGCCGACGCCGCGATTAAGTGACGGGATTATCGGGATTCAATTGCATCCCAACCCGGCCATCCCCAGCCTAACACTGATCGAACAAGCCCTGTTGTTCCCGTCCCGAACTTTCGACCCAGTCCGTCCCGGGCTACCCCTTGAGGGCATCCAGGTCCTCGACATCGATGGTGCGCCGGTTGCGGAACAGCACCACGAGAATGGCAAGGCCGATAGCCGCCTCGGCGGCGGCGACAGTCAGGATAAAGAAAACGAACACCTGACCCGACATATCGCCTAGGAAATGGGAGAAGGCGATGAAATTCATATTGACCGCCAGGAGCATCAATTCGATGCACATCAGCAGAACGATGAGGTTCTTACGATTGATGAAGATACCCGCTACGCTGATGGAAAAGAGGATGCCACCCAGCATCAGATAATCGGAGAGTTCGATCATGATGCGTCCTCCTTGCCTTGGGCGGTGACCGTCTGTGGGGAAGTGGGCGGCACACGCCGGGGCTCTGGTGGCATCCGCACGATTCGCACCCGGTCCGGACCCTTGCGGACATAGACCTGGCGGGAGGGATCAATATACTTGGTGTCCGGGCGATGACGCAGGGTCAGGCGGATGGCGGCAACGATGGCCACCAGCAGGATTACGGCCGCTATCTCAAAGGGATAGAGATAGACGCTGTAGAGCAGAAGGCCGAGCTCCCGGGTATTGCTGTAGTCGGCGCCATGGTGGGCCGGAGTCGGGAAGGACTCGCCGCCGAAGTTGCCGGGGCCGACCACCATGAAGATCTCAATCAGCATGATCACCCCAACCACTAGGGCGAGGGGGAGGTGGCGGATGAACTGAGCCTTCAGGGTGGCGATGTCGACGTCCAGCATCATGATAACGAACAGGAAGAGGACCAACACGGCACCGACGTAAACCAGAACCAGGCTGATGGCGAGAAACTCCGCATCCATCAACATCCAGAGCATGGCGCTCGCCACGAAGGCCACCACGAGAAAGAGTACCGCGTGCACTGGGTTGCGGCGCGTTACCACCATGCCGGCTGCGGCGATTACCGTCGCCGCCATGACATAGAAGAGAAACTTTTCGAAGCCCATGTCTTGGTCCAGTCCGGTTTAAGTAGGTCTGTCAGCCATTGGATCAGGTGTAAGGCGCAATTCGGCGCCTAACGGTAGCGTGAATCCGCCGATAGCGCCGCGGCAATCTCGTCCTCGTACTGGTCGCCAATGGCCAGCAACCGCTCCTTGGTCATGATGCTCTCGTCACGATTCTCGAAGCAGTATTCGTAAATCGAGGTTTCGACGATGGAGTCCACGGGGCAGGACTCTTCGCAAAAGCCGCAATAGATGCACTTAAAGAGATCAATGTCGTAGCGCGTGGTGCGGCGACTGCCGTCCTCGCGGGGCTCTGCCTCGATCGTGATGGCCAGGGCCGGGCAGGTCGCCTCGCACAACTTGCAGGCGATACAACGCTCCTCGCCGTTCTCGTAACGGCGCAGAGCATGGAGACCCCGGAAACGCGGCGAGAGTGGCGCTTTTTCCTCCGGATACTGAACGGTGATTTTCTTCCGGAAGAAGTAGCGACCAGTGACGCCAAGCCCCTGGAACAGCTCAATGAGCAGCAGGCTCCGCAGATAATCGCGCATGGTTTGCAGCATTCTCTATCCCCTCTCCGTCAGGCCGACCACCAGGGGGGCAGCTTGTACAAGACCGCGAGCCCGACGACCAGAATCCAAACGATGGTGATCGGGATGAAGACCTTCCAACCCAGGCGCATGATCTGGTCGTAGCGATATCTGGGGAAGGTGGCACGGAACCACAGGAAGAGAAACATGAAGAAAAAGGTCTTGAGCAGCAACCAGTGGAAGCCACTATCGAGCGGAAAAATGCCCTCGACCCAGGCCGCCGGCAGAGGCGACAGCCAGCCGCCCAGGAACATGAGAGCGGACAGGGCCGAGATGAGGATCATGTTGGCGTATTCGCCGAGGAAGAAGACGGCGAAGGTCATGCCCGAGTATTCAACATGGAAGCCCGCGACGATCTCGGATTCACCCTCCGCCACGTCGAAGGGCGCGCGGTTAGTCTCCGCGAGGCCAGAGATGAAATAGACACCGAAGAGGGGCAGGAGCGGGAGCCAGAACCAAGTCAGGATGTTACCCTCCTGGGCCCGGACAATGTCGCCCAGATTAAGGCTGCCGGCGGCCACCAGGACGCCCACCAGGGCGAAACCCATGGCGATCTCGTAAGCCACGATCTGAGCCCCGGAACGCAAGGCACCCAAGAGGGCATATTTGGAATTGGAGGCCCAGCCCGCGATGATGACACCGTAAACCCCCAGGGAGGTCAAGGCCAGGATGTAGAGCAGACCGGCATCGACATCCGCCAGCACCAGGCCTTCGTCGAAGGGAAAGACGGCCCAGGCCGCCAGGGCCGGGCCCAGGGTCAGAAGGGGGGCGATAATGAAGAGGGTCTTGTCCGCCCGGGTCGGCAGAATGATCTCCTTGAACATCAGCTTGAGTGCGTCGGCAATGGGCTGCAGCAGGCCGCGGGGACCAACCCGGTTGGGGCCGATGCGGATCTGCATGTAGCCGATGATTTTGCGTTCCGCCAGGGTGTAGTAGGCCACCAGGCCCATGAGGGGCCCGAGGATCACCACGATCTTCAGCAGGATCCGGATGACTTCCGGCAGGGAATTCCAGAGATCAATCATGATTCAATCCGCTCTCATGCCTTGGCGATCACGACGGGGCCGATCTGAACGCCCAGGGTCTCGCTGCCAGCCACCGCCGCCGGAATGCGCGCGCAGCCCAGGGGGATGGCCTCGCTCAGCGCGACCTTGCTCCGGGCGCTGGCCTCGCCCTGTATGATGGTAACGACATCGCCGGCCGCCAGGCCCAGGGCGGTGGCCTGATCGGGATGGAGATGGACGGAGAAACAGCCCGCGCCCGGAACCCGCTGCAGGGCGGGGGCCCGCCGTACCAGGGTATCCAGCCGGTAAAGGGGGACGTTGCCGAGGCGCCAGAGGTCCGCCTGCGCCGCGGGCTTGGCCTTGACATGCCCACGTAGGGCATTGCTCGGGCTGACACCCTCGCACACCGCGCGGACCTCGTCAGCCACCTGAAGCGAACTATCCTGGTCAAAACCTTCGAGATTGAGAAGATTACCCAACACCCTCAGGATCTTCCAACCCGGCCGCGCCTCGCCCGGCGGGGAGACAACGCCACGGAAGGCCTGCCAGGTCAGTTCCGCGTTGACCAGGGTCCCGGAGGTCTCGGCAAAGGCGGCAATGGGCAGCATCAGGTCCGCGACCGCCTCGACGGAGGCACCGCGATGGGACACACAGGCCACAACGAAATCCGCCTGGGCCAGGGCCTTGGCCGCCAGGGCCGGATCGGCCAGGTCATGACCCGGTTCGACATTCCACAGCAGATAGGCCTTGCGGGGCTCCGCCAGCAGGGTGTCAACCGAGGCGCCGGGAGTAGCTGCCGCCTTGGCGCCAGACTCGACCTGAGGCAGGGCCCCCGCCAGAGCGGCACCCGCGGCATTGGCCGCCGCGGGTAGAAATCCCAGCTTAAGCTTAGCGGCTTTGGCAACGACGCTGGCCAAGGCCTTTAAGAGGGCATAGTCAGGATGGGCCGCCGCCAGGGCGCCCAGCAGGACCACACCGGATTCGGCCTGGAGCAAGGCTTGGGCGCTCGCCTGATGCCGATCATTGGGCTTGACGTGGGCGATGAGGTCTTTGACATTGCCTGGCCCGCCCTTGGCACCCAAGGCTTTGGCGATTGCCGCCAGGTCCCCCAGATTCGCAGTAGGCGTACCGGTAAATTGCTCCGCCGGGAAGGTCAGTGCCACGGCGTAGGGATTGACGGTCACGACCCTGGCCTGGTTTTCCATAGCCGCCTTGCGGATGCGGTGGGCCAGCAAAGGGATTTCGGCCCGAATATCGGACCCGACCAGCAGAATGGCCCCCTGCTTCTCGACATCCGCGATGGTGAGCCCCAGCCAGGGCAGCAAGGGATCCGTCGCGTCGCCGCGGAAGTCCTGCTGACGCAGACGGGTATCGATGTCGGGGGAGCCTAGGCCGCGCACCAGCTTTTGGGCCAGATACATTTCTTCCAGGGTTGCGGCGGGCGAAATCAGAGCCCCAAGCCGGCTGCCAGCGGACCTGAGTTGGGTGGCGGCCAGTTGTAAGGCCTCGGACCAGCCAATAGCCTGCCAGGCACCGTCCTTCTTGACCAGGGGGGACAGGAGCCGGTCCTCGGTGTAGAGGCCCTCGTAACTGAAGCGGTCCCGATCGGAAATCCAGGTCTCGTTGATGGCCTCGTTGTCGCGCGGATGGACTCGCATCACCTGGTTGCGGCGCACATGCAAGTGCAGGTTGGAGCCCAGGCCATCATGCGGCGCCAAGCCGTCGACCTGGGTAAGCTCCCAGGCACGGGCCTGGAAACGATAGGGCTTGGAGGTCAGGGCGCCAACCGGACAAAGGTCGATGATATTGCCGGACAGCTCATGGGCCATGGCATGCTCGACGAAGGTACCGATACGGACATGCTCGCCACGCCCTGTGGCGCCGAGTTCGCGGACACCGGCAATCTCGGCGCCGAACCGCACGCAGCGGGTGCAATGAATGCAGCGCGTCATGTCGGTAGCGATGAGGGTGCCCAGATTCTCGTCCTGTACGACCCGCTTGCCCTCGATGTAGCGCGAGACGTCTCGGCCATAGCCCATGGCGACATCCTGCAACTCGCATTCCCCGCCTTGATCGCAAATGGGGCAATCCAGGGGGTGATTGATGAGCAGGAACTCCATGGTCCCCTTCTGCGCCTCTAGGGCCTTGGGGGAGCGAGTCAGAACCTTGAGGCCGGCGCAGACCGGGGTCGAGCAGGCAGGCACCGGCTTGGGGAAGGGCCGCCCGTTCTGTTCCACCTCCACCAGGCACATGCGACAGTTGGCGGCGATGGACAGCTTCTTGTGATAGCAGAAGCGCGGGATAGGAATCCCCTCACGGTCCGTGACCGCGATGAGCATCTCGCCCGGGTCCGCCTGGCAGGCGCGACCATCGATATCGATTGTGACCTTATCCGTCATTGCGCTATCTCAGTGGGAGGCCGCCCTTTCATGCGACCTCGACCAGGCCCCTGCCATGTTCGATGTAGTGTGCGAACTCGTGACGGTAGTGCTTGAGGAAGCTCTGTACCGGCATGGCCGCCGCGTCCCCCAGGGCACAGATGGTCCGTCCGCCAATATGGCCCGCCACGGTATCAAGGAGTTCAAGATCCTCCGGCCGGCCCTGGCCATGAAGAATCCGGTGCAGCACCCGCGCCAGCCACCCCGTGCCCTCACGGCAAGGGGTGCATTGGCCGCAGGACTCGGCGGCGTAGAAATGGGACAGGTTAGCCAGAACCTTGACCATGTCGGTACCTTCGCCAAGGACAATGACCGCCCCCGAACCCAGCATGGACCCGATTTTGGCGATGGCGTCATAGTCCATGGTGACGCCCATCATGACCTCCCCGGGCACCACCGGCGTCGATGAACCACCCGGAATAACCGCCTTGAGCTTACGCCCGCCCTTGACGCCACCCGCCATGGCCAGCAAATCCTTGAAGGGAGTACCCAGGGGTACTTCGAAATTGTCCGGTTTCTCGACATGCCCCGTCACGGAAAAGAGCTTGAGTCCGCCGTTATTGGGCAAGCCCTGCCCCAGGAACCACTGACCACCACGCTCCAGAATCACGGGCACCGAGGCCAGGGATTCGGTGTTATTGATGGTGGTCGGCCGACCATAGAGACCAACCTGGGCCGGGAAGGGGGGCTTGTAACGGGGCTGGCCCTTCTTGCCCTCCAGGGACTCCAGCAGAGCCGTCTCCTCGCCGCAGATGTATGCACCCGCGCCAAGGTGAACATAAAGATCGAAATCAACGCCACTTCCGGCGATGTCCCGGCCCACCAGACCCGCCTGGTAAGCCTCGTCCAAGGCGGCCTCAAAGCGGGCGATCGGCTCGTAAAACTCGCCCCGGATATAGTTGTAGCCCACCGTGGCGCCAATGCAGTAACCCGCGATGGCCATGCCCTCGATAAGCTGATGAGGGTTGTAGCGCAAAATGTCGCGGTCCTTGCAGGTGCCCGGCTCGCCCTCGTCCGAGTTGCAGACCAGGTACTTCTGGCCAGGCTCCTTGCGCGGCATGAAGCTCCACTTGAGACCCGTCGGGAAGCCAGCCCCGCCCCGCCCGCGCAGATTGGAGAGCTTCAATTCGTTAATGATGTCGTTGGGATCGGTCCGCTCACGCAGAATTTTTTCCCACTGGGCATAGCCGCCGACGCTCCGGTAGGCCGCCAGCGTCCAGGGCTGATCCAGATGCAGGGTGCGGAAGCAGAC
>JBASIS010000112.1:0-7025 GCA_049654905.1 Chromatiaceae bacterium
TCCCCGCCCAGCGCCGCCGCTGCTCCCCGATCACCCGCCGCACCCGCTCCGCATCCAGGCCCGCCGCCACCAGGGCCAGGGCCGTATCGGTCAGCACGTCGGGCACCACGCGCTCTGCCCCTCCGTAGCAACCTCTAGGAGCCCCGTAGCGGCCTCGCCAGCCAGACCCCTACTCGTATCTCGCCCAGCGCCACGTTCGCCCTCTGGCACGCTGCCCGCGCTTCCGCCGCTGTCGCGAACCTCCCCAGCAGCCGCCGCCGTTGCGGAATCATCTCCCCGCGTCCGTACCAGATGCGGAAATCCACCTGCTTAACCCAATCCCAGTATTTCAATTCGGGAGAGGCTGGCCCACTCCAGGCCACATAGACCCACCCATCCCGCACCCGCACCGCGCACACCTGGGTCTTACCGGGTCCCACCCAATGGCATTCCCCCTGCCGTACCCATGCGCTATCCATGGTCACGTCATCCGCTCCTGAAGGAAAGTGTGCCGATGGTGCCGATAGCGCCGAAAATACACAAGATTCAGTGACAGTTTCCGTGTAATGGGGGAAATCATCGGCGCATCGGCACCATCGGCATACTTTAGGCAAATAAACAACACTCTCGGGCCGTCACGCGCCTACCGCACCTTCACCACCCGCCAAAACCGCCCCTGCCGGCTCTTGGTCCGCGACTCATCCTGTACCAGCTTCAACCCCCCCAGCACCCGTTGCTTCCACGGCCGCAGCCGATACCCCAGCTTCTGGGCATCCCACTCCCGCGCCGGCCCGAACACCGTTTCCCCCGCCTCCACCAATGCCGGCCAGCGCGCCCCGTCATGGCCCTCGGCATAGGCCCCCTGACGCTCCCGCATCAGCCCCAGAATCTCCGCCGTGGTCATGGCCTTGCCCTCCGACGCTTCCAGCAGCGCCCGCAGAAAGTCCACCATGCCCCCGAACTCATGATCCTGTTCCCGCATCCCCTCCGCCGATTGCAACGGATCAGGCCAGCCCGCCCACATCAAGGGCCGCCGGACCAGCCGGTCCCAGATTTCAAAACTCCCAAAAGAGCGCAACGGCTTCCCCTCCACCAAGATTTCCGGGCAACCCGCATCGAGATAGCCCTTCACAATCGTCAACGCCGCCCGGATACCCTGGCGCCGTCGTTCCCGGACATGGGCAATCGCGTCCCGCTTGAACACCCGCAGCTCCGGCCGCTCCATGCCCGCATCCAGATTGCACACCAGCGTCCGCCGCACCAGGTCACCCAGCAGCGTCAGGTTATTGCCCGTCATGAACCAGCAAACATTGGTCGGCGCATCTACCATTCGCGACAGCCCCAGAATCCGCACCGACTTGAACGCCTCGGTCGTCACCTGGCACAGCACATCGCTCTTCACCGCCCGATCGACGTTATCGAAGCTGCACAAGGCATCGCCCTTCAGCAACACCGCATCCACCCGTTTTTCGAGTTCCTCCTGGTCCTTGCCAATCGCCGCCACCGCCGCCGATCGCCCCACCGCCAGGGTCGCAATCGCATTGACCAGCAGCGATTTCCCCGTCCCGGGCGTCGAAGCCGACACACAATTGATCGGCGCCGCCGGCAGCACCCGCCGCACCAGCGTCGTCAGCACCATGGCCAGGGCCGCCGCCTCATCCGCCGCTGTCACGAACGGGAAGGTATCGAACAGCGCAAACAGATACCGGCTCGCCTCCGCTACCGCCTCCGGCCGCACCGGACCCAGTTCGCCAATCAAGGGGGGATGCACCAGGAACAGCCGCGACGCCACGTCATAGCCCGGCTCATGCACCAGCCGCCCCGCCGTCGTTATGGTCGGCGCATCGCAGAACCCCAGCAAGGAGGCGAATTTCCAGCCCCCCGCCCGCGCCAGCAGCGTCTCCGCCATCTCATTCGGGCAATTCGTCGCCCGCCACTTCTTCTCGCGCGCGTCCCACCGCTCGAAGCGCACCAGCCGGGTCGCGCAATCGCGCAACCACACCGCCGTTACATCGATCAGCACCGCCGACCCGCTCCCGCGCTGGATATTCTCATCCGCCGACCACTGGCCGATGCGTACCAGCCGGGTCCCCTGCTGATAGATTTCCGCGCCCGCCCCCAGCAACCGCTCCTCCAGGGCGTCCACATCCCCCGCCAGCCCGCCCGCCGTGATACGCAGCAAGGGCCGTGCATCGAAATCCTTACCCCCCACCACCTGGAGCGCGGGCCGCTCGTCCTCGGGGGGGGGCGGGAGCGGTCGCGTCGGCACCATCGGCACCACCTCGGCCAGCACCCGCTCCTCCATCCACTCGGGTGCCGTCTCGGGAGGCGGTGGGTCCGTCCGCTTCGCGCGCCACCCCAACTGTTGGGGGGCCACCCCCAGTTGCTGACACAGCCACAGCGCCGCATCCACGGGCGTATTGACCGCCCCCCAGGCCACCACCACATCAATCGGGGTACAGCCAATCTCCTCGCCCCAATCCCGGATGCCCGACGGCATCAGGGAAATATCCTCCTGGAGCGCCCGACCTAAGGCCTTCGACGACACCCGATAGCCCTGCTCATTCAGCGCCGCATTGTCATAAGCCACCGCGCCCGGAAACACCCGGGGCACCCAGGCCCCCAGACTCGCCAGCGCCTTGGAATTGATCCGCGCGAAAAAGGACGCATCCCGTTCCGCCGTCGCCTCCACGCGCCGCGCCGGAGCCGCCACCGCCCGCGCGCCACAGACCTTATCCAGCAGCCAATCCGGCGCCAGGGCGATCACCCGCGCCGGGTCCGCCATCTCCGCCGTCCCCCAGCGCCACGTCCCCTTATCACTGCACGACGGCGGGGCGATCACATAGCCGCCCCGGCCCCGCACATCAATCCCCGGCGCCACATTGACCCGCGACAGCACCTCTCGGCCATCCGCCGGCCACCGAAACAAATAGTGCAACCCCCCCGAGGCCGTGGTCACCGTCGCCGGCAACTCGCCCTGCTCCGCCAGCCAGGCCGCCAGCGACCGAGGACCCTGGGCGCCCGTATGCACATCAATATCCAGGACCCAATGCCCGACCGCCGCCCCCGTTGGCACGCCGATCAGCGCCGTCGGCCATTTGCCCCACCAGGCCCGGATTTGCTCCGGATCAAGGCTCGCCGCATGGAGCCCTTTTTTGACCAACGGGCTTTTCGCCAGCGTGCCCTGGTCGTGGCACGGAAACACCGGCCAGCCTTGCGCCGCATAGGCCAAGGCCGCCACACCATTCGCCGACAGGGCTACCACCGCCCGGCTCGCCACGCTCACGCCGCCGCCTTCAACACTTCATGCGGGTGCATCACCCGCCGCACCGCCACCGCCAGCCGCTCCCGATGCCACGCCAGACCCCGCTCCGCCACCGGGAACGACATCCAAGTCAGATCCTCCCAAGCCCGCGCCCAGTCCGCCGCGTCCCCCTGGTTCACCATCACCAACGGCGCCGGGTCCAGGTCCGTCAGCCCCATCTCCGTCGCATGATCCCGCCGGTAATCCACCCCCGGCCGCTGCAGCTCGAACAGCACCGCTCCAAAATCCACCAGCAGCTCCACCTCCGCCGGCAGACGCACATCATCCACCACGATATCCAGATGCCCCGCCGCCACCGCCTCCCGGATCGCCCGCGACAGGGCCAGCAGCCAGATTTCCGGGTCGATGGCCCGCAGCTCCTCGCCAATCAGACGCAGCGCCTGGCGCGGCGACAGCCCATAGACGGGATGCACCTGATCTTTGATCGGCGCCTCGAACCACATCTCCCGCGGCTCCGCCCACGCCAGGAACAGTTTGCGCGCCAGTTCCCGGATCGGTTCCGCGCACGACAGCCGCACAAAACCCTGTTCCTGCAGGGCTTTGGCCGCCGCCGTCTTGCCCGCACCCGCCGGCCCGCACAGGCCCCACAACCGCCCGCGCCCCGCGCGATGCGGCTGGATCCGGTCCCAGTTTTCAACAATCATATCGAGCACTTCCATCATTATTGGTTATCGTCCGCCGCCACCCACCCCACCACCTGGAGCAGCGTCCACAGCAGTTCGCTCACAGCGACCGCTCCAGCCAGGCCAGCGTCTGGAGCGCATAGGGCACCCGCTCCCGCGCCATGCGCGGCAGATACAGCCGGATCAGCTCCGCCTGGATGTAGCGCATCGCCGTCGCGAAGCCCGGACCCGTCGCCACATTGATCGACGCCGGCGACACACTCGACGGCCATAAATCCTGAAAAATCTCCCGCACCTCCTGCGCCAACGCATAGCGCGCCGGATTGCGCTGGCCCGTCGTCCCCATCGCTTCACCCTCCAGACATAACGCCACACCCAGGCCCAACCCCACGGGATCAGGCCGATTTATCCGGTAAATCCGGTTTATCCGGTAACTCCGGAAAGTCCGCAAATGCTTGTCTTAAATGGGTGTAACGACGGTACTGATCCCGCGCAAAGGTCAGCGCCAGGTTGTAGAGCAGGTCCGACACCGTGACCTCCTCCGCCAGCGCGATCTGCTGCAACGCCACCAACAACTCCGGCGTCAAGGCCACCGTCGTCCGCGCCGACCGCTTATCCACGGGCGCCACCCATAAAAAAGGCCCCTAACCCGGCAGAGGCCGGGCGGGGCCAAGGCTCGCTAGAGCCGAGGGGAGCACTCAATGAAAAAGTTGGCATCAGGCCGCTACACGCTGGGGGTCCAGGTCGTTCAGCGGCGCGTCCGGCGCCTGGCCGAACACGTCCGGGCGCAGCTCATAGACCGTGACGAGGCCCCCCGTTGCCTCCGCAATAGACCGGCACCGTTCGGCGGGGATACGAACGCGATTGCTGACCCAGTGCGCAATGGTGCCCTGGGAAACACCTAGCTTGGCAGCTAGCGTTTCCTGGGTAGTCCCGGAGAAGCTCAAATAAGTACGGATGTTCATGCGCCAATATTAGCAGCACTGATACCGTTGTCAATAGCAGCGCTGCTTGTAAAAAATTAGTATCACTATTAACGTAATATTATGAAAAACCGCCGCAATTTAACCTTGGAAGAGGCGGTTATCTCCCGTAACCTGGCGCGCGTGTGGAATATGCGCAAGCGTGATCTGGATCTCACGCAAGAAAAAGCGGCTGACGAGCTGGGTTTCAAGTCACAAAGTGCCATCAGCCAATATTTGAACGGCTATATCCCCCTCAACACCGATGCCGTCTTAAGTTTTGCGCGCCTGCTGCGTGTCGCCCCGGAGGAGATTGACCCCAATATAACTTCGCTTTTCCAGGGGCAGCCAGGCCATCTCCTTCCCGCGCCCGCCAACGTCGGCCCCGCCAGCCTCGGCAAGCACCGCATCCCCCTCATCTCCTACGTCAAGGCTGGCCGCTGGCAGGCCGTGTCCGACCCCTACCCGCCCGGCGAGGCCGATGATTGGCTCCTCACCAGCCGGCATTGCTCCGGCAGCGCCTTCGCGTTGCGCATCAAGGGCCGCTCCATGCTCCCCCGCTTCGAGGAGGGCGATGATGTCATCATTGATCCGTCCCTCAGCCCCCGCCCCGGTGATTTCGTGGTGGCCAAGAACCACCAGGAGGAGGCGACCTTCAAAAAGTACCGCCCGCGCGGCTGCACCGACCAGGGCGAGCCGGTGTTTGAACTGGTCCCCCTCAACGAGGATTACGCCACCCTGCGCTCCGACCAGGAGCCCATCGTCATCATCGGCGTCATGATCGAGCACCGCCACTATCGGCAATAGCGGGCGCCCACCAGGCCAAGCCGCCAGCAAAGCCAGCGGCTTGGCGCTTGCCAGTTGACCATACCGCGCTTATGCTGCGGATTCATGGCGCAGACGACCGCATGACAAGGGCCTCGCTCTCGACTAGACTTAACCTGTGAGTTAAACCTGTGCGCCTGATTGTGCTGGAAAGGTCGGAGCGTCGCGTCGTGACCTGCGTCGCGGCGGAAGACAGTCCCCACGGGGTCAGCGTCCTCGCCTTTATCCGCCAGCGGCCCGCCGATCAGGCCGCCAGCGCGCGCGGGTTCAAGGCCCTGTTTCAGCGTTATGCCGAGACGGGCCGCGCCGGGCTCACGACCGAGTTGTTCCACGAAGTGGACGCCAGCGCTGGCATCTGGGAGTTCATTAAGGGCCGGTTGCGCTGTTTCTGCTTTATGGACCACGCCGAACATCTGACGATACTGACCCATGGCGTGGTCAAAAAAACGCCCAAGGCCGACCGGCAAGCCGTAGCCGCCGCCGTGGCGGTCAAAGCCCGTTACCTGGCCGCCAAAGCGGCCGGCACCATCACCCGCGCGGAGAGCAACGATGAGTGAGAGGACCGATACGGACTGGTACCACGCGCTCGCGCACGACCCCGACTATCTGGCCGAAGACGCCAAAATCGGTTTTGCGGTCAGCGTGGAGCGCCGGATGCGGCAGCTCGGTATGTCCAAGGCCGACTTGGCGCGCCAGATGGCGACCAGCCAAGCCTATATCACGAAAATCCTCAGGGGCGATAGCAATCTCACCATCCACAGCATGGTGGCCTTGGCCCGGGCGGTCGATAGCACCCTGTACCTGCACCTGGCCCCGCGTGCCGCCCACGTCCGCTGGTTCGAGGTGATTAACGGCGCCCTCCCGCCGCTGGACACCCCCGCCCGTGACGCCTCGCTGTGGGCACGCCACGCCACCAAGGAGCCCCATGGACCCATCCCCATTGCAGCTTGATCGGTACTTTTTTACCCACTCCACCGTGCGCGCCAACCCGGAGCATAATCCCGCCGGAGACCGCCAGGGGAGTCGGGTGATCCCCACCTTTCTCAGCCAGCCCCTCGCCGAGCGCCCGGGAGCCTACACGGTCGAAATGACCGTGGTGCTCGACGAGACCACCAGCGTCAATCCCCCGTACTTTTTTTCGATCTCGGCCTTTGCGGTCATTGTCACCCCGCCCACGCTGGACCCCGCCGCCGCCGGGACGGCGGTGCGTGGCACGGGCTTCAATGTCCTGGTCGGCGCGATTCGCGAGCATCTGGCGACCCTGACCGCGCGCGGCCCGTGGGGCCTGTTTGTGTTTGGCCCCTTACCCCC
>JBASIS010000113.1:0-4743 GCA_049654905.1 Chromatiaceae bacterium
CCCTGTAGGCTTGGCGACAGCATCCCTGCTGTCGACACCCCCGCCCGCCGCCACCCGACCCTCACGTTAACGCCCGAGGACGTTATGGCTCTCGATTTTTCCGCATGCGACACCCCTAGATGCTCGCATTAACCACCCTGCCCTGGATTGCTGCTAGCCCGGCGCCGCTCCTCGGGCCCCGGGATCTTCAGATCTGGATCATCCCCTGCGGGGCCGATAATGGCGATCCCGAGGCCCTCTGGCCGCTGCTTTCTGGTGCCGAACAGACTCGGGCCGATCGACTCCTGGCGCCAGGACACCGCGAGGCCTATATCCGCGCCCATGCGGGGCTCCGGCTGATCCTGGCGCCCCCCCTCGCTACCCCGCCCACGCGCATCGCCTTCCAGCAGGGGCCTCAGGGCAAGCCCGCCGTCTCCGGCCCCCTGGAATTCAACCTGACCACCAGCGGCGAACTGGCCCTTGTCGCCCTGCGCTGGGATCAGGCGGTGGGCATCGACTGCGAGCGACCGACGGCCAACCGCAACCTGCTGGGGATTGCCCGCCGGCTCTTTTCGCCGGCGCAGGTCCAGTTGCTGCTCGCCGTTACCGAGGCGGAACGTCCTGCCCTCTTCATCCGTTTCTGGACGGCCCTGGAGGCCAGCGTCAAGCTGGATGGGAGCGGCCTCTTTCAGCCCGCCGTGACCGGCGGCCCCCAGCCGGAAATCATCCATTTCGCGCCGCAACCGAGCTACGTAGCTGCCCTGGCGAGCCGGGAGCCGCCACCTCTGGCTGCCTGGACGGCGCGGCGACTTCTCTTCCCTGGCTGACCGCTGATCGGCCGGCCGCCGGGTCAAGCGGCTGCTACAATTGCGCCTCCCCCCGGCGGCGGTCCCGACCTCTCCACCCACGGGTTCAGCTTCCCTTAACCCTCCCGGCCATGTCACTCCCCAGGAACCCCAGATGTTTGAATTGCCATTGCTGTTAAAGGCCCTGATCCTCGGCATCATCGAGGGACTGACTGAATTCCTCCCGATTTCGTCGACCGGCCACCTCATCATCGCCGGCAGTCTGCTCGACTACACCAACGATCAGAGCAAGGTCTTTGAGATCGTCATCCAGTTCGCGGCGATTCTGGCGGTCTGCTGGCTGTACCGGACCCGGCTGCTGGGGGTGGTCAAGGGGATGTGGGCGCCCGGGCTCGAGCAGCGTTTCGCCCTCAACATCCTGATCGCCTTCATGCCGGCGGCGGTGCTGGGCTTTCTGCTGCACTCCCTGATCAAGGCCCACCTCTTCAATCCCATTTCCGTGGCCTTCGCCCTGATCGTGGGCGGGTTCGTGATCCTGTGGGTGGAACGGCGCGAACTGCCGGTGCAATTTAAGACGGTGGATGACATTACCTGGCGGGAGGCCCTTAAAGTCGGCTTTGCCCAGGCCATCGCCATGTTCCCCGGGGTCTCCCGGGCCGGGGCCACCATCATCGGCGGCATCTACTTCGGGCTTTCCCGTCAGGCAGCCACCGAACTGTCTTTCTTCCTCGCCATTCCCACCATGCTGGCCGCCACCGTCCTGGATGTTTATAAAGCCCGCGACATCCTGTCCCTGGATGATATCCCGGTGTTCGCGGTGGGCTTCGTGACGTCATTCGTCTTCGCCATGCTCGCCATCAAGGGCCTGCTGCGCTTTATCTCCCACCACAACTTCAACGCCTTCGCCTGGTACCGCATTGTTTTTGGGCTGATCGTGCTGGGTACAGCTTATACAGGGGTGGTTGACTGGCATTCGTAAGACCGGCACGGCAAGCCTCCCACCGGAGCCGAATAGCCAGAAGTGTCTCTGGCTTCAAAGCCGAAACCGCCCTCTCATTAAAGCGCCACCCTCTATTTTTTAACTAAACAATAGGGGTAGGGAAGGCTCCCGCCTCCCCTCCCTCCGAACCGTGCAAGCGGATCTCCCGCACACGGCTCTCCAGTCGGTTGTTTCCGCATCGGGATTGGCGCGCCAGAGCGTGGGCTTCGGTCATGGTGAAAAGCCCCCGCTCAGCGAAGAAGGCATTGGGCCAGCGGCGATGGTCCTCCCGAGCATGTCCCATCCGTCCTTTCAGGTGGTGATGACGGCGCAGTATGGCGCGCAGACGGCGCCGTACAAAGCCATCCATGATCACGAAGACACCACCATGAGCGTGCTTGAAGTAGTTGAACCAGCCTTTGATCATGGGATTCAACCCGGTAATGATGCGCTCCAGGCTGTCCGCCCGCGACCGGCCGGTCATGGCGCGGACCTTGGCTCTGAACGCCTTGAAGCTTTTCCGACGCACGACACGGCGTCCGCCTTCAAAGCGATAACCGAGAACGTCAAAGCCCTGCCCTACTTGCCGGCCATCGCCGAGATGGGTTTTGTCCGGATGGAGCGTCAAGCCCTGCGCCGTCGTCCAGGCTTGCACCTGGGCCAGGGCGTGGTGGGCTTCGGCCGCCGTGGCGCAGCGGATGACGAAGTCATCGGCGTAACGCCCGATGGCATACCCCGGTTCACTCATCCGGGCATCCAAGCCATGCAGGTAGCGGTTGGCCAACAAGGGACTGAGCACCGCGCCCTGCGGCGTCCCCTGGGTGGGCGTCCAACGCTGGAGACCGTCGAGAATGCCTTGCTCCAGATAAGCCTGAATCAGCGCCAGCATGTGGCCGTCGCTGAGGTGGGCCGCCACCTCCGCTAAGAGGTTGGCATGGGGAATCGTGTCGAAATAGCTTTTCAGGTCCGCGTCCACCACCCAGGTGTAGCCGGCCTTGATGAGCTGATCGACGGCGCGCAGGGCATCCTTGGCCCCGCGTCCGGGACGAAAGCCGTAGCTGACGTCCAGAAATTCCCACGCGAAGATCGGTTCCAATACCCGTTTGACCGCCCCTTGGACGATGCGGTCTTTGACCGTGGGGATGCCCAACGGTCGCTGGCCGCCCCCCGCCTTGGGGATAGACGTCCGGCGCACGTCCGCTGGCTGATAGCGGCCGGCTTGCAGGTCGGCCGCCCGTTCATCCCGATAGCGCTCGGCCTGGGCGGCAAACCGTTGCACGCTTTGGCCATCGACCCCCGCGGCACCCTGATGGCGCGCCACGGCCCGCCAGGACGCCGCCAGCGTCCGGCGATCCACTACCTTATCCCATAAGCTGTACCACTGGCCGCCCGTGACCCCGTTGACCAGGGCCGCCAACATCCGCTCGCTCCACACCGTCGGCTCTACCCACCCCCACTGGCGGGGATCGCGGGTGTCGTGTGCTTGTTTAGCCGTTGCCGGCACTGACGCACTGGGCATATCGCCTCCGTCGTTGCTGAAGCTTGCGGATCAACCTTCCTACCCCCCGTTGCTCCCCGGGCATTACCCTAGGTTCCCGGTGCGGTCCGATCAGCGCCTGAGGTGCCAGTTGGTGTTCTCCGTTGCCGCCTGGTTTCCCGGCGGTGCCACAAGATCGTCACCTTAGCCCTGTCCGGGCGCCGTACCGACGCGCGTATGAGGGTTCTGACTCCTGGCGGCGGTCACCGCCACCGCCAGGTCTCCCCGCTTATCGCGCGTTACCTTCTGATCGTTCCGTCCCCCATCACGCCCTGCCGTCCTTCCGTCGTTTTGGCCGCCAATGACAACGCGGAGGGTGAGTTTCAGGCTTCGCCTTAGTGGTGCAGGCTCGCCACCACAGGACGCCGAAACGGGTTCGTTATCCTACGGACCGATCATTCGCCTCTAGTTGCTTCCCACCCCGCCTCGCGGCGACGCAGTTACCTTTGGCTACCGAGTCTTGGCTTCCTCGGACACGGACTTGCACCGTGCGGATAAAGCGCCTTCACGGGCGCACACCACCGGCTAAAGCCGGGGGGTTTGAGTTACGGACTGAAAGTCCGGATCCGCGTCGCCTAAACGACGCGTCTATTCCGGCTCCATCCGGAAATCATCATCCGGGTTCGGTTCAAAGTGATGCTCCAGATAGTTCTGTATCATCGCTTCGGTCATCTGCCCCACCGTGGCGCAGAAAGAGCCCCTCGCCCAGAAATGCCGCCCCCAATACCGCTTTTTGATGTGCGGGAAATCCTCAACCAGATGACGCGACGTACGTCCTTTGATCCGCCTCATGATCTCACTCGGCGCCAGCGTCGGGGGAGCACTGACCAAAATGTGCACATGATCTTTGCTCACCACACCCCGCACCATCCGCATCTCAAACGCATCACACGTCTGGCGCACCCGTTCCCGCACGCGTTCTGCCACCTCTCCCCGAAGAACTGGGTACCGGTACTTCGTCACCCACACGAAGTGGTACTCAATCTGGTAGACCGTGTGGCTGCCATATCTGTAATCCATACCGCCTCCTCTATGGTGGGAAGGCTCATTTTCTCAGCTAAAGCTGACCGGCTAAAGCCGGTGGTTTTAACCTTCTGATGGACAATAAAAAGGTTTTCAAACATGGCATACTTCTTTGGTTTGACGGATAAATTATAAAATCCAGATAGGGTCATTCAGATCAGATAAGCAGCCAGGGCAGTGTGGATCGGATATTTCCGCGAAGTCGGTGTATCGCTGTGGCCAGGATGGCGGACTAGCCTTCACGGCATAACGGGCGCCAAGGCGCCCGTTATGCTTGCGCTATTGAGATAATATATACTGGTCCTATTTCAAAAATCGGCTTTTGCTAACTCGGTAACCCGGCAGATAGCTTTGTAATTTTTTATGCAAGATTACCAACTCACTCCTCAAGAACTCGCTGAACTGCGTGTGGTTCACCG
>JBASIS010000114.1:0-23839 GCA_049654905.1 Chromatiaceae bacterium
GGGCTGGAGGGCCTCCAGCCGCATATCGCCCCTGGCCGTGGGCGCGATCCGGTCGGAGGCTGCCTCTCCCGACGGGACTGCGGCCAGGGGTAACAAGGAGGGGGTGACACGAGCGGCGCGAAAGAGATCGATGCCGAGGATGCGCAGGCTGGTGGTTCGACCGGGCAAGCGCGCCTCGATTTCCAGCAGGGGGCTGGCCTCGGCCACCTCCGGGCGCTGGGCCAGCAGGGGATAAAGGCCATCATCAAAGCCACTCTGAGGCCCGACGACCTGCAGATCCGCCTCGCCGCTGATCAAACGCATGCCGCGCCAGAATTCATCCAGAGCCGCGGCATGGATGAGCTGCACCGCCAACCCCAGCGCCACCCCCAGGGCGATGGCGAACAGGGACAGGCTGGTGGCCAGGCGCCGTCGCCACAGACTGCCCAGAAAGACATGCCTCGCCAGGGCGCTCAGCCTCATGCGGCACCCGGCTCCTCGACCAGACCGAGAGGGGTCAGACGGAGGATGCGATCGGCATAGGCCGCCGCCAGCCGCGAATGGGTGACCAGGATGCCCATGGCGCCGCTGGTCCGGATGCCCTCGAACAGGAGTTCCAGCACCCCCAGGGCCCGGGCGGGATCAAGGTTGCCGGTCGGCTCGTCGCAGAGCACCAGCGACGGCTCATGGACCAGGGCGCGGGCGATGGCCACCCGCTGCATCTCCCCGCCCGAGAGATGGCGGGGCCAGTCATCCGCCCGGTGGCCCAGGCCGACCCGTTCCAGCAGGGCGCGGGCGCGACCAGCAGCGCTGGCCTCGTCCTGTTCCAGCAACCAGAGTGGCAGGGCGACGTTCTGAGCCAGGGTCAAATGCGGCAGCAGGTGAAAGGCCTGGAATACGAAGCCAAAGTCCCGCCGCCGCAGCCGCGCGAACGCATCCTCGTCCAGGGTCGTCAGTTCCCGGTCCCGCAGTTGAATGCGTCCGCCATCGACGGGCTCCAGGCCCGCGATGCAGTTGAGAAAGGTCGATTTGCCAACCCCTGACTCGCCCATGATCGCCACGGACTCGCCCGGGGCCAGCCGCAGCGAGACCCCCTCGAAGAGGGCCTGTCCGGCCGAGGCATCGAACCGTTTCGAGAGCTTATCGATGGCAAGCATGCTGGCCTCCCTGCCCGACGATGAGGGCGGAACCCGGTCAGCCGGCCAATCGCCGCCTACCGGGGTTCCGGACATGGCCAGGAGGGATCAGGGTCGGTCCTGGATGGATGACACATGGGGCGTGAACTGAACCGCCACGCCCGGGGGCGGCATGGAGACACCGACCGTGGGCGGCTTGACCAGCAAGGCCTCGAGGGCGTCGTCATCGAGCTGGTCCTTGCCACCCCCGCAGGCCATGATCTCGGCCTGGACGTCACCCTTGATCTTGCGGCTGTGCTTAGCCTTCCAGTCCGTACCGCCCTCCGCCACCCGGGTGCGGCTGGTGTCGAAGTGGAAATCCACCTTCTTCTTGGACTGGGGTCCCCAATAGTTGACCTTACCCAGGTCGTAGAACTTGCGCTGGAAACCGGCCTTGAGGAAGGCCTTGAGACAGCCGAGCAGGTAGCGCCGCCGTTGCCCGGTACCGGCCCAGGGGTAGGAGAAAAAGGCCTTGTACATGTAAAAGCGGCGGTAATTGTGCATTACCCGGTCCAGGAGTTCGCCGCGTTCCATGGCCTCGGGCTTGATGATGGGGGTGACGAAGTTATACTTCTCGTAGTCGAAGATCTCGACCTTGTCGCCCAGCTCCCGGAAGAGGTCGGTGAAGGGCCAGGGCGTGTACATGGCCCAGTTGGCCAGATCCGGGTTCCAGTCCCGAGCCATCTGGTAAGTCTCCTCCAGGGTCTCCTTGGTCTCGTTCTCAAGACCGACGATAAACTGGGCCTCGGTCAGGATGCCGGCATCGCGCAGCAGGCCGATGGCGCGCTTGTTATCCGCGATGGTGGTCTCCTTATGGAAGCGATCCAGCTTCAACTGGGCCGCCGCCTCGGTGCCCAGGGAGACATGGATGAGGCCGGCCTTGCGATAGAGCGGCAGCACGTCCTCGTCACGCAGGATATCGGTCACCCGGGTATTGATGCCCCAGAGTATGCCGAGATCCCGGGCGATCAACTCCTCGCAGAAAGCCATGAATTTCTTGCGATTAATGGTCGGCTCCTCATCCGCCAGGATGAAGAAACCGACATTGTGGTCCCGCATCAGGGTCTCGATCTCATCCACGACCTTCTTGGGATCACGGATGCGATAGTCGCGCCAGAACTTCCACTGGGAGCAGAAGGAGCAGGTATAGGGGCAACCGCGGGCCATGTTGGGGATAGCGACCCGCTTGTTGAGGGGGATGTAGATGTATTTTTCCCACTCCAGCACCCCCCAGTCCGGGGTAATAGCGTCCAGATTCTTGATGGTGGGGGCCGCCGGGGTGGCGATGATCTGACCATCTTCCTGATAGGCGATGCCCTGGACCTGATCGCGATCGGCGGGCCAGCGTCCCTCGTCCACCGCGCGCACCAGGTTGACGATGATCTCCTCCCCCTCGCCCCGGACGATGGCATCGATCCAGGGGGCTTCGCCCAACACCTGCTGATACATGAAGGTGGCGTGGATACCGCCCAGCACGGTCACTGCCTGGGGGCAGACTTCCCGCGTGATCTCCAGCACGCGTTGGGCCTTGTAGATGGAGGGGGTGATGGCGGTGCAGCCCACCAGGTCAGGCTGGGCCTCGCGCAAAATATCCCGGACCTGATCCTCGGACAGATCATTGGTCATGGCATCCACGAAGCGGATGTCATCATAGCCCGAGGATTTGAGGGCACCGCTCAGATAGGCGACCCAGGCCGGAGGCCAATTACCGGCAATCTCGGCGCCGCCAGAGTGATAGTTGGGGTGAATGAAGAGGATACGCATCAGTTGGACTCCCGGCGGGTAGCGTGACTGTCAGGCAAGGTTGACATGCCGTATATCCTACCACTTTGACACTCTTCACACCCAGCCTCGGTGCGGAGACGAATTCAGTCTGCCTGGGGGTGTGGTACGGCGGCCCCGAAGGCGTGGATCAGGTCCTTGCGGGCCAGCATCCCGAGCAGCCGACCCCTGCCGTCGACCACCGGCATGCCGCGCCCGCCGTGGCGGGCAAAAGCACGGGCCATGACCGGCAGGGTGGCGTCATCCGGCAGGGTCAAGGCCGGGCTGGTCATGACGTCCGCCACCTTAACCCCCGTGCAACAGCGTTTCATGGCCTCGGGCTCCCGCTCCAGGCGCGCCAACAGGGCCAGAATCGCATCCACGCCCAGGTGGCGCAGGACGTCGGTCTCGGACAGCAGGCCGACGACCCGGTCTTGGGGGTCCACCACGGCGGCGGATTTGACTCCGGCCGCCGCCAGTTGCGCCACCGCCACGCTCAGGGGTTGCTCGGGCATCAGAGCCGGACCTCCGGCGCGCATCAGGGCCTGGGCCATGGGGTTGCCCGCCAGGCGGGTCAGGGCGTGGCTGACGGAGGCGCGGTAGAGTTCCTGGAAATCCCCGGGGCTGATGTCCAGGTACCCCTGGATGTCGCGCATGGCCTCCATCACGTCGAGTTCGGCGAGATCCGGTAGCAACTCCGACAGGGGGTCGTCGATCCCTTCGGGAGGGGTTGAAGGAGGGTGGGCCATGGCTAATGCTCCCCCTTGGTACGGAGCAGTCCGGCGAGCCGGTTGCCCTGCTTCTGAGGACCGCCTCGGGGAAAGAGCCGGTGCAGACTAGCGCTGCCGCCGGCTTCCCGGCCCCAGACCTGGCTGAAGTGCCGGACCATATCGCGCACCGTGGACTGGGTACCCGTCCGAGCGAAGTATTCCCGTAAGTAGCGGATCAATGCCCAATGGGCATCGGTGAGGGTCAGTCCCTCCGCCGCCGCCAGGGTCCGGACGAAGGCCTCGGACCAGTCCGCGGGATTGACCAGATAGCCCTCGCCATCGGTGAGGACCCGACGACCCTCTACCTCCAGAGTCCGGGTCTCCATGCTGGGATAGGCATTGCTGCCCAGGGGCATGTGGCCGTCCAGGTCCAGGGAGTCGTTGGGCGCCTCGGTGAGGGACCAGAGTTCCACCTGGACCTGCCCCTCCAGCCGCCCCTGGTAGCGTTCCACCCCGTCAACCAGGACCTTACCGCTGGCTTCGGGGAGGTCGAACCGGGCGCGGCCCTCCCGGTCGGTGGGCACGGGCGGGGTACAGTAGCCGTCCGCGTCCAGGCAGATGGCTACAGGGACACGTTTGAGCGGCGTCTGATCGATCTTCATCCGCAGGCTGACAGTGATCATGGCGAATTCCTCCGGTGTTGGACACTTGATCGCGGGACGCCTCCCCGGGCGCCCGGTTCCGCACTGCTTCATTATTATTCTGAGTGCTGTCGGGGACGATGGCGCGAATGGCTGGCTGCCACTTTGACGTGAATCAAGTCGTGAGTATCCGGGTACCTCACCGGATGGCTAGGACCGCCCGAGACTAAAGGGTATGGCCCGGCCCACAGGCCGTCAGAGGGAAGATAGGCCCGATGACCGGCTCGGGGCCCGATGCGGGTCGCGACCCGCCACCCCGGGGGCATCCTGCGTGACCTTATCCCGCAGATAAACCGGCAGGGCCTGCTCCGGGGGCAGGACCAAGCCGGCGGCAACATCGGCGGCGGCGAGCCAGACCAGGTCCTGGGATTCGCAGATGGCAGCCGGGTCGGTTAGCCCGATGCGCGGCCCCAGGCGCTGGCGCAGCAGGTCGCCATAGGTCTCCCAACCGCTACCGGCCCCTTGCCAGCCGGCCTCCTCCGGCAAGTCGGCGAATGCCGGGGTCGTCACGGCCTCCTCGCCCACCAGGCGCATCAGGCCCTGAGCATCCAGGACATAGCGCCCCCAGTAAAGCTCCCCCATGCGGGCATCAAGGGCCGCCAGGCACTGGCGAGCGCCCTGGCGACGGTGCTGGCCCTGGGCCAGGCCGGCCAGGGTAGAGACCGGGACGACCGGCAGATCGGCACCGAAGGCGAGGCCCTGGACCACGGCAGTGGCGATGCGCACGCCGGTGAAGGAGCCGGGGCCCCGGCCAAAGGCCAGGGCGTCCAGATCCCGGAGCCGCAGATCCGCCTCCTCCATTAGCGCCGCCACCATGCCCAGGATGAGATCGGCATGGCGGCGTGGCTCCAGGGCCAGGCGCTGTTGGAGACCCTTCTCGGTCAAGAGGGCGGCGGAACAGGCCTCGCCGGAGGTATCAATGGCCAGGATGCGCATGGTGTTCAGGGTCCGGCGGTGGGCCGCAAGGAATCTTCGGCAAAAAAACGCTCCACCAGGGCCAGGTCACGGGTACGCGCCATGGGTGGCAGACTCTTGAGGAAGGCATGGCCGTAGGGCTTGGACAGCAGCCGCGGATCGCAGACCACCAGGACGCCCCGGTCGGTGGCGTCACGGATGAGGCGACCGGCGCCCTGCTTGAGGCTGATGACGGCTTGGGGCAACTGGAAATCCCGAAAGGGGTTGCCGCCCTGCTGACGCAGGGCGTCGATGCGGGCCGCCAGTACCGGATCCCCGGGCGAGGCAAAGGGGAGCTTGTCGATGATGACGCAAGACAGAGCCTCGCCGCGCACGTCCACCCCCTCCCAGAAGCTGGCGGTGCCCAGCAGCACCGCGTTGCCAAGCTCTCGGAAGCGTTTAAGCAGTTCCCCACGGGGGGCCGAGCCCTGGACCAGCAGGGGATAATCCAGCCGGGTCTCCAGTTGCTCCGCCGCGCGGCGCAGGGCGCGGTGGCTGGTGAAGAGCAAAAAGGCCCGGCCCCGGCTGAAGGCGAGGATCCGGGCCGCCAGTTCGGTGACCGCGTCACCGTAGGCGGGTAGAGCCGGGTCGGGCAGGCCACGCGGGACGAACCAGAGGGCCTGGTTGGGGTAGTCGAAGGGGCTGTCCCAACAGGCCGTGTGGGCGTCGCCGATGCCCAGTTGGCTGGCAAAATGATCAAAACGCTCGGCCACCGCCAGGGTGGCGGAGGTAAAGATCCAGGCGGCCGGATAGCGCTCCATCTGGGCCTGGAAAATGCCCGCCACCGACAGCGGCGTCTGGTGGAGGCGAAAGCCCTTGCCCTGGGTCTCGAACCAGCGGATATCGGCCGAATCCACGGCGGGTTCCATGATGCGCGCCAGCCCGGTGGCAAGATCGGCAGCACGGGCCAGGCAGGAGTCCAGGCCCTTGCCACGCCCCTTGAGGGCCTCCAGCGCGGCCTGAACATCCTCCAGACCTTGGCGCAACGCCTCCAGTCGTGCCGAGGCGGCAGAGTCCTCGGCAATATCCCGCCAGGGAGAGCGGCGGGCCTCCTCGCCCAGGCTAAGGCGCATTTCCAGGGCGGCATGACGCAGGTTAGCCAGGATGTCGGGAAATTCCGGCAGGTCCCCCGCCTCGCGCCCATATTCAGCCTCGGTATCGCGGACCAGTTCCAGGAACTGGCGGCCGCTGACGGCGGTACCGAAGAAGTTGCCCGCCACCTCCGGCAGCTGATGGGCCTCATCGACGATGAAGGCATCCGCTCCCGGCAGAATCTCGCCGAAACCCTCGTCGCGCAGGGCGATATCGGCGCACAGCAGGTGGTGATTGACGACCACCAGGTCCGCCTCCTGGGCGCGACGGCGGGCCTCGAGCAGGGGGCATTGATCCCAGTCCGGGCAATCCTGGCGCAGGCAATTGTCGCTGGTGGAGGTCACCGCCGGCCAGACCGGGGCGTCATCTGGCAAGGCCAGTTCCGCGATATCGCCAACCCGGGTCGCGCTGGCCCAGTCGCGCACCGCCAGCAACTGGCGGCGGAATTCGGTGGTCCCGCCATGATGATCCTGGAGGGCCAGGGCCAAACGGTAGGGGCAGAGATAATTAGCCCGCCCTTTGAGCAGAGCGATGCGCACCGGGATATCCAGGGCATCGCGGACCAGGGGGAGGTCGCGATGGAAAAGCTGATCCTGAAGGTTGCGGGTGCCGGTGGAGATGAGGACCTTACGCCCGGAGAGCAGGGCCGGCGTCAGATAGGCGTAGGTTTTGCCAGTTCCCGTGCCGGCCTCGCAGATCAGGGTGCCGCCTTCCGCCAGGACCTGGGCCACCTGCTCCGCCATGGCCTCCTGCTGGGGGCGATGGTTGTAGCCAGCCAGACGCCGGGCGAGGAGCCCGTCGGGACCCAGGATGTCGGCGACCTTGCTCACTATTCAGCCAAATCGCGCGGAGTTACCTTAAGAATGGGGCACGCTCACGGGCTAGGGGGTAGCGCGCTGGTCCCTGGGCGGGCGGCACGGGTCCCGCGTCAAAGCCAGGGATGCCGGCGGCTGGACCCTGGTCATCACGGGGTGCCGGCCTTAGCTTCCGCCTCCTGGGCCCCGCTCTGGTCGCCGGCGGCGCGGCGAGTCGTGGCGATCATGCCCCAGTTGTCCTGCTTAATCTGGTCCTGGTCCTTGGATAGGGTATTGGATTTCTGGGCCAGGGACCCGGCCTGGGCGTAGTTGTTCTGATCAAGCCGCACCCGCGCCAGCCGGTTCCAGAGGTAAGCCTCCCGGGGCTGGATACGGATGGCACGCTCCAGGGTCGCGGCGGCGGCAACATAATCGCCACGCTCGCGCTGTTTCTCGGCCTGAGCCGCCAGCGAGGACGCCGCCGCCGGCAGCTCTGGCGCGGCCGGTGGGGGTGCCGTGTACCGGGCGACGGGAGGCGGCGGAGGTGGCGGGGGAGCGGGCTTAACGGGCACGGGCGTGGGGGCCTTGGGGGGCGTGCCGCCCGCGGAGGCTGAGTTAACCGCCGGGCCCGTCTTAGATGGGGCGGCGGAAGCCGGCGCCTGAGCCTGGGCCGAAGTTGGAGGCAAAACTTGCGCGGGCGGTGGCTTGGGGGCCACCGCGGCGGTGGGGGGTGGCGTCCAGGCAATGGCCGGGGCCAGGCCCGGATCTACTTCCTGGGGTTTGGGCGTGACATTCGCCCTCGAAGCGCGGCCCGGATCGGGGGTCTCGGAACGCAGGGCCAGCATGGTTCCGGAGGAGCCTCCCGACTCCTTGGGCGGATTGGCGGAAGGCGGCGCAGCGGCTGGGGCCTTGTTGGGCCCGCGATAGGCATAAACATCCACCACCGGCTCGACGGGAGCCGGGGCCACGGCATTGGGAGCACTCCGGTCACGGACACTTTCGACGGGCGCAGGCCCTCCGGCCCGGGGTTTACCCGCGCAGCCGGCCAGGAGGGCGGCGGCCAGTAGCAAGATCAGTATGTTGTTCATCAGTTACCTAAGAAGTCACGCAGGAAGCCGCCGATCCCGCCCCCGCTGTCTTTCTTCTCCTCCTTCGGCGGAGGTGGAGCAGCGGCGGGGGCTTCATCGGCCTTCGTTTCAGGTGGGGGCGCGGCGCCGCAATCCGAGGTCTTGGTGGGCAAGGCGTTCGCATCGAAAGGGAGCGACATAGCCCGTCCACAACCCCTGGGAGCGCGCCGGCCATTATAACGATCGACGTTGACCATCTCGATGCCATCGGGCGGAAAGTCCGGGAGAGGCTGGCTGTCGATATTGGCCATGATATCACCCCAGATGCGCAGGGCCCCCGTGCCACCGGTGAGACCCGTGGGCTGGTTGTCATCGCGCCCGACCCAGGCCACGATCACCTTGTCGCCGCTGAAGCCAGCAAACCAGCTATCCCGCAATTCATTGGTGGTTCCGGTCTTACCGGCGACCTCCAGGTCCTTGGGCAAGCGCGTCTTGAGCCAGGTCGCCGTCCCTTGCTGGACCACCTGGCGCATGGCCCAGGTCAGCAGATAGGCGGCCTGGGGGCTGGATGCCGGTTCCACCGCCAGGGGATAGCGATTCAGGGGCTCCCCCTGGGTATTGAGGACATCCCGGATGGCCCGCAGGGGGGCACGGAAGCCACTGGCCGCGATGGATTGATAAACCTGCGCGACCTCCACCGGGGAAAGGGAGATGGAACCCAGCAGCATGGCCGGGACCTTCTCGATCTTGCGCTGAACGCCCAGGTCCTGGAAGCGCTTGATGACCCGATCCAGGCCCAATTCCAGGCCCAGGTTTACCGTCGCCAGGTTATAGGACTTGGCCAAGGCCAGATAGAGAGGGACATGGCCATGGGTCTTGCCGTCATAATTCTTCGGCGCCCAGTACTTACCATCGCCGATGGCTAGGTTGACTCCATTATCGTTCAGAGGCGAGGCAATATTATACTTCTTGGGATCGCTCAAGGCTTCCAGGTAAATCATAGGCTTGACCAGGGAACCAATGGGCCGTACCGCCTCCAGTGCCCGGTTGAAGCCGGCATAATCCGCATCGCGCCCGCCTACCAGGGCTAGCACCTCGCCTTGGGCCGCGGAGGCGACCACGGCGGCGCCCTCCAGGGTGCCAGGCTTGAATTTGCGCAGCTTCTCCAAAGCCGGCAAGCCCTCGCGGACGGCCTTTTCCGCCTGGCCCTGAATCGTCGGCGAAAGGGTGGTGAAGATGATCAGGCCCTCGGAGCGCAGGTCTTCCTCCCGATAGTCCCGTTTCAGTTGCCGGCGCACCAGGTCGGTGAAGGCGGGATAGACGCCCGCCGGTCGGCCGCCCTTCGCGCCCACCCCAAGGGGCACGGCCTTGGTGATCTCGGCCTGGGCCAGGTCGATAATGCCCTGGTCGGCCATCACGTCGATCACCAGATTGCGCCGCTCGGTGGCCCGCTCGGGATGACGGCGGGGATCGTAAAAGGAAGGACCCTTGATGAGCGCAACCAGCAGGGCTGTCTCGGGAACGCCCAATTCACCCAATTCGCGGTTGAAGTAGAAACGGCTGGCGAGCCCAAAGCCGTGGATGGCGCGGCTGCCATCCTGGCCCAGGTAAATCTCGTTGGCATAGGCCTCCAGGATGTCTTCCTTGGGATAGCGCAGCTCCAGGAGGATGGCCATAAGGGCCTCGTTGATCTTACGCTCCAGGCTGCGTTCGTCCGACAGATAGAAATTCTTGACCAGTTGCTGGGTAAGGGTGCTACCGCCCTCGACCACGGCCCCGGCCTGGAAGTTCTTGATGGAGGCACGGAGGATAGCCATGGGATTGACGCCGACATGGGTGCCAAAGGACCGGTCCTCCACGGCCTTGAGGGTATCGATCAGGAGGGGCGGCAGGTCCGAGGCCTGGACCAGGAGGCGGTCCTCGTTATGAATCGGGTAGATGCTGTCGATCATGACCGGATCGAGCCGCACCAGGGCCGGCTCCTCGCCATCGTCGCCGGCATTGGTGATGCTGGTGATATGGTCGTCGTCGATCTGAAGGGCGATGAAGCGCTCCGGCTCAGCCCCGTCCCAGAATTGGAAACCCCGGGTACGGATCAGAAAGTAGCCATCGGCCTCTTGGTAGGTGCCAGGGCGCGGCGGCTCGGCCAGCTCCCGGTAATCCAGTCGCTCCAGTTCGGCCAACAACTCCTCGGACGATAAGGGCGCGCCAGCATAGAGCTCCAGCGGGCGCGCGTAAACCCGGGCCGGCAGGGCCCAGCGCTTACCCTCGAACTTCTCCCGCACGGTGGTATCGAGGGGAATAGCATAGATAACAACGGCCAGCGTAGTTGCCAGACCCGCAACCAAGAGGGTCCCGGCCAGGAGGCGCAGCACCCGGACCAGCAGGCTCCGGCGCCGGGGGGGCTGGGACCCATCTTCATCATCGTCGTAGTCCTGGTCATTTTCGTCGCGATAGCGCCGGGTCACTGGGCTAAATCCTCGCGGCGAGCGGGCGCCGGGATCGGGTCAAGGGCAAAGACAGGCCGCCTGGGGGCAGCCTGGGGTAAAAATGCGGCCCATGGTCCCATGGGTGGCTTGCCGCGGCAACCTCCGTCACGATTTGACCCCCACCCCCCGGTCGAGCAGGCGCAGGCAGAAGAAGGTCAAGGCGACGATAAAGCCCAGGATTAGGGAGAAGGCCACCCCCAGGTTGATGTCGCTCACTCCCAAAAAGCCATAGCGAAAGGCATTCACCATGTAGAGCACCGGATTGCCCTGCGACAGGAAGCGCCAAAAGTCCGGGAGCAGATCAATTGAATAGAAAACCCCGCCGAGGTAGGTCAGGGGCGTGAGGACAAAGGTCGGGATGATGGAGATGTCGTCGAAGCTGTTGGCATAGACCGCGTTGATGAAGCCGCCGAGGGCAAAGAGAATGGCCGTCAACGTAAAAACCGCCAGGCTCGCCAGATAACTATGGATCTGCAGGTCGGTGAAGACCAGGGCGACCAGGGTCACCGCCACGCCCACGGTCAGGCCCCGCGCTACCCCCCCGCCGACATAGCCCGCCAGTATCACCCAGTTGGGCACCGGCGCTACCAGCAACTCCTCCACATAGCGGGAAAACTTGCTGGAGTAGAAAGAGGAGACGACGTTGGCGTAGGCGTTGGTGATGACCGACATCAGCACCAGCCCGGGGACGATAAAGTCCAGATAGGCGAAGCCCTCCATGGGGCCGATGCGTTCGCCGATCAGGCGGCCAAAAATCACAAAATAGAGGGCCGTGGTGATGACGGAGGGCAGCAGGGTCTGCACCCAGATGCGGGAGAACCGCAGGATCTCCTTGCGCAGAATGGTACTGAAGGCAACCCAATAGCGGCCCCAGCGGCCCATGCCCGGGGTTACGACGCGGCTCGTGCCTTGACTCATGACGTCTCCCCGCCGCCCTTATCCAGGGCATCCAGAAACAGCCGCTCCAGCCGATTCTGCTTGTTGCGCAGGCTGACCACCTCGATGCCCCGGCGGGACAAGGCGCTAAAGAGGTTATTGACGGTCTGGCCGCGCACCAGTTCCACCTCCAGGCTCATATCATCCAGCAGCACGGCGGGGAAGTCGGGCAAGTGGGGCGCCTCGGTCAGTGGCTGCTTCAGATTAAGCACCAAGGTCTCAGCCTCCAGCCGCCCCAGGAGCCGGGTCATGCCCTCGCGCTCGGCCACCCGCCCCCGGTTGATAATGGCGATATGGCGGCAGAGGCTCTCCGCCTCCTCTAAATAGTGGGTGGTCAGGATGATGGTGGTACCCTGGGCGTTGAGTTCACGCAGAAACTCCCACATGCTGCGGCGAATCTCAATATCCACCCCAGCGGTCGGCTCGTCCAGGATCAGCAGGCGCGGCCGATGGATAAGGCCGCGCGCAATCATGAGGCGGCGCTTGAGCCCGCCCGAGAGCTGGCGCATCTCGGTATTGCGCCGATCCCACAACTCCAGCTTGCGCAGATAGAATTCCGCCCGGGACAGGGCCTCGGGGCGCGAGATGCCGTAATAGCCCGCCTGATTGAGGAGCACCTCCACGACAGGCAAAAAGATATTGAAATTGAACTCCTGGGGCACCAGGCCCAGACAGGCCTTTACCGCCTCCGGCTCCCGGTCCAGGTCGTGACCAAAGACGGTGACCTCACCCTCGGTCTTGTTCACCAGGGAGGCGAGAATACCGATCAGGGTCGATTTGCCAGCCCCATTGGGGCCCAGCAGGGCGAAGAAATCGCCGACATCAACCGTCAGGTCCACGCCCTTGAGGGCCTCGAAGCCATTGCGATAAGTCTTGCGGAGCTGGCGGACGACAAGGGCGGGCATGAAGCAAGGAGGGGGTGACGGCTGGAAAGAGCCTAAACTAATGCCCCGACCCCGTTTTTTCAATCCAAATTCCGCATTCCCAGCCCGTGGAAACCGAAATACTCCTCTTCATCCTGGCCCTAGCCGCGGGTCTGGTGGACGCCATCGCGGGCGGCGGCGGCCTCATTACCCTGCCGGCCCTACTCTGGGCGGGCCTGGGGCCCCTGGAGGCCCTGGCGACCAACAAGGCCCAGGGCGTTTTTGGTACCGCCGCCGCCAGCGCCAATTTCCTGCGCCAGGATCTCATCGACCTCCGCCCGGCGGCCCTGGCCTTTAGCTGCGCCTTCGTGGGTGCCGCCAGTGGCGTCCTATTCGTCCGCCACATCGGCGGCGACCTGCCTCCCTGGCTGATCCCCGCCCTCCTCATCGCCTTCAGCTTGTATTTTCTCTTCTCCCCCCGGGTCTCCGACCTCGACGCCCGCCAACGCCTGAGCCAGAGTGCCTTCGCCTTCCTGGTCGCCCTGCCCATCGGCTTTTACGACGGCTTTTTCGGACCCGGCACCGGCAGCTTCCTCGCCATGGGCTATGTCGCCCTGCTGGGCTACAACCTCAGCCGCGCCACCGCCCACGCCAAGCTCCTCAATTTCGCCAGCAACCTCGCCGCCCTCCTCTTCTTTCTCCCGAGTGGCCATGTCCTGTGGCGCTACGGCCTCCTCATGGCCGCCGGCCAATTCCTCGGCGCCTGGCTCGGCTCCCACCTCGTCATCCGCCACGGCACCCGTCTCATCCGCCCAGCCCTCGTCACCGCCTCCCTGGCTATCTCTCTCAAGCTTCTGCTCGACTCCGCTAGCGGGATGACCTCCCGAATCAGCCCCTAAACCACGGCGGATTTTGGGCAGCGGGGGGAACCAAGGGTGTCAGAGCGGCGAGTCGCCGACCTCGACGCGCAGCCACTTGCCGGCTGGGATCTTGGCGCCTAAACCCATAAAGCGGTGACTCGGGCCCTTTGAAGTTCTATGCCTCCGGCGGTCAGGCCACATCCCCGGCGAACAACCCCGCCCGTGCGCCCTCGCTCACCGCCCGCACCGCAGGGTGGGTCAGCCGACGTTCCACCGAGATAGCGAAGAATCGCTCCCGCAGTTCGCCCGTTTCACCCAGCCGGATCACGCCATACTGGCTTTCCGTTTCCCGGCCGGTGACGATGGGTGCGGGAAAGATTCCGGCGCCCGCCTTGCCGAAGGCCTTCATCAGCGCACTGTCGTCGAACTCGCCCACGATACGTGGCCGTAAGCCTTGACGCTCCAGCCAGCGCGTAAGCGGTGCGCGCAGGGCGCTGTCCTCGCCAGGGATGAGCAGGGGCGCGCCGTTCAGGCTGTCCGGGAAGCCACCCGTCAGGCCTATGGCCACATCGTCCGTGGCGAAGAAGGCCACGCCGCATTCGCCCAGGGGGTGGCTGTAGCCTTTCACGTCCATGCCGGGCGGCATCGGCCGGTCGGCCAGCACCATGTCCAGGCGGTGGATGGCCAGTTCTGCCAGCAGGTGGTCGAGGCGGTCTTCCCGGCACACCAGGCGCATGGGTTCCGGCAGCGCGAGCGCTGGCGCCAGCAGACGGTGGGCGATGGATTTGGGCACCACGTCGGCAATGCCTACCCGGAATGGAAAAGCCCTGTCCCCCTGGCCCCCGCGCAGGATTTCCTCCAGCTCCGCGCTGACCTGGAAGAATTCCTCCGCATAGGACAAGGCCAGCCGCCCGGTCTCGGTCAGCTCCAAACGGCGCCCGGTACGCCAGAACAGCGTGACGCCGAGCCGCGCCTCGAACTGCGTCAACTAAGGGGCGCCCGGCCGACCACCCGCTGATCGTGCATATAGCCTCCGCCGACCAGGCCCTAGACTGGGCCGCCGGGATACCAGAGATGGAGCGTCGCCTCATGTTGCGCACGGCACTGGGCGGACAGGTGGACTGGATGCTGGACGGCAGCCCCTTTCGCTGGGGCCTGGAGTCCACCATCGTCTCGCTGCTCTATGCGCAGGCGCGCGTATTGCGACCCGACTCTTGCGCCAATACTCATTCACGGTGGACTCCATCCCGGCCACCTTCGCCATCACCACCGACCCCTTCATCGTCTTCACCTCCAACGTCTTTACCATCATGGGACTGCGAGCCTGATATTTCCTGCTCGCCGACGTGGCGGATCGCTGCCACCTGCTGGAGCAGGGTCTGGCCAGGGTACTGACCTTCATCGGCACCAAGATGCCGATCGCGCCCTGGTATCATGTGCCGGTACAGGCCTCGCTGGCCATCGTCGCGGTGCTGATGGGGCGAGCGTCATCGCCAACCTGATCGTCACCCGCAACCAGCCATCCCACTGATTGTTTGGCGATGAGTTGGCAACAGCCGACCGCCACGTGGGCGTGCATGGCTGGCCACCCGACGCCCCTGGTGAGGTATCCCAAATGACAAATCGCGTCGTACCGCCTGGCCCAGCAAGCCTGCGCACCAAGCTGGGCGGCTTCATTGCCAATGCCCGCGTGCAGGGCACCATCATCGCCCTGATCATAATCAACGCCGTCTTGCTCGGGCTGGAGACTTGGCCCGCCGCCATGGCAGCAGCGGGCGGGCCAATGCTGGCGCTGGATCAAGCGATCCTGAGCGTGTTCGTGGTGGAGATTGCTCTACGGCTTTATGTGCATCGGGGCGCCTTCTGGCGCGACCCCTGGAGCCTGTTCGATTTCGCCGTCGTCGCCATCGCCCTGGTCCCGGCAGCCGGGCCGCTCGCCGTGCTGCGCGCCTTGCGCGTCTTGCGCGTGCTGCGGCTACTGACCCTGGTGCCCTCCATGCGGCGCGTGGTGAGCGCCCTGCTTGGGGCCATCCCGGGGCTCTTTTCCATCGCGTTGCTGCTGGCGATCATCTATTACGTGTTCGCGGTGATCGCCACCAATCTGTTCGCCGCCGCCTACCCGGAATGGTTCGGCCACCTGGGGCGCTCGCTCTATACCCTGTTCCAGATCATGACCTTGGAAAGCTGGTCGATGGGCATAGCCCGGCCGGTGATGGAAAGCTTCCCCTATGCCTGGGCATTTTTCGTGCCTTTCATCCTGGTGGCCACCTTCACCATGCTCAACTTGTTCATCGCCATCATCGTCAACGCCATGCAGAGCTATAGCGAGACGGAACATCGGGAGACGGTCGCGGCGGTGGCGCAGGTCAGTGAGCATCTCGAAGCGGATCTGCATAGCGAGGTGCAGGCGTTGCGCGAAGACATCCGAGAACTGAAGGCGCTGTTGTCGCAGGGAGGGCTGGCGCAGACGCCGCGCCCGCCCGGTTCCTGAAGGCAGGGCATCGAGATTCCCGAGGACCTGCCGGCGGTGGTGACGGTGACCCTGGCGTTGGGGTGGATAGCCAGTACAAACGCTGGGTGGAAATTGCCTGGCGAAGTTTCAAACCCCAGGCGCGCACGTCACCGGATGAGGCGGTGGCTTACCAGGCGGTCTTCTATACGCCAGAGGCACGGGATCCGCACCGGCGCTTGCAGCGCGACTTCCATGCCGCGCTGAGCCTGCTGGATTCACGCCCACGACTACATATACCAGGCCGAGTATTGAACATATCCCCGCGCCCAGCCTGATTTCAGCCCACCTTATCCGTCTTGTCGTTCCGTCACCAGGAATTCCAGGAAGGTCGTGGCGGTCAGGCTCAAGTGCTTGCCTTGCAGATGCACGGCATGCCACATCCCGCGGAGTGGTAAGCCCGCCACGTCCAGCATCGCGATACGACCAATTTCCACCTCCAGGGACATGCTACTCATGGACTGAACCGACACGCCTAGCCCCGCCATAACAGCCTGCTTGATCGCCTCGCTGGACCCCAGTTCCATGTAGGTGTTGGCCAAGATGCCCCGCTCGGTCAGCAGGCGCTCGGTCGTCAATCGTGTGCCGGAGCCCGGCTCGCGCATCAGAAAACGTTCCGCGGCGAATTGCTCCAGCGGAATCCCGCGTTCGCGTGCTAGGGGGTGGTCAGGGTGGGCAATCGGCACCAGGACATTCTCCAGGAAGGGATGGACACTCAGGGACAGGTCTCCCGGCACCTGGCCCATGACCACGAAATCGTCTTCGTTGGCGATGAGGCGCTCGATCACTCGTTCCCGGTTGGTCACCTTGAGGAGGGGCTTGACATCTGGGTGCTCGCGGAGAAAGCGGCCCAGAAAATCCGGCAGGAAGAATTTCGCCGAACTCACGGCGCCGATGCGCAGCGGACCGGCCACCCGGCCCTTCATGTCGGCCAGGGTGCCAGCAAGCTGCTTGAGCTGGCCCGCTACCTCGCGGGACGTGGCGTAAACCTCCTCGCCAGCGTGGGTGAGAAAGAGTTTCTTGCCGACCTGCTCTATGAGCGGCATGCCGATGCTGTCCCCCAGGCGCTTGATCTGGATGGAGACCGCCGGCTGGGTCAGATGCAGTTCTTCCGCCGCGCGCGTGAAGCTACGGTGCCGCGCCACGGCCTCGAACAGGCGCATCTGTTGCAGAGTCCAGTGATGGATCATATACAAGAGTAAATGGTTCTAATATATAAACACTATTGTTATTTATAGATTATTTGCCCTAAAGTTTACCAGGTCGTTCACTGATGCCTGTTTTTTGCCCAAGGGCGAGGACCGGCGCGGGCGACCTACCGATCCACTGACTCTATGGAGCGAACCATGGCCGTAAAGACCTACAACGCTGGCGTAAAGGAATACCGCCAGACTTACTGGACCCCAGACTATACCCCGCTGGATACCGACATCCTTGCCTGCTTCAAGGTCACCCCGCAACCGGGTGTGCCGCGGGAGGAAGTCGCCGCCGCCGTGGCCGCCGAGTCCTCCACGGGCACCTGGACCACGGTATGGACCGATCTGCTGACCGACCTGGATTACTACAAGGGCCGCGCCTATCGTATCGAAGACGTGCCCGGCGACGATACCTGCTTCTACGCCTTCGTGGCCTACCCGATCGACCTGTTCGAAGAAGGCTCCGTGGTCAACGTGCTGACCTCGCTGGTCGGCAACGTGTTCGGCTTCAAGGCGCTGCGCGCCCTGCGTCTGGAAGACATCCGCTTCCCGATCGCCTACGTCAAGACCTGTGGTGGCCCGCCCGCCGGTATCCAGGTCGAGCGCGACCGCATGAACAAGTATGGCCGTCCCCTGCTGGGCTGCACCATCAAGCCAAAGCTGGGTCTGTCCGCCAAGAACTACGGCCGTGCCGTGTACGAGTGCCTGCGCGGCGGTCTGGACTTCACCAAGGACGACGAGAACGTCAACAGTCAGCCCTTCATGCGTTGGCGTGACCGTTTCTCCTTCGTGCACGAAGCGACCCTGAAGGCGCAGCGCGAGACCGGCGAGCGCAAGGGCCACTACCTGAACGTCACCGCTCCTACCCCGGAAGAGATGTACAAGCGGGCCGAGTTCGCCAAGGAAATCGGCGCACCCATCATCATGCACGACTACCTGACTGGCGGCCTGACCGCCAACACGGGTCTGGCCAACTGGTGTCGCGACAACGGCATGCTGCTGCACATCCACCGCGCCATGCACGCCGTGCTCGACCGCAACCCGCACCACGGTATCCACTTCCGCGTGCTGACCAAGGTGCTGCGTCTGTCGGGTGGCGATCACCTGCACTCCGGTACCGTCGTCGGCAAGCTGGAAGGCGACCGCGAAGCGACCCTGGGCTGGATCGACACCATGCGTGACAAGTTCATCAAGGAAGACCGTAGCCGCGGCCTCTTCTTCGATCAGGACTGGGGTTCCATGCCCGGCGTGATCCCGGTTGCGTCCGGTGGTATCCACGTGTGGCACATGCCCGCGCTGGTCAATATCTTCGGTGACGACTCCGTGCTGCAGTTCGGTGGCGGCACGCTCGGCCACCCCTGGGGCAACGCCGCCGGCGCCGCCGCCAACCGCGTTGCGCTGGAAGCCTGCGTGGAAGCCCGCAACCAGGGCCGCACCCTGGAAAAAGAAGGCAAGGAAATCCTGACCGCTGCCGCCGCGCACAGCCCGGAACTGAAGATCGCCATGGAAACCTGGAAAGAGATCAAGTTCGAGTTTGACACCGTGGACAAGCTGGACGTGGCCCACAAGTAAACCCAAGGGTTTGACGCTAGGACATCTCAGGCGCGCGGCGCGCGCCATCCGGGTCACAGATAAACAATTGAAGAGGAAATATCATGTCTGAAGTTTTGGATTACCAAAGCCGCTTGAGCGATCCCGCCAGCCGCAAGTTCGAGACCTTCTCTTACCTCCCGGCCATGGACGCGGCCGGCATCAAGAAGCAGGTCGAGTACCTGGTAAAGAAGGGCTGGAACCCGTCCATCGAGCACATCGAGCCTGAATACCTGATGGACTCCTACTGGTACATGTGGAAGCTACCCATGTTCGGCGAAACCGACGTCGATGTGGTACTCGCCGAGGCCGAGGCCTGCCACAAGGCCAACCCCAACAACCATGTGCGTCTGGTCGGCTACGACAACTTTAAGCAGTCGCAGGGCGCGGCCATGGTCATCTTCCGCGGCAAGACGGTCTGATTCGCGCATCAACCGAAGTACCGGCCCCTGGCGGGGGCCGGGTAGGGTGTGCCGTGCGCACCCATTCAAGACGGTGCGCACGGCGCACCCTACGGAGGACGCAATGAGCAACATTGTCGATCAATACCGCATCGGCCTGGAACCCTACTACCGTGCCGTCGCCGACGAAGTGGAACTGTTCGAGGCCGCCTATTCCGTCCGCATGCCGATGATGCTGAAGGGCCCAACCGGCTGCGGCAAGACCCGCTTCGTCGAATACATGGCCTACAGGCTCGGCAAGCCGCTGATTACCGTGGCCTGCAATGAAGACATGACCGCCAGCGACCTGGTTGGTCGCTTCCTGCTTTCCGCCCAGGGCACCGAATGGCAGGATGGCCCGCTAGCCATCGGCGCGCGCTTTGGGGCCGTCGTGTATCTCGATGAAGTGGTCGAGGCGCGCCAGGACACCACCGTGGTGATCCACCCCTTGACCGACAACCGCCGGGTACTGCCGCTGGAGAAGAAGGGCGAACTGGTCCATGCCCACCCCGATTTCCAGATTGTGATTTCCTACAACCCCGGCTACCAGAGCCTGATGAAGGATCTGAAACAATCCACCAAGCAGCGCTTTGGGGGGCTGGACTTCACCTATCCCGAGCACGCCATCGAAACGGAAATCGTCGTGCACGAATCCGGTGCTTCCGCCGAAGTGGCCGGCAAGCTGGTGTCGATCGCCGAGCGTTCGCGAAACCTCAAGGGCCACGGCCTGGACGAAGGCCTCTCCACCCGTATGCTGATCTACGCCGGCAGCCTGATCGCCAAGGGGGTGAAACCCGAGGCCGCCTGCCGCGTCGCGCTGGTGCGCCCGATCACCGACGATCCGGATATGCGCGACGCCCTGGATGCGGCGGTCACCACCTTCTTCTGAGGATGCACCCCGTATAGCCCGGATGCAGTCTTAGCGAAATCCGGGAATGCGGAGCACGCCTCCTGAATTCCGCCGCGCCACATCCGGGTTAGATGACGCCAACCGAGGTTAACCATGTCGATCAATCTCGCTGATTACGCCGAACTGCTGGAGAATCTGTCGCCCCACAGCCAGGAGATGTTGCACGCCAACTGGCACGAGGCCACCAAGGTATTCTCGCCGCGCGGTCTGGACAATTATCTGAAGGGCGCGTCCGCCATCCGCGGACTCGGCAAGGCCGACTCGCTGGTCGAGACATGGATCACGGAAGCCCCGCAAGTGGCCAAGGAGGTCGGCGAGGACGTGATCGGCGATCTCGCCACGGCTTCCCTTGCGCTCGCCTCCAGGACCTCCGGCGCGGTGATCGAACTGCTGCTCGCCACCTCGCCCACCGCCGCCAACCGGCTGGGCGACGCCCAGCTTTTCCTCAATTATCTGCAATTCATCAACACTCTGATCGCGCAGGCGCCGCGCGGGGTGCGTCCCATGCTCGACAAGCTGGAAGTGCTGTTCCAGCAACTGACCCTGGGTGGTCTGCGGCGCTGGGCCCTGTGGGGCGCCCACGCCCACCGCACCCACTACGAAGAGCAGATCAAGTACTTCAGCCTCGACTCCAAAGAGTCGCTGGCGATGCTTCAAAAAGAGCGCAAGGGCACCCTGCTGGTTGACGTACAGCGGCGCATCAATATGTATCTGCGTGCCTTGTGGGCCCGCGATTTCTTCATGCGCCCCACGGCGGGCGACTTCGAGACCCGCGAGGGCTACCGGCCCTACATCGAGGACTACCTGCTGCATCTGCCCGATGCCCTCGACGATTTCGCCCCGGAGGGCCAAGCGCCGGTTTCTGGTCTGGAACTGTACCGCGCCACCGCCGCCCATTGCGCCGCCCATCTGGTCGAAACCCGGCGGCCCATCTCCGCCGAAGCCTTGAACCCCCTGCAGATGGTGGTGATTGCGGTCATCGAAGACGCCCGCGTCGAAACCCTGTCGATCCGCCGCTTCCCGGGTCTCAAGCAACTCTGGAGCAGGCTGCACACCGCCACGCCGGAGATGAACAAGAGCGTGGGCGACTACCTCGATCGCCTGGCGCGCGCCCTGCTCGACGACGGTTATCAGGATAGCGACCCCTGGATAATCGAAAGCCGCGCCCTGTTCGCCCTGGCCCAGGACCGGCTGGAGGACAACCACACCAGCTGGGACATCGGCGTTACGTTGGCGCCCAGCCTCGCGCGCAAGCAGATCCCCTTCAATCCGCGCACCGATCTGCTCACCGCTCCCTATCGCGATGACAATCGCTATTTCTGGGAATTCGAGGAATTTGATTTCCACAAGGCCGCCAACGCCGGCTACGAGTCCATCAAGCAGGTGCGCAAATACGTCAGCGCGATCGAGATGGCTAACGAGGTCGATATCGAAACCGCCGGCGACGATGCCGAGGAAATCTGGGTACTGAACACGGAGTTGTTTCCCTACGAGGACATGGGCAAGAGCTTCAACGAACTGGAAGGTAAGGAACCGGTGTCCGACCCGTACCACTATTCCGAGTGGGATTATCAGATTCAGTTGGAGCGCCCGGCCTGGGCCACCGTGCTGGAAAAACGCGCCAAGGCCGGCGATTTGCAGGTCATCGACGCCATTACCACCCAATACAAGCGCGAGATTCACCGCATGAAGTTCCTGCTTGATGCCATGCAGCCCCAGGGCGTGCAGCGGATTCGCAGGCTGGAGGACGGTGACGAAATCGACATCAACGCGGCCATTGGCAGCTTAATCGACATCCGCCTGGGCAATCAGCCAGATCCGCGCATCATGATGCGCAGCGTGCGCAAGACCCGCGATTTCTCGATCCTGGTGCTGCTGGATTTATCCGAATCGACCAATGAAAAGGTCCAAGACCAGGAATATTCGGTACGCGAACTGACCCAGCAAGCCTGCGTGCTATTGGCCGACGCCATCAACAAGGTCGGCGACCCCTTCGCGATTCATGGCTTTTGCTCGGATGGACGCCACGACGTTGAGTACTACCGTTTCAAGGACTTCGACCAGCACTGGGACGAGACACCCAAGTCCCGGTTGGCGGGCATGACCGGGCAACTCTCCACCCGCATGGGCGCGGCCATCCGCCATGCCGGCCACCACCTGCAACTTCAGCGCTCGGCCAAGAAGTTGCTCATCGTCATCACCGACGGCGAACCGGCGGACGTGGACGTGCGCGATCCGCAGTATCTGCGCTACGACACCAAGAAGGCGGTGGAGGAAGTCGCCAAGCTGGGTGTCGTCACTTACTGCATGAGCCTGGACCCGCGCGCGGATAATTACGTCTCACGGATTTTTGGGCAGAACAACTACATGGTCGTGGATCATGTGCAGCGACTGCCCGAAAAGCTGCCGCTGCTCTATGCCGGCCTCACCCGATAGGAACGGACTATGGAAAACCTCTACGCAGGCCTCGACAACGACCATCACGGCATAACCCAGTTGGGCCGGATTGTGCTGGACGGTTGGCTGTTCGGTTTTATCCCGGAAACGGAAGATTGCCGGGGCTGGGATATCGGTCGTATGCAGGGCCTGATGGAACGGGTGCAAGATGAATGGGACAAGGTCGGCAACCTGCCCAGCCGCCTGCCCCCGGAACTGCAACAACGCCACGCCGAACTCTACGACCGGGTCATCCAGTCCGCGCGGCGAAAGGGTTGGGACCCGGAATTGGCCGACAACGAATAGGGAGCACGGGCATGCCCCTCGTGTCTGCCAGCGGTCAAGCCACCTCCACCCCCTCCACCCGCTGAAACCCCCGCGGCAACAGCCGCCCCCTTCTCCCCCGCTCCCCCTGGAAGGCATCCAGATCGGCGGGCTTGAGGCTATAGCGCCGCTTGCCGGCGATGATGACCAGGCCGCCGCCCTGATGAACCACCGCCAGGTGGCTGACCCGCTCCTGCTCCTCCCCCGGCTTGGCCTTAGGGATGGCGATGAGCTTGTTGCCCTTGCCCCGGGGCATCTCCGGCAGCTCGGCGATGGGGAATACCAGCAGATGCCCGCCGGAACCGATCACCGCCAGGCGGTCGGAACCACTGTTGAACACCAGCGGGGGTGGCATAACCCGAGCCCCTGCAGGCAGGCTCAGGACCGCCTTGCCACCCTTGGGCTTGGCCTGGAGGTCATCGAGGGTGGTGACGAAGCCATAGCCGGCATCACTGGCGAGGATGACCCGCTGGCCACCCTCGCCCCCCAGGACGGCGACGAAGCGGGCGCCCGGGGGCGGGGTCAGCTTGCCGGTGAGAGGTTCGCCCTGACCGCGCGCGGAAGGTAGGCTCATGGCGGGTAAGGAGTAGCTACGCCCGGTGCTGTCGAGAAAGATGACAGCCTGATTGGATTTCAGCCGGGCGGCCGCGAGGTAGACGTCCCCGGCCTTGTAGGCCAGGCTGCTAGGGTCGATGTCGTGGCCCTTGGCGGCCCGCACCCAGCCCTTCTCGGACAGGACCACGGTGACCGGCTCGCTGGGGCTGAGTTCGCTGTCGTCGAGGGCGATGGCGAGGCGGGCCTCCTGGAGCGGCGAGCGCCGGTCGTCGCCATACTTGTCGGCATCCCGGCGGATCTCGTCCTGGATCAGGCCGCGCAGCGCGGTCTCGTCCCCCAGGAGGCGCGCCAGGCCATCGCGCTCCGCCGCCAACTCGGCCTGCTCGGCGCGGATGCGCATCTCCTCCAGGCGGGCGAGCTGGCGCAGCCGGGTGTTGAGGACATAGACGGCCTGGGCCTCGTCCAGGCCAAAGGCAGCCATGAGCACCGGCTTGGGTT
>JBASIS010000115.1:0-5649 GCA_049654905.1 Chromatiaceae bacterium
ATCAGCGCTTGCCGGAAAGGTATTAACCGGCTCAGGACCGACGACAGGGCTAAAAGTGACTGCCGCTGGCAGGGCCGGATCCCTTAGCCGGAGGGCCGCCGCGGCCTGGTCCAGGCGCGCCTCCAGGTCAGCGATCTGCGCGGCCTGCACCAGCCCCAGGTGGCGGGAGGGTAGGGCGATGTCCGCGTCGCGCGGCAGCCAGCCCTGGGCGGTCAGCCCGGGCGGCAGGCTCTCGGCCAGCATCTGGTAATGACGTTCGCCCGCGACGCGATTGGCGAAGACCCCGGCGAAGGGCAGTCCTGGCCGGTAGCTCGCCAGGCCATGCGCCAGGGCGCCAAAGGTCTGGGCCATGTGGCTGGCATCGATGATGGCAAGGATCGGAATGCCCAGGAGGGTCGCCAGATCGGCGCTGGAAGGCTCGCCATCGAAGAGCCCCATGACACCCTCGATCAGGATGAGGTCCGCCTCGCCCGCCGCCTGGTACAGCAGTTGACGGCAGTGGGCCTCGCCACCCATCCAAAGATCGAGCTGATAGACCGGTGCCCCGGAGGCCTGCTCCAGAATCATGGGGTCCAGAAAGTCCGGACCCGTCTTGAAGACCCGCACCCGCCGGCCCAGGTCCCGGTGATAACGGGCCAGGGCCGCCGTGACCGTGGTCTTGCCCTGCCCGGAGGCCGGGGCGGCCAGCAAAAGGGCGGGACAGGCGCGACGGTTCACGGCCGAGGGTTCCCGGGCACGCCGAGAATGGCGCCGCCGCTGCGTGCAGGCTGGGACACCTTTAGGGCGGTCACAGATCGATTCCCTTCTGGGCCTTGACCCCGGCGCGAAAGGCGTGCTTGAGATCGGCCATCTCGGTGACGGTGTCCGCCAGCGCGCACAGGGCCTCGGGGGCGGCACGCCCGGTAATGACCACATGCTGGCCGGGCGGACGGGCCGCCAGGTCGGCCAAGACCGATACGATATCCAGCCAGCCGTATTTGATGGGATAGGTGAGTTCATCGAGCACCACCAGACCCAGGGCGGGATCGCGAAGCATGGCCCGCGCCTGGACCCAGCCCCGCTGGGCGGTCTCCGCGTCCCGGGCGCGGTCCCGGGTATCCCAGGTGAAGCCCTCGCCCAGCACCCGCCAGGTCACCCCGGGCTGGCGACGGAAAAAGGCCTCCTCCCCCGTATCCTGACAGCCTTTGATGAACTGGGCGACCCCTACCTGGAGGCCATGCCCCAGGGCCCGGGCCACCATGCCAAAGGCCGAACTGGATTTACCCTTGCCGTTACCCGTGAGCACCAGCAGCAGGCCCTGTTCCCGGTCGGCCCGGGCGATGGCGGCATCGATCAACTGCTTCTTGCGCTGCATGCGATCCCGGTGACGTTGGTCCGGGTCGGTGACATCGGCGGGGGTCATGATGAACCCAACCAGCTCGGGGCTGGGTACCGGGCGGAGGGCCGGGAGCAGACCTGGGGATGCCAGGCCAGGGGGGGGGAATGAACGGATTGCAATGCAACTTCCTCTGGCGCACCACCCGTGCGCCGGTCGGCCAGGCTGGGCGGACCAGGGGAAAACGCCAGCGGGAACAGTATCCTGCTCGCCGCGCCAACGCCAGCCACCTTGTCCGCGATCTATTTCAGGCCGGTCTCCGGGCTCGCGAGTGGTCAAGGACCGGGCTGGATCGCCTTCCCACGTCGAAACGCAGTGGCATCTTGATCCGCCTTGATTCGCCTACCGTTGCGGGGGCAGCGCCGGCATGGTCGCCCACCCTGGCAGGGTGGCGAGGCACCGGCTTCCCGTTTCACCCCTCGGGTGGAAACCCTCGGGACACCTGAAACGAGCCGTATGCTACAGGCTCGGGGGGGGCTCAACAAGAGGCGAAGGAGCCACGGGAATCGCCAGGGCCGCAACTTCCAGGTACTTGACGCTCCGTTGGCATGATTCCAATGTTATTTAGCGCACGGAGAGCGCCGTGAAGCTGGGCTATATTCTAGTCATAACGCCGAAAAGCCGAATTGTCTAATTCCCGGCGCCCCAAGACCGACGGGTCCCAAGTCCTTCCTGGATGTTGGTCATTAAAGGAGGAGTCAATGTCAGCCTCATCGCTAAGCCTTCCGTTAAACCTCTTGATCGCAGGCTTGACGCCTGATGAGCAGGCATGGACCCTGGCACGGTGCGAGCCGGTTGAACTTGTGACGGGTGATGTCCTGTGTGAATCGGATGAGCCCTACACCCATGCCTATTTCCCGCTGAAGGGGATCATCGCCCTCGTCACCATCATGGGCCGCTTTCGGCCCCTGGAAATGGGGCTGATCGGCAATGAGGGCATGCTCGGCGCGACCCTGGCGCTGGGGGTACTGACCGCCCCCATGCGGGCAGTGGTCCAGGGTTCCGGCACCGCCTGGCGGATAACCAGCGAGCGATTTCAGCAGGAATTGCTCATTGATCCTGGCCTGAGGCGGATCATTTACCGTTATCTTTATGTTTTGTTGACACAGTTCGCCCAATCCGCCTCCTGCACGCATTTTCATGAAATCGAGCCGCGCCTGGCGCGCTGGCTGCTCATGACCCATGACCGGGCGCACGCCGATCATTTCCACTTAACCCATGAAGTCCTGGCCATCATGCTGGGAGTGCGCAGGAGCGGCATTACCATCGCCGCGGGGGCGCTGCAACAACGCGGCCTGATCCACTATGTTCGGGGTGATATCCGGATTCTCGATCGGCCGGGTCTGGAAGTGGCGGCCTGTGGCTGCTACGTCGCTCTAATCGCTGACTATGCCGAGCAATTCGCCTAGCGCGATGCGCCGGGCTCTCCTCGCGGGTTAACCCGGCACCCACCCCGGATCTCTTGCCATCCTGGCCTCTCCTCTAACGCTGCCCTGGTAAGGGTTGCGGAACTCTGCTTGATAACCTCTTTAAAGACTGGCCAACCCCATGGCCATCTAGTCACGGGAGTGTGCCCAAAAATTTAAGCCTGCTATGTACCCTGGCGCACAATAAATTCCGAGAATCAGGTTTATATTTAAAATATGCCAGAGCAAAAGGCGGGTGGAGTCGCTACGACAATCACCCAACACCATACGAAAAAACCAACGAGGCATCCTATGAATCTCAGTCTCAGCCATATCGCCATCGAGCCGGTACTTGCCATCCTGGTAGGGATATTGATCCTCGTGGCGCCTAGATTTCTTAGTTATTTTGTGGCCGTGTACTTGATCGTTATCGGCGTCATGGGGCTGATGTCGGCACGCTGATGAGCGCTGGCATCGGAAATACAAATAACAACCCAACACCTATGCAAAGGTATTAATCATGAAACAACTTACACTACTACTCATCCTGCTGATGTCGCTAGTAGGTCTGATCGGCTGCAATACCATGGAAGGCGCCGGTAAGGATATCTCGGCCGGCGGCGACACCGTCACCGATACCGCAAGGGACGTCAAACGTGACATGTGAGTATGAACTAGACCACTAGTTCGTTGTTGACGGGCCTGGCCCGTCACTTACTTCAGGTTAGGTTATTTACCCTTGCTTCTTACTATCATCACACAGGATTAACTATGAAAACATCTATCCACGCCACCCTGATCCCAGTCTTAATGGTCCTGGGTATCGGCGGCCAAGTCGCTAATGCCCAATCCGTCGTTCTCGCCGAACCCTCCACCCCCGCCGCCAGCCCCGCCAATCCCACCAGTGTCCCTTATGCCAGTGGCGGAGTGGGTTATGACGAACGCGGCAGGATGGAGGCGGCCAAGTCGCAGTTCAATCTCCGGCTGATGTTCGCGGTCAACGGTGGCGAGTATCTTTCTGGCGTTAAAGTACGCATCCAGGATAAAGCGGGTACCACTTTGCTCGATGCCATTTCGAATGGCCCCTGGTTCTATGCCCAGTTATCACCCGGTAACTATGCCCTGACCCTTGACAATCGGGGTAAAATCAAGACGCGCAATTTCAATATTTCCAACGAGGGAGCCACGATCGAGAATTTCTATTGGGTAGAACCGGTCGGCTCGATCCCGGCCCAAGGTACAACGGAATGGGCGATCCGACCCCCAGCGGGCCAGCCCGCTGCAACGATGGAGCCCCGCCCCCACACGAGTGATATTTCCTACATCAGTGGTGGCACTGGCCCCAACGAATATGAACGTATGGAAGCCGTCAGGCGCCAATACAACCTGCGGTTGCTCTTCTCGATTGATGATAAGGATTATCAACCCAATAGCGTTCGGGTGCGCATCCAGGATATGGCTGACCAGAGGACCCTGGTCGACACCGATTCCAAGGGACCCATGTTCTATGCCAGGGTGCCCCAGGGTCGGTATCTCGTGACGCTGGATTACGACGGCCAGCAATACCAGCAGGAAATGGGCGTTCCAGAGAATGGCTCGGCCACTGAATCTTTCAATTGGGAGCACTGACAGGCCTAACTCGCGCTGAGCGAGTCTAGCAGGTCGCGTGTAACTGATGGCCGGATCATCCCTGGGGTCGTGCCCGGCCTAAAGCTACCCGTGACACCCTCAATCCCTTCTGTAGGAGCAAGGATCATGAAAGGCAATACTATCTCTCTACTCATGCTCACTCTCGCCGCTATCGCTCTGTCGGGATGTGGCACAACCACCCCTGAACGAGCGGGCAGTGGCGCGCTATTAGGCGCCGCCACCGGAGCCGCGATCGGTTCCATGAGTGGTGATGCGGGCACGGGGGCTTTGATTGGCGCCGGTGTTGGAGCCGTTGGTGGCTTGATCATCGACCAGAACGAAAGGGAGAACTACAATAATCGCTACTATAACGATCGCTATTACAACAACCCGAGTTATAACAACAGAAATTATAACACCGGGTACTATAACAACCATAACAACAATACTCGCTACTATGAGAATCGGGAATACTATGATTTGAGCTATTGATCCGACCAAGCCGCGATACCCAATCGAAAGAGAGGTCCCCTCCTCATGGCGGAAGTGACGCAAGCGGACCGTCATATCACGGACCGGGCCATCGAGATATTCATCCGTATCGCGCTGATCATCATTCTGGTGTCCCTGTGTTTTGATATCGTGCGCCACTTTATCGTGCCGGGCCTATGGGGTCTGATCATCGCCATCGGTCTTCACCCCCTTTATCAGCGCCTCCTGAAGACCCTGGGTGGCAGGTCCGTTCTGGCCGCGACCCTGACCGCCCTGATAACCTTCGCGGTGCTGTTGGTACCGGCGCTCCTGCTGAGTGGGTCGGTCATGGAGGGGGGAGAGGTGCTGCTGCACGCCTTCGAGGCCGGTGCCCGGGATGTCCCGCCTCCTCCCTCCTGGGTCAAGGATTTGCCCCTGGTGGGGTCTTATACCCATGACCTGTGGTATCACGCCTCCTACAACCTGAAGGGCGCCCTGCTGCAGGTCGCGCCCCAGATCAAGGTGGCCCTGAGCTGGTTGGGTGGATCGGCTGCCGGGGCGGGGATTGGCATCCTGCAATTCTTCGTGGCCATCGCCATCGCGGGGGTGTTGCTTGCCCATGAGAACGAGACCCAACGGGCAACGAGCATCATCGCCCGTCGACTGGCCGGTGATCGTGGACTCGAATTTACCGAACTCGCCATGGCTACGGTGCGCAGCGTGACCCGCGGCATCCTGGGCGTGGCCTTGATCCAGTCCCTTCTGTCT
>JBASIS010000116.1:0-1760 GCA_049654905.1 Chromatiaceae bacterium
GTGATTTCGTTCTTCCATCTTCCAGAAACCCGATATGCTGCGCAATAAAAATGTCTGGATATCCCATTAAATGGCTATAGATCAGGCGGTCGTCCCAGCGCAGACCCGCCTTTTAGGTTATCAAGCCCCACGGCTGCCTCTCACCTGCCCCCACCCCCTGCCGCCCGTCCTCACCACAACCAGCGCCCTGCTTGGCCCTGCTCGCCCCCCTGGCCCTGGCCGATCAGGCGCTGCGAGTGGTCACCTGGAACCTGGAGACGGTGGGGACACCGGGCAGCGTTCCCTATCAGGCGGTGGCTACCATACCAACCTGATCCTGGTCGCAGTTAATGTGGCAGGGCTTTCCCGCAGTGCAGGCTAGGCGGAGCGCCTCAGCAGCAGGCCCCGAAACCGTGCAGGAGAAGCGGCCCTGGTCAGCAACAGGCCGCTGCCGTCTCCGGGTTGCCGGCCGTGAAGGGCAACCCGCCGCCACAGCCCGCGAAGCCCCCGTAGTGCCGGCTGAAGTCGCCGATGAAATCGAAGTGCGGTCGCAAGCGCGTCTCGTGCAGCATTCACCAGGTGTTGCCGCAGACCGGGAATACCCGCCCGGCGTCGATCCGATGGTGCTTGTCCAGGACGTACCGCTGCTCGTGGCTGGCGATATCCCCCCGGTAGACCACCGCCTGGCCGTAGTCCTCGCACGCCGGCTCCAGTCCCTCTAGCTTGAACAGCCGGTAGGTGGCGGAATCGAAGCCGATGCCTTGGGTACGTGCCGCCAGGGTGGGGTCGGTGACGGCGATGGGGCGGTCCTCCACCAGGCGGGGGGTCGGCGAATCCCTGGTGCCGCGCGAGCTGGAGAAAGTCGTTCCAGTACAGGACGCCGCCCAGGCATTCGCCGTACAGCACCGGGTCGTCGCGCACTACGGAGGGCACGCGGCGGTCGGCGTAGACATCCGAGAAATACAGCTCGCCGCCAGGCTTGAGCAGCCGCAGGACAGCGCGCAGCACCACGTCCTTGTCCGGGGAGAGGTTGATGACGCAGTTGGAGACGATGAGGTCGAAGCTCTCCCGCTCCAGCCCCAGGGTCTCCAAGTGCTAGGGTGTCTGTGTTGCGCATAGGGATGCTCGTCAAGGGTCAGTACCGTCGCAGGCAGACGGCGAGGAAGCCCCCGAGCGGAACCTGCGGGGGCATCAGGGATTCGGCGCGCTGCGCGAGAGATCCACCGCTCGGCAGGAACAGGGCAAAGCGGGCCGAGGGCTCGGGGGGCGGCGTCAGATCCTCTGCCCAGCCCAGGACCTCGCCCAAGAGGTCCCAACGGGCCCCGCGATAGCCCCCGCGCCCGTGCTTCGAGAGGGACAGCAGGCTGCGCCGGTGCAGCAGACCGGGATTCCCCGGGGTGTGGGCGCAGTAGTTCGTCTAAGAGGGCGAGTTCCCGCCCGGCGATCCAGGCCCCGCTTGGAGTGGCGTACCAGGCGTGGTAGGCTGCGGGATCCGTCATCTCGGCCTTCCCATCGCCGAGATTCGCAGGCGCGTCCCGGATCGACACGGCCGGACGCGGGCCTATGCTGCATTGGGCGGCCCATCTGTCCCGCGCAGCCCGGGCGGGAGCGAGCCGGCGGATGCCGCGGTCCCTCCGAGGAGCTGGCGCTAGCCCATCTTTGTCACCCCAACCCAGCCTGCCGCATATTTTCAATGAATTATAGTTTTTCGCGGCCGGGTTGGTCACTACATTTGTGAAACCTCGGCGTGCGGGTCGATAAGCGTCTTCTCGGTCTTGCCG
>JBASIS010000117.1:0-8810 GCA_049654905.1 Chromatiaceae bacterium
GCCCTGCTCTGGGGCGAAGGCATCAATGGCGCCTACCTCCACTGGAGCGGGCTGAGTTAGGTCCATGATGCCAGCGGGCCGTCCCCGGCTGGTCGTCGCCCTGACCGGCGGCATCGGCAGCGGCAAGACCACGGTCGCCGAGCGGCTGGCGGAACTGGGCGCGGCCGTCATCGACACCGACCACCTCGCCCACGCCCTCACCGCCCCGGGTGGCGCGGCCATGGCCACCATCGCCACGGCCTTTGGCTCCGAAGCCCTCGCCGCCGACGGCAGCCTGGATCGGGTCGCCATGCGGGGGCTGATCTTTAGCGACACCCGCGCCCGCCACCGGCTAGAAGCCATCCTCCACCCCCTGATCCGCGCCCGTATGGACCAGGAACTGGACCGGGTCCAGGCGCCCTATGCCGTGCTCGCCATCCCGCTCCTGTTCGAGACCGGCTGGACCGATATCGCCGACCGTATCCTGGTGGTGGACCTGCCCGAACCCCTGCAAATCGCCAGGGTCATGGCTCGCAACGGTCTGACCGCGGAGGAAGTCCGCCCGATTCTCGCCAGCCAGGTCGGGCGCGAGACCCGCCGCCAGGGCGCCGATGACCTGATCGACAATAGCGGTACCCTGGAGGACCTCCTGGCAAAGACCGATGAACTCCACGGAAGCTATCTGAAGCTCGCCGAACATTCAGCCCCACTGTAATGGCTTGATAGCCCGTAAATTCCAGCTTGAGGGTGGGGTGCCCCTCGTTTATGCTCCCCATCGCGAGGAAATAATCCCGCGAACACCTACAAGAAACTTAAGGAGACACCCCTATGACCAAGCCCATTTCCTTTATCGCCCTAGGCGCCCTCCTGGTCCTGCCCAGCCTCGCCGTCCAGGCCGCCTCGGAGTGTAAGGGCCTCGACCAGACCGCCTGTGGCGCCAATCCCGGGTGCTCCTGGGTCAGTGGCTATAAGCGTCAGGATGGCAAGGAGGTCGCCGCCTATTGCAAGTCCAAGGGTGAGAGGAAGACTGGCGAGGAAGCCGCCGCCGCCCCCACTCAGGCCCCGGCTGCTCCGGCCAAGGCACCCGTAGCCCCGGCCGCTCCGGCTAAGCCACCCATCACCCCGGCTCAGGCCCCGGCTGCTCCCGTCAAGGTCCCCGCCGCCCCAGTTCAGGCACCCGCCGCCCCAGTTCAGGCGCCCGCCGCCCCCGTCAAGGTTCCCGCCGCTCCGGCTCCCGCTACGCCCGCGAAGGTTCCCGCCGCACCGGCAAAAGCGCCCACCACTACACCGGCTACGGCGCCCGCCACTCCAGCACCTACCAAGAACTAATTTCCCAGCCTAGCTTTTGCCCAACGTAAGTGTTCAGACCCTCGGCCGCATGGGTTGGGTGCGGTAGCTCAAGCCACTGATTCCCTTGCTCCCTCCCCCCTTGTGGGGGAGGGCTGGGGAGAGGGGTATGACGGGTTGGCGCCCAATAAGTATGGCGGCAAAAAAGGCCGCCTCTTTGTTTGTGGCTCGGACAGGCAGGGATACCGCCCTCCGAGCCGACCTTAACCCAAAGGCGACGGCGTGGCCCCCCGCCTCCTAGCCCCGGTCGCCTAATCGCAACCCCATCGGCAAGCCCAACATGACCCAGGAACTCCAGATCACCCGCCCCGACGATTGGCACCTGCATCTGCGCGATGGCGCCGAGATGGCCTCGGTCCTGCCCCACACGGCGCGCTGCTTCGCGCGCGCCATCGTCATGCCCAACCTCAAGCCCCCGGTGGTGACCACGAGCCAGGCCATCGCCTACCGGAAGCGTATCCAGGTGGCCTTACCCGAGGGCCTGAATTTCACCCCCCTTATGACCCTCTATCTGACGGACAGCACGGCGCCGGAGGAGATTCGGCGCGCCCAGGCCTCCAACGCCGTCATCGCGGCCAAGCTCTACCCCGCCGGGGCGACGACGAACGCCGAGAACGGTGTCACCCGGCTGGAGCACATCCAACCGGTACTGGCAGTCATGGAGGAGACTGGCATGCCCCTGTTGGTGCATGGCGAGGCGACCGATACCGAGATTGATGTCTTCGATCGCGAACAGCGCTTCATCGAGGCCTCCCTGCTGCCCCTGCTCCGCGACTTTCCCGGGTTACGGATCGTCTTTGAACATATCACCACGGCGGACGCCGCCGACCTGGTCCGCGAGGGGCCGCCGACCCTGGCCGCCACCATCACCCCCCAGCATCTCCTCTACAACCGCAACGCCATCCTGGCCGGGGGTATTCACCCCCATTATTACTGCCTGCCCGTCCTTAAGCGCGAACACCATCGCCAGGCCCTGGTGGCGGCGGCCACCAGCGGCCATCCCCGTTTCTTTCTGGGCACGGACAGCGCCCCCCATGCGCTCGAGGCCAAGGAGAGCGCCTGCGGCTGCGCTGGAATTTACAGCGCCCACGCCGCCATCGAACTCTACGCGGAGGCCTTCGATCAGGCGGAGGCACTGGACAAGCTAGAGGGCTTCGCCAGTTTTCATGGCGCCGACTGGTACGGTCTGCCCCGCAACCAGGAAACGATCCGGCTACGACGGGAGACCTGGCAAGTGCCGGACAGCTATCACTTCGGGACAACCCAGGTCAGACCCCTGCGCGGGGGAGAGAACATCGGCTGGCGCCTGCTGGCGGCGTAGGCAACCAACCGCCCTGGGGCAGTGGTCCAGACATGGATACGGGCTCAACCATCAGCCATTAAGAAAGGCCCCTGCAACGCTGTTAACCCCAGATCTTGTATCGGCTGCGGGTGGCAAAAAAAAGCCCCGTCCCGGTAGGGACGAGGCGAGGAATTGAACAACGGAATCCCCGATTTCCAGGCGCCCATCAATGCCTGGTCCGGGAGGGGAAACCCCTAGCCGCCTTCCTGGCGAGCCAACCTTAAATCGGACTGGGAGCCGGGGTTGCGAGGAAATCCGCAACCCCGGTTTCGGGGCTGTTCCCTTAGTTAATGGGCAACGGGTACGGGGAAGGCTTCGCAGTTACCCAACCCGAGTACGGGCTTCCCGAATTATTGACGGCCCTGACCCTGAAGTACCAGGGTAAGGTACGCGACAGGTTGGTAAAGGTGGTCGTTACGGCGTTCGCGGTCAGGGCGGGAGTATTGTTGACCGCGAGGCTGAACCCCGGGTTGTTCGCCCTCTGGACCTGGAAGCTCGTATTGTTATTCGAGAGGTCGGTCCAGGTGACCGTGCAGTTGGCGTATCCCGTCAAGCCCACTCTGACGCAGTTGACCGTAGGCGCATCGGGGGCAACCGGACCGGGGGCATCCGGAGCCACGGTGTTGTTCAGTCTCACGCTTCCGGAGGGCGAGGAGCCTGCACCATTATTGGCCAGCACCCGGTACAAGCTGTTGGTGCTCGCGGTTACCCCGAGGGTCGAGGTTAACCCCTCTCCTACGGAGTTCGGCAGGACACCGGATCGCGCAATAGCGGCATTGGTATTGGTCCAGGTGGTGCCGTTATTGATCGAGGTCTGCACTTGGAAGCTCGTCTCGTTATTCGAAGCATCCGTCCAGGCGAGCGTGGCATGGGTAGCATCCGTTCGAGTAACCGACACACCGATGGGCGCCACCGTTTTGGCCAGGCTTACGTCCACAGAAACGGTGGAGCCCGTCACATTTTGGGCCAGAACCCGATAGAGAGTATTAGCACCGGACAATGCTTGGGTTAACACTTCATCCGTCTGGTGAGACTGTGTTGGATCTCGGTCAATTGGCGGTCCGGAATTAACCCAGTTCGATCCGTCCCAAGTCTGCACTTGGAAGCGCGTCTCGTTCGTCGAGGCATCCGTCCAGACAACATAGCCCGTTGTCGAATCGGTCCACTGGATTCCCACATTGGCCGGGGCCGTCGGGAATTTCGTGACCACTACTTCAATAGAAACCGCATAGTCCGACTTCTTCACAAGATTCACCGCCGCCACCCGATAGCGGTAAGCGTTGTTCGGTGAGGCGTCATTGACACCGCCCTTAACGGTCGTGTCGAGGTAGGTCACAACATTGGGGCCAAGCGTGTCAATCTGGACCCATGACCCACCATTGAGTTGCCGTTCAATGACAAAGCCGGTCTCATCAGTCGCATTATGCGTAAAGTTGAGCGTGACGCTTGGTCCGGCACCCGCCACCGCTAACAAATCCGAAGGCGCAGTCACTGCGATTCCACCCACGATGATAGAGTCAGATATTGACTCCGCCGTCATGCTCATGAACTGGCCACCGTAGCCGATGGTGTTCTGGGCGATGACGCGGTACTGAAGGGCTTCGTCTGGGTTATAGGTAGCGGGATCGGTGAGAGTACGCACCACGCCCTTGGTATTGGTCACGTCTAACGGGGACGGATCCGTGCCGACATCTACCCAAGTGGTGCCATCCGTTGACCGCTGCACCAGGAAGGCCGTCTCGGTGATCGAGTTGTCCATCCAGGTCAGTTTCACATGGCCGGCGTCAATGCTAGAGGCCAACTGGTCCGGAACGATGGGTGGAACAGCTACCGACTGGGGCCGCATCATGTCCATCTCTTCATGGCTCAGGATGTGGCAGTGCCAGACGTATTCCCAACCGTAGTTGACGAGCTGGTTGAGGATCGGGTCGGTCGGGTTACCCGCGGCGTCCCTAGGATTGAAGCCCATCTCCGAACCCGGGGGGGTCATGGGATTCATCAGGCGGATGCTGTTCGGCAACTCGAAGGGCAGTACCGGCAGCACCGGCCGCAGGGCGACGAAGGTGTCCTGGAGCGGATTGACCCGCACCGTTTCCTTCCAGCCCAGTTCATTGGCGTCCGGCACACTGATGATATTATCCCAGGCTACCCGATTGAGCACCTGCACGTCGTAGAGGTGGAAGTGCAGAGGGTGGGTGTCAACGCCATTGTGGGTAATCTTCCAGATCTGGGTGCCATCATCTGCCACGGAGATGGGCATCACGTCCATGCTGGAAGGCAGTTTGGTACCGTCGATGAGCTCGGTTTGGGGGTTGACGTAAGGATAAAGAACAATGTTCTGCAAGGCCGGCGTGGCCGGGAATACCTCCAGACCCATGTTGGCGGACATGCGGCCAAATTCATCAAAGGCCGCTGAGTTCATCTCGTCATGGATGGCCTTAGGCTCGAGTCGCACCTTGAGTTTGCCCGTGGTGCCCGTGATGAGGGTGTTAAACCCAAACATTTCCCCACCCTGGTTGGCGATACGGCCATAGCCATCACAGATGTCGCTTTCGACGCCCGGAAGGTTGCAATCGCCACCGCTGGCGAAGGCCTTGCCATAGGCGCTGTTATAGACCGACTGCCCGATGATGATGGGGTGCTGGCCGGCCTCGAAGACGCCGGTGCCATTAGCCTTGAATTCAAAGGCGGTTTTCAGCTTGTCCAGGTTAAAGGCCGGGGCCGGGGTAGAGGCGGCGACCTTAACCTGCATGATGGTGCGGGTGTTGGGACCGTAGCCCGGCAGGATGGTCGGTGCGCCTACGGGGGACAGGTCTGGTCCACCGGTGTAGTAGTCATAGCTGGGAACCCGCGCCGGGAAGGCGGCGGGGGCGTCGTTGTAGAGGATCAGGGTCCTGCCCGCGAATTTCGAGAAGTCCACGATAACATCGGCCCGCTCGGCGGGCGCCAGCAGCAGGGAGTGTAGGTCCACGTTGCCCACGTCGAAACGGGTGGGGTCGGTGATCCAGGTGGTGAACTGCTGACCATCGATGACAACCGGGGCCGGCAGGAAGCCACCCTCGTTGCCGATCTGAATCCAGTCCGGGCCCGCCGTCGCCGCGCTTTGCACCGGGGTCGGGAAGGCCACGGGGTCGAGGTGGGCAGCCGCTAGCTCCTGGGGATTGAGCGCCACTTCGGTGCCACCAATTAGCTGGCCTAGGGCATTCTTCTGCGTGCTGGCCGTTGATGGATCGGCCACATACCACTGCAAGTTCCAGAAGCGGTCATTGGCGGCGTTGAGGACGCGGAAACGATAGGCCTTCGGTTGCAGGGTGGTCGTGGGGTAGAGGGTACCGTTGACGACGGGCGTGTCGTTGAATTGCTCCATGCCCGCGGCGATGTTCGGCGTGCCGGGGATCAGGGGCGGCTCGCAGAAGGGGTCCGTTTGGTACTGCCAGGTGTCCGGGTCGTCAATGTTACAGGGGGTTGCCAGGGCCACCGAGAAAGGCGGGATGGCATTGGGATCCATGTTGTAGTAAGGGTTGGCAATGGGCGGGAATTGCGGGGTGGCGGGCGGCCAGAACCAGGGCCCGAACATCCACCGGCCATAGGCGCTCATGCCGCTGGCATCGCCAGGATTCTGGGCGGGCATGTAGACGTGGTGATACCAGAAGTCGCCATAGCTGCCCCAGCGCGTGACGTCCCAGGTTGGGTCCTGCTCGGAGAGCTGGGCGGTTTCGGGCACATAGGTGCGGTCCTGGATGATGAGCGGGATCTGGTCGGCCGGTCCCGGAATGACGCCATCGGCGATCAGTTTATCCTCGGTCGGGTCGGAGATGATGTAGCCAGCCGCCTCGCCCGCATAGACGTTGAGCCGGGTAATGCCCCAGGCATGGTCATGGTAGAACATCAACCGGGCGGATTGCTGGTTGGTGTAGTAGAAGGTCATGCAGCCGTCGGTCATGCCATCACAGCCAACGGAGCCCATATCGGGCACGTTGCCGACACTGACGCCCTCGGGATAGGTGGTGTTCTCGCCGGTCGGGGTGATCCACTGATGGGGGGTACCATCACTGATCCAGGGGCTGAGGCCACCGTGCAAATGCAAGGTGGCGCGGTTTTGTTTGAAACAACCCCTGCCGTCCGGGTCAACGTACTGAGAGTCCACGGTGCAGGCGGGATTGCGTATCTCGTCCAGAACGGTGCCATCGCCCTCGGTGGTCGGCCAGTTCCCAATGGTGCCGGAACCCATGAGGGTGGAGTCGGTGGGGATAAAGAGGTCGCCGTCTTGGCCCGTGGGCAGCAGGTTGTAGAAGGTGACGCGAACCGGCTTGTCCTTGCGAGCAGCGAGGATGGGCCCCAGCCATTGGGGCTCGGTTACATACCCATCCGGTCCGAAACTCACCACATTACCATCATCGTCGGTCTTGAGCTGAACATAGCCGCGGACCAGGGTGCCGCTATTAGGCAAGGAAGAACTCATCCGTTTGCGGTATTCCACCAGGGCGATGACATAGTAGTCGGACGCCGGGATCGGGGTGCCATCCGTCGCGAAGGTAGCTCCGAAGGTGGTGGTGTCGGGCACCCCCAAGGGGATGAATTGACCAAGGTTATTCTTGGCCGCATCGCAACTGCCGGCAACCGCGGGATTGCAGAGTTTTGGCAAGGTATCGTAGAACTTCTTGATGCCGCCCTGGGTTACATAGCCGGAGCCCTTGACGGTGAGGGCGATGTTGGTTATGGCACCCCTTAGTATGTAGGCCTTGGCGGTTGCGCCGGCGCCGATGCCGCCGGGGGCGTCGGTGATGGCGACGGTGGGGACAGTGGCGTAACCGGAGCCGAAGGTATTCAGGGCAACGCTCTCAATCCGTAAGGTGGACTTCGCATCCGCCCCGGTGCCGGGATTGTTACGAATAGGGTCCGCCGCGGTACCATCCCGAAGGTGGATGTCCGGTGCCACGGTATACCCCGATCCAGGTTGGTCCACGATAATGCCAGTGACCGTACCTGGGCCGGCCGTGCCACAGGCGGCGTTGGGATCGTTGTCACAAACGGCATGGGCTTGAGCCATGACGCCGTCCGGACTTGTGGGCAAATCGATGGCCACGGTGGGTATGGTGTAACCGCTCCCTCCACTGGTAACCGAGATCGCATTGACACTACCATAAGCGGTGGCCGTGGCGGCGATCGCCGTACCTCCACCGATGACCTTGACCTGCGGGGCGGTGTAGCCCGCGCCTTTGGTTAATATATCAATGCTTGTAACGACCGCCCCGCGGGTGACCGTGGGGACGGCCCTGGCACCGCCATCCCAGCCATCGCTGGCGCGGCGGATGGTGACGGTCGCAAAGGTGTAGCCATTACCCGGATTATCGATAGTAATACCTGAGATTAGGCCATTGGCTCCGACCGTGGCGGTCGCTTGCGCGTCCTGACCATCTCCATTGATCGTCACCTTGACGTCGGGAAGGGTCAAGGGGCTGTTAGCCCAGTTCGGAAAGGGTCCGAAGTAGTGAGGTATCTTGGTTTGGTCCACTGGAGATGTGGGTGGTACCGCCTGGGGGACGACTTCCGCGCCCAGGGCCGCGGTTTTGGCCCCGAGTTGTTCGGTGGGCGCGGCCTGCCGGCGCACGGCGGCGGCGGCGGCCTGGATGGCGGCCTGCTGGCCGGACTTAGTGAGAATGGGCCGGTCCGGGCTAGTGTCGGCAGTGGCGGTGCCCATGCCAAGGCCCAGGATGGTGGCAAATACGAGTCGTTTTAGCATTGATATTTTTGGATATTTTGTCCTGGTGTCCCCAGGCGGATACAAATTCTTAGGCATTATGACGCTCACCTTGGTTTGGTAACGAAATCAGCGAGACGGAAAGAGCTCTTGACAAAGCTTTCCCTGAAGATAGGCTCCCATGGCTGGTCACGCAGGTATATGGGGGATTTCCCCCATATACCTGGCCTCCTGCGAATTCTCATTGATCCGGTGGGTTCGGCGACCTATTTATGTCTTGCTTAAGAATGCCACCAGCAAGAGGAGCGGTGGCCAGGCGAAGGCGCGGAAGATTAGCCGTAACGATCGGGAGCATCGGGAGGTTTTGAAACCAAGACCAGGGTTGGCCACCGATTCGGAGACTTAGGCGATGTTGCAAAACCAGACACGTATCCTTTTGGT
>JBASIS010000118.1:0-7619 GCA_049654905.1 Chromatiaceae bacterium
GGCGATCCTCCAGGCCTGTTGGACCCCGGCCCAACTCGCCGGTTCGCCTCGGGACCGGATGATCCAGGGAGGCCTGAAGCCGGACCGCGTCCCGCCTCCGGACTGGGCCATCCGGGCCGCCGAAACCGCCCTGCCACCCCTGGCCGCCGGGCTGCGCGGCTCCATCCGGGCGGTGGAGCCCGCGGACCACCAGGCGCGGCTGGTGGCGCTGACTTTCGATCTCTGCGAGCAGGCCAACGAGCGCGCCGGCTATGACGCCGAGCTGGTGGCAACCTTGCGCGAGCACGGGGTCAAGGCGACCTTCTTCGCTGGCGGCAAGTGGCTGCGCACCCACCCGGAGCAGGCCATGCAACTCATGGCCGACCCCCGCTTTGAGATCGGCAATCACGCCTGGACCCATGCCAACCAGCGCGTCGTGTCCGGCCCCGAGGCGCGGGACCAGATACTCTGGACCCAGGCCCAGTACCAGGTGCTGCGCCGGGAGCTGGCCGAGCGTTCCTGCGCCCGGGTGGCCGGGCCCGCGGCCCTGGAGCGGATTCCGGAATGGCCGGCGGTCTTCCGCTTTCCCTATGGCACCTGCAACTCGGACGCACTGGAGGCTACCGCCGGACTCGGGCTTGCCGCTATCCAGTGGTCCGTGGTCACCGGGGATCCCGCCAAGGGCCAGAGCGCCCAGGCCATCGCCCAGGCGGTCCTCGCCGGCGTCAAGCGTCACCCTGGGGCCATCGTCGTTGCCCATGCCAACGGGCGTGGCTGGAACACCGCCCGCTCACTGTCCCTCTTCATCCCGGAATTGCAGCGGCAGGGTTATCAATTCGTGACCCTGAGTGAACTGCTGGCCGCCGGCCGCCCGGTCGCCGTCGAGGCCTGTTACGAGGAGCGCCCCGGCGACAACCGCCGCTATGATGCCCTGTTCGGGCGGGGCACCGGCAAATGAGGAACGGGCCCCTGGAGTTTCATGCCCTGGCGGCCCTGGAGCCGGGACTGGCCGCGGAGATGGGTAGAACCCTGGCGGGCATGGACCCCTGGAAGACCCTGGGTTATGGCGCCGAGGCCCTGACCCGTGGGCTTGAGTCACCCCATCCGGAGGTGACCCGTTACCTCGCGATGCGCAGTGGCGAGCCCCAGGGGTTGGTGGTGGTGCGCTATCCCTGGCTGCGCGGGGCCTATATCGAGCTGTTCGCCGTGCTCCCCGGGGCCCAGGGCCGGGGGGTCGGTCGCGCGGCACTGGCGTTTATCGAGTCGCGCTATCGCGAGCGGACCGCCAACCTCTGGCTGCTGGTTTCGGGCTTCAACGCCGGCGCCCGGCGTTTCTACGAGCAGGCCGGCTTTCGCCCAATTGGCGTCATCGCGGACTTGGTGATGGCCGGGCAGGACGAGGTCTTGATGCGTAAGGTCCTCCGATAAAGAGGGGCCTTCAGACCCGCTCATTGGCCAGGCGCTTGACGGCGCCGAAGTCGGTCTTGCCGCTGCCGAGCTTGGGGATGGCCTCCACCCGACGCACCTCGGCGGGGATGCTCAGGGGGTTGACGCCAGCGGTCAGCAGGGACCGGCGTAGGGCCTCGGCATCCAGGTCCGCCGCCGCCAGCAGCAGGATCTGTTCGCCCTTACGCTCGTCGGGAATATTGACCGCCGCCAGTTCCAGCTCCGGCTCGGCCAGGACCCGGCGGACCTGTTCCTCCACCGCCCCCAGGCTGATCATCTCGCCGCCCACCTTGGCGAAGCGGGAGTAGCGGTCCACGATGGTTAGGAAGCCGTCCACGTCCAGGTGGCCCTTGTCCCCCGTCTTGTACCAGCGCATCCCATCCAACTCGACCACCGCCGCCGCGGTCTTCTCCGGGTCCTGGAGATAGCCCTTCATGACCTGGACCCCGCCGATGAGGATGAGGCCGTCCTCGCCCGGGTTCAGGGTCGCCAGGGTGACCGGGTCCACGATGCGGAAGCTGGTGCCCGGCAGGGGCAGGCCCACGGTGCCGGGGCGCAAGCCGGTCTGAATCTTCCAGTTATCCGTATCCAGGGTGTCCGGGACATTGACGCTCGCCACCGGCGTGGTCTCGGTGGCCCCGTAACCCTCGTAGAGAGACCGCTGGAATTTGAGCATGAAGGCCTCGCGCACGTCCGGGGCCAGGCGCTCGGCCCCCGCCACCACCAGCCGCAGGGAGTCCAGCATGAGGGGGTGAACCTTGCGGTTTTTGGTGTAAAGCCGCAGGAAGGTGGAGGTGCCGAACAGCACCGTGGCGCGGTAGCGGGCGATGGCCTTGGCGCTGCCGAAGGCGTCGGTGGGGTCCGGGTGGCAGACCATGGGGATGCCCTCCACCAGGGGCAGGAAGGTGGTGACGGTGAGGCCGAAGGCGTGGAAGGGTGGCAGATTGGCCATGAAGATATCGTTGGCCCGGGTGTTGAGCAGGTCCGAGATCTGGCGAATGTTGGCCATGATGTTGCGATGGGTCAGCTCCACGCCCTTGGGGGCGCCTTCGCTGCCGCTGGAGAAGAGGATGGCGGCGGTGTCCTCCGGTCGGGTGCGGCGCCCGAAGAGGGTGAAGAGGGCGCCGGCCGGCAGCAGGGAGGCCAGGATGAGCATCCCCAGGGAGGCGACCTTGCCGATGTCGGCCCGCATGGCTTCCATGGGGTGGAGGCTGACCTCGCCCAGGGTGGCGTCGAGGTCGATGCCACGGGCGGCAAGCCGGGTCAGAAAGCGGTCCGCCGTGATGACGTGCCGGATGCCGGCGCTGGCGAGGGCGGCGCGCAGGGACTCGGGGCTGGAGGTGTAGTTGAGGTTCACCACCTGCTTGCCGGCCATGAGTCCCGCCAGGTTGGCGATGGCGCAGGCGCCGCTGGCGGGGAGCAGGATGCCGAGGGCAGGCTCTGGGGCCAGGCGCCGGATGCGCCGGGTGAAGAGCAGGACGGCGGCGATCAGGCGCCGATTTGTCAGGTGGGTGCCGCTGGATTCGATCAGGGTCACCTGGCCCGGGGCCCGCTTGGCAGTGCGCAGCCAGCTCACCGGCAGGGTGGGCAAGCCCCGAACATAGTCTTGCCAGGTGGTGACTGACAACTCGAAAACCGCCTGTTTGACTTGCTCGGCACTGGATGCCAGGGGCAGGGGTGCCCCGAAGGCGACTACCACCGCCCTTAACCGGCCCTCCTCGCGGCTCCGGCGGAGGGTGGCGGTGGCGTAGGAAAACCAGGTGCCCCACAAGCCACGCAGGTAAAAGGGCACCAGGACCGCATCGGTCCCCGCCGCGACCTGGCGCGCCGAGAGTTCAAAGCCGCGCTTGAACTCGGAAACCTGGCCGTTCTTGCTGATGGTCCCCTCGGGGAAGATGCACACCACCTCGCCCCCCTCCAGCAGCCGGGCCAGGGTGGCGATGGCATGACGGCTGCTGCCGCGGGAGATGGGCACCACCTCGAAGAAGTCCAGGAAACGCTTCAGGTACCAGCGCTCATAGATCTCCCGCTCCATGACGAACCGCACCGGGCGCGGGCAGGCCATCTGCACCAGGGCCCAGTCCAGCCAACTGATATGGTTGCCGAGCAGCATGACCCCGCCCTGGGCTGGCAGGTTATCCAGGCCGATAACCTTGAGCCGGAAGCGGGTGGCGACCAGGTGCCGAATGAGGAAACGGACCAGGGACTGGGGGAGTTGGTAAAGGGTGTAGAGGGCCCCGATCAGGGCCACCAGGGCGAGCCCGAGGATGAGGGTGACGTCGCCGATCTCGACATAGGCGGCGGCGACCGTAATGCCCAGGAAGGCCAGCATCCAGATGTTCTGAATGAAGTTATTGGCGGCCAGCACCCGGCCCAGGCCCTGCTCGCCGGCGTTAAACTGGATCAGGGCGTTGAGGGGCACCAGGAAGAAGCCGCCCAGGACGCCGATCATGAAGAAATTGAAGGCGTGGGCCCAGGTGGATTGGAGGCCGGGGACCAGGAAGAGGGCGATGGCGATGCCAACCGCCCCTACCGGGATCAGGGCCGTCTCGATGTAGTCGCGCGAGACCTTGCCGGCGACGATGGAGCCCAGGATGATGCCGAGACCGGAGCAGGCCAGCAGGCCCTGAATGACCACGGTGTTGGTTTCCCCCAGCGTCTCTTTGGCGAAGGCCGGAAAGACCGCCAGGATCACCTGGGAGATGGACCAGAAGACACTGAGGCCGATGATGGAGAGCCAGATGACGCGGTTGCCGTAGGCGGCCTGGAGGTTGTCCCGCAGGTAGCGGCCGCGCCGGTACTGGGCCCAATCGAAGCTGATCTTTTCCACGGCGTGCTTCTGGGGCAGACGGTAGGAGAGGCCCGCCTCGGCCAGGGAAGCCAGGACCAGCAGCCAACCCAGGGGGGCGATCAGGTGCATCACCTCTCCCGGCGTGGAATAGGTCATGCCACTCAGGTAATGCTCGAAGAGCACCGAGAAAAAGAAGATACCGAAGAGGATGGCGGTGGTGGTCGTGGCCTGGACCCAGCCGTTGGCCGTCGCCAGGGTCTCCTTGCCCACTAGTTCCTTGATGTAGCCGTACTTGGCCGGGGAATAGATGGCGCTCTGCGCGGCGAGCAGGAAGGTCATGGCGAAGGCGGGCCAGAACCAGCCCAGGTAGTAGCAGGCGGTGATGCCCAGGGTGATGACCACCGCCGCCCAGGCCGAGACGCGCATCACCTTGGGCTTGGAAAAGCGGTCGGCGAGGAAACCCGAGGGTGAAAACAAGAGGACGAAGGGCAGCAGGATCAGGGCATTGACGATGGCGGTCAGCAGGATCTGGGCATCGCCGTCGTAGGTTTTGAAGAGGGTGTTCTGGATGATGATCTTGTGGCCCAGGTCGACGAAGGCATTAAGGAACATCATCCCAATGAAGGACAGAAAACCGCCGATGCGAAACAGATGCCTCATGGATTCCAGCTCCTCAATTCGCTAGTTAAATGGTCTGAACCCCAGGCCCCGATTGCGGGCATGGCCCCTGTTTCCGGGGAGATCCAGGCGGGTTGCGACTAGACCCGCAGGCTCCGGCCCTCGATCAAAAATACCGGGAGAATCACGCCAAATACCAGGGCGCTGACCGTGAAGGCCGTCTTCAGCAGGGTCTGCAGGGTATGCACGGCCATTTCCAGCGGTACCGCGCTGGGGGGCAATTGCGTGAACAAAAATAAATGGTTCAATCCATCGATCGCCAAAAATCCCGGAACCATCGGCAGCACGCAAATCAAGGCGAAGACCGCCGCCGGGAAGTGGCCGCGACGCGAGATCATCGACATGAGCAGGGACACCGCCGCCGCGCCCAAAAATGCCGCCACCGCCATGTCCATGCCGCCAAAAGCCATGAGCTCCGCGCGCAGACCGCGCGCCAGAATCGCGCCCAGACCCAGCAGGGGGATGAAGCGGCCGGGGACATTAAATAGGAGACCCAGGCCCATGGCCGCCAGGCCAGCAAAGAGCGCATCCGCGAGCCGGACGAGCCAATAGCCTATTTCGGGTGCCGTTTCAACCTGCAAGGCGTCGAAAAACACCAGGAGGGGGACGCTCGCGGCCAGAGTGAGGATTACGATCATCATGGCGGCAAAGGCTAACCGGCCCCACGCCACCGTGTTGTGGTTACGCAGAATATCAAAGCCCGCATTGATGAGGGGAAAACCGGGGATTTGTGGTAGCAGTATGGCGATGATCGCCACCAGGCCGGTGCGGGTGCCCAACAGGCTCGCCAGCAATCCGGATAAGAGGACCCCGGTCAGACCGGCGAGAAACATGCTCATGTAGAGATTATGGCCGCGCCCCAGCAGGCTGGATTTGACGAGGCTCAAGAGCATCGCCGCCGGAAATATCGCCGCGCTGGCCGTGGCGTCGGCGCCGTTGATAACGCCAAAGGCGCAGGCGATCAGTCCTACCAGAATATGTAGACCCCATCCTCTAAGCCCTGAATGCAAATTGGAAATTTCATCCAGACGTTCCTTGATCTCCATAACCGTCGGGCGCTCGACCGCCAGATTACGAATTAATTTGCTGACCTCGATGAGCACCTCGATATTGAAGATGACAAAGGTGTTGCGCCTTTCAACGCGCGTGTGATAGTGCTGGCCGTTAATGTCGGTGATCACCAGGCCGTCGTAATCAATCATGACCTGAGGATCATCGCCGCCCAGATAATTTTTCATGGCGCCGATGCTGTCGATGACCCGCTGGACCGTCGCGCCATTTAAAAATAGCAATTTGCCAAGTTGCAAATAAATATGGATGAACCGATGGGGCTTGTAGCGGATGGGAGTGGTATTGAGCATCGCATCAAGTATCCAAGAGGAGGTACCGCGCCGGACGCTATCGAGACAAGGGCCTAGGGCTGGCGTTACCCGCGGTGCCAACCCTGGCAGCGGAGTATAGGGTAAGGCCCGCGCTCGGTGCCGACTTTGGCGTGGGCGGGGCCGGAAAGGCGTGACCCCTGCCCCGCGCAACCGGGGCCTGTCCTTGCCCGGACGTTGACACGGGCCCTGGTGGTCTATAGTTTCGCTGAGAGGGGCCGGCGAGGGGCAAATCCGCTCCCGATAGCCTGCCCGATGCCCCCTCTCTTCAGGCAAACCACCATCGAGGTCCCCACCATGGCTAAGCACAAAAACAAAAACAAGAAGAAGAAACCGGAAATCACGGCTCCCGTTCAGGAACCCGTCGTCGCCCTAACCCGAAAGCTTTACGACCAGGAATTGGCCAAGCTGCATGTGGAACTGGTCAAGCTGCAGGAGTGGGTGGTCCATCATGGGCTGAAGGTGTGCGTCGTCTTCGAGGGTCGCGATGGGGCCGGCAAGGGCGGCACCATCAAGGCGATCACCGAGCGGGTGAGCCCCCGGGTATTCCGGGTGGTGGCGCTGCCCGCCCCGACGGAGCGGGAGAAGTCCCAGATGTATGCCCAGCGCTACATGCCCTATTTCCCGGCGGCGGGCGAGGTCGTCATCTTTGACCGCAGTTGGTACAACCGCGCCGGGGTCGAGCGGGTCATGGGCTTCTGCACCGAGGAGCAGGCCCAGAAGTTCCTGAAGATGACCCCCCTGGTCGAGCGGGCCATGGTTGATTCGGGCATCATCCTCGTCAAATACTGGCTGGAGGTCAGCCCGGAGGAACAGACGCGCCGGCTGGAGGGGCGCATCGACGACGGCCGTAAGATCTGGAAGCTGTCGCCCATGGATCTCAAGTCCTATAGCCGCTGGGATGATTACACCAAGGCGCGTGACGAGATGTTCGCCGCCACCGATAGCGCCTGGGCCCCCTGGTACGTCGCCAATTCCGAAAACAAGAAACGGGTGCGGCTCAACGTCATCCACCATCTGCTGAGCCGCATCCCCTACGAGGAAGTGCCCTACGAGAAGGTCAAACTGCCGGATCGTAAGAAGCTGGACCGCTACAAGTCGCCCGATTACCCCTTCAGATTCATTCCCGAGATCTATTGATGGCCACGGTGGGGTGAATGTCCCTAGCCGCCCGGGCCGGCGGGCCCCCTGTCCCCCTGTCCCCCAGGGGGGACCCGCCGGAGAGGAGCCTATTGATAGGCTTCGATCACGGGGTTGTAGGTCGAGGTGGGTTCCAGCTTGTCGATAGTCAAAATGCCGTAATCGATAGCCGGATCGCCTGGCCAGTAGCTGAAGTCGCCCTGTAC
>JBASIS010000119.1:0-2898 GCA_049654905.1 Chromatiaceae bacterium
GTCTTCAACACCGCCCGCATCGAGGCCCTGGAACTCGAGAATCTGCTCGACGTGGGCATGGCCATCGCCGCTTCCGCCCTCACGCGTCGGGAGAGCCGCGGCGCCCATTCGCGACCCGACTTCCCCAAGCGCGACGATGTCAACTGGATGAAACACACCCTCTACTTCCAGGAGGGCGACCGGCTGGACTACAAGCCGGTGCGGACCAAGCCCCTGACGGTGGAGAGTTTCCCGCCGAAAGAGCGCGTCTATTGAGCCAAGTGGAGGGAAAAACATGAAATTCCGTGTCTATCGCTATGATCCCGAGTTGGGCCAGAAGCCCCGCATGCAGGAATTCGAGGTCGAGACCCATCGCGGCATGATGTTGCGCGATGCCCTCAAGGCCATCAAGGCCCAGGACGAGACCTTCGCTTTCCGTCACTCCTGCGGCGAGGGCGTCTGCGGTTCCGATGGCGTTAACGTCAACGGCACCAACAAGCTCGCCTGTGTCACCGCCATCGCCGATCTCAAGGAACCGATCGAGGTGCGCCCCTTCCCCGGGCGCCCCGTCATTCGCGACCTGGTCGTGGACATGACTCAGTTCTATGAGCAGTACAAGGCCGTGGAACCCTGGCTCAAGCGCAAGGAACCCACGCCCGAGCAGGAGATTCCGCAGTCACCCGCCGACCGTGACAAGCTGGATGGCCTCTACGAGTGCATCATGTGCGGCTGCTGCTCCACCTTCTGCCCCTCCTTCTGGTGGAACCCGGACAAGTTTCTCGGCCCCCAGGCCCTGCTCACGGCCTATCGGTTCCTCGCCGACAGCCGCGACCAGGCCAGCGCCGAGCGCATGGACTTCCTGGAGGGCCCCTACAAGCTCTTCCGCTGCCACAGCATCATGAACTGCGTCGAGGTCTGTCCCAAAGGCCTCAATCCCACCAAGGCTATCGGTCACATCAAGGAAATGATGTTGAAGGACTCGGTCTAGTTTCCGGACCGCGCGGGGAACCCCGAGCCATGCGCCCGGGGTTCCTGATCATCCGTGGGTCCCCTAGCTGATCGGGGGCTGCTTTTGTTCCGGGTCGGGTAACGCCACCCGCTCCTCCCCCGTACCCGCCCACACCCTGGCTTTTGCTAGAATGCCCGCCTTCCTTGCCAGTGCCTGGATTGCCATGACCATCCGAACCCGTTTCGCTCCCTCTCCCACCGGATACCTCCATGTCGGCGGTGCCCGGACCGCGCTCTTTTCCTATCTCTTTGCCCGCCGGCATGGCGGGCGCTTCATCCTGCGCATCGAGGACACGGATCTGGAGCGGTCCACGGCGGAGTCGGTCAACGCCATCCTGGAGGGCATGGCCTGGCTAGGGCTGGAGTATGACGAGGGGCCCTTCTATCAGACCCACCGCTTCGACCGCTACAACCAGGTCATCGACGAACTCCTGGCCAAGGGCCTGGCCTATCGCTGTGACTGCCCCAAGGAACGTTTGGACGCCATGCGCGAGGAACAAATGGCGGCCAAGCTCAAACCGCGCTACGACGGCCTCTGCCGTCATCGCGACCTTGACCCGAGTCAGCCCCACGTCATCCGCTTCCGCAACCCGGATACGGGCCAGGTAGTGGTGGACGACCTGATCCGAGGACCCATGGCCTTCGACAACCGGGAACTGGACGACCTCATCATCCGCCGCAGCGATGGCGCCCCCACCTACAACCTGACGGTGGTGGTGGACGACGCCGATATGGCCATCACCCACGTCATCCGCGGTGACGACCACATCAATAACACCCCGCGTCAGATCAATATCCTGCGCGCCTTGGGCAAGGAGCCGCCGCATTACGCCCATGTCCCCATGATCCTGGGCGACGATGGCTCGCGCCTGTCCAAGCGCCATGGCGCCGTCAGCGTGGTGGCCTATCGGGACCAGGGCTATCTGCCCGAGGCCTTGCTCAACTACCTGGTGCGCCTGGGCTGGTCCCATGGCGATCGAGAGATCTTCTCCCTGGAAGAAATGGTCGAGCTCTTTGACATCGGCCAGGTCAACAAGGCGGCCGCCGCCTTCAACACCGACAAACTGGACTGGCTCAACCAACACTACATCCAGCATGCCGATCCCCGGCGTATCGCCCACCTGCTGCGGCCCCACTTGGGGGATCTGGGCATCGATCCCGCCGAGGGCGCCGACCTGACCACCGTCGTCGCGGCCCAGGCCGCCCGGGCCAAGACCCTGGTGGAACTGGCGCGCATCAGCGCCTTCGTCTATCGGGATTTCGACGATTACGAGGAGGGCGCGGCCAAAAGGCACCTGCGCCCGGTGGCGGCCGAACCCCTGGAGCGTCTGCGCGATCGCCTGGACATGCTGGCCCTGGAGGACTGGGAGCCGGTGACCCTGGAACATACCGTGCACCGGGTCGCCGAGGAACTGGGGCTGAATCTGGGCAAGGTCGCCCAGCCCCTGCGCGTCGCCGTCGTCGGCCGGGCCGCCTCGCCGGGCATCGACATCACCCTGAGTCTGGTCGGCAAGGAGGCGACCCTGCGTCGCATCGACCGGGCGTTGGCCCTTATCCGGCAGGGGGCCGCGGTGGTCTGATGTCCACCCGGTCCGCCGTGCCGCTGGCAATACCGCGTCCCCGCGCCGCCTGGTTGCTAGGATGAACTCAGTCCCCGTCCTGAGCATCCTGCTGCTGTACCCGGTATTTGGCGCCCTACTGGTGGGCCTGCTACCGGGTGGTCGCGTCGCCCTCATCCGCTGGACCGCCATCCTCGTCGCGCTCCTGACGCTGGTCCTGGCCTGGGGCCTGCTGGGGTGGTTCGACGCCCGGGCGGAGGGCGTCCAGTGGTTCGAGTACTATAGCTGGAATCCCCGCATGGGCACGGCGATTGCCCTGGGTCTGGACGGTTTTTCCTTGCCCATGGTCCTG
>JBASIS010000120.1:0-2827 GCA_049654905.1 Chromatiaceae bacterium
ATCCAACCCAGATTGACGGAGGAACCCACTCCAGCGTAAACAGCATCTACCCCGCGCGTCGCTTCGCTCCGACTGTCCAGGTTGGCGTGGAACGGTGTCCAGTTTGCGTGGAATAGGCGGACCATGCTGGTTTTTCTGCCCCTGGCCTTGATCCATCTGGCCCTAGACCCGGAATCCCGTCACCGGCTGGCGGGCCCCCTGCCCGTGGATCGGTGCCGTTGCGGCCCTGGGCTTTCTGGTGCCTACCTTATGGTGGAACTGGGATCATGGCTGGGTGACCCTGGAGCATACCCGTCACCATTTCACGCCCTCCCTGGCGAGCCCCCTCAAGGCCCTGACCCATCTGGGCGAACTTCTTGGTTCTCATGCCGCTATTCTGGGTGTCGTGACGTGGGGCCTGGTGGTGGTGATCCTGCGCTCGCTAGCGAGTTTCCGATTACTGGACCAAACCCATCGATTGCTCTTTATCTTCGGCGGCTTGCCCTTACTGATGACCGTGGCGCTGGCCCTGTTCCAGCGGGTTGAGCCGAATTGGCCGGCGCTATTTTTCATTGCCGCCCTGTTGCAAGCGGTGATCTGGCTACGGGGCCATTGCCGCAACTCCAGCCGCTGGCTCTGGGCGGCACTTAGCATCGCCCTGATTGGCTCTGCTCTGACCTACGCCTCTCCGCTGCTCCCCTTACAGCAGCGGCTAAATGGGCTGGATGTGGATTTTTTGCGGCGGTTACGGGGCTGGGAAGAGGCCGCCTCGGGCATCCAGGATTTTAGAGAGCGCCTGCTGGCTGGGCGCAAGCATTGGCTACTGGTTTGCGGCCACCGCTACCATGCCAGTGAACTGGCCTTCTACCTGCCAGATCGCCCCCGTATTCATCGTTGGCCCTCCGAGCTAGGAATGATCGAGAGTCAATATGAGTTATGGGGTCTGCCTCCGGCGGACGCGGACGGTGATGCCTTGATCATCGGCGCTGACTGCGGGAGAGCAGCGGCGCTACCTGACCAGCTCCTGGCGGCATTTGATCGCGTCGAGCCCTTGGGCGATCTGGATCAAGACCTCGGGTCTGGTCGCACCCGCCACTATCGGCTGTTCCTGGGTTTAGGCTGGCGGGGAATCGAGCCGGTTATCGCAGGGGAGGACGCCGAGAGGTAAGGTCATGGGCCCGTTGCTCCAGGTCCTGCAAGCGCCTCTCCAGTTCGCGGGCCAGGTGCTCCAAGTCCCCCGGGCTGGCGTCACGGGGTATCCACAGGGGCTCGCCGACCACCCCCTCGACCCGGGAGAAGGGCAGGGGGAGTATGAAATGGTCCCAATGGCTGGGAAGCCTGAGTGACCAAGGGGCGAAACCCGCCGCCGGTACCAAGGGACAGCCGCCAAGTCGAGCGAGGACCAGGGGTCCGGGTTTCATGTGTCGTGCCGGTCCCGCTGGGCCGTCGGGAAACAGTCCCAGGGACCGGCCTTCCCGCAAATGTCGGGCGAGCAATCGCAGTGCGGCCAGGGACTGGTAACGGCTGTCGCCCGTGACGGATTCGATGCCGAGCCGCCGCGCCACCTCCGCGCCGATCTGCCCGTCTCGGGTCGGACTGGCCAGGGTGACGATACCCGTCTCGGCGGCGGTATGTACCGCGAGCAGCAATTGGGAATGCCAGACGACGAATATGAAGGGCTGACCCGCATCCATAAGCTGGGTGAAATGGTGACTATTCGCTAATCTGATACGCAGGCTCGCGATCAGGGCGCGACCCAGAGGTGCTACCAGGGCGATTATGGCCCGGTCTTTCCAGGTCAGGACCTTGATATTGTCGGCAAGAGTTGTTGCATTGGCGTCTTGATGGATATCTGTTTGCTGAAGTACCAGGATGCCCGAGGGATTTTGCACGGCTGCCAGTCTCCTGGGATCGCCTCGAACGCGATGTAATCCCAGGATGAGCAGTCTGATGCGCCGAAATGCCGGTCCAGCTTTCTCGGCGATCCAAACGGGCCAGGGTTGGCGCGACCAGGCCTTGCATTCGTCGGCGGAGATCTGGTCAGGTCGGCAGCGCAGCCAATGGCGATGAAAATAGTAGAGGTCCGCTGCCTGTCCCACCCTGAGTAGCCAGCCGAGCGGCCAATTGGGCGCGGGTCGGAAATGGATCCGATGATCGATTAAATAAGGCCGTCCATTCCTGCCAACCAGGATATTGCCCCATTTGCTCATATCGAGGTAGGCGATGCCGTGGGCGTGAAGTGCCTTCAACATATCTCCCAGGGTAGGGAAGAAGGCTTCACCCACTGACATCGCAGGATGGAATGGATCGCCATCAATCCATTCGTGGGCAACGGCGTTTGGGAGTTTCTGGCCCTTAACCATGACGGGTCCCGACCATTTTGGGAATCCGGCGTGGCCTTCCATCAGGCGGAGAACCCCTTTCTCCCGTCGTGCGAGAAATTTTCCAATCCAAGTGGCGGGCACCCTCAGTGGCAACGGGCTTACCCGGTTAAATTTACAGGCAATTGGGTGCCCGCTCTCGCTCTCGCTCTCGTACAAGGCCGTTGCCGCCCAAGAGTCATGTTTCAGAATGGCTATCAGGCGATAGCTATGTTCATGGATGGCTAGCAGGGGAGGTGGATCTTCCTTTCCAATCGCGCGAAACAGGGGCGGCCTCCGGGGGATTGTACCCTCGGAAGAAAGGGTGTCATGGGATCGCCGGGCGGCCAAATGATTCACTCCTTGCGGGCTTTAACGCCAAAAATTCGTTTTGACCGATGTGGAAGCCCCCTGTGTCAAGATAGATGTCGCCTCCTGTTTGAGGAGAGACCCACCCAAGACGGGGGCATGAAGTTAGGGATGAAGTT
>JBASIS010000121.1:0-8529 GCA_049654905.1 Chromatiaceae bacterium
ACCCTGTTAGCCCTGCTTGCCCTCTGCGGGGTTGCCGCCCAGGCCGAAGATAAGGCCCCCGCTGGCGCGGAAAAGGCCCCCTTGCCCTCGGTGGTGGTCGCGGCGATCGAGGAAGGGGTGGTGGACAAGCAGGATCGCTTCATCGGCACCATCAAGGCCATCCAATCCGTGGATATGAAGGCGCGGGTGGAGGGATTCCTGACCCAAGTGGCCTTCGAACAGGGGGCCATGGTGACCGAGAAGGAGTTGCTTTATCAAATCGATCCGGCGCCCTTCCAGGCCGCCCTCGACAGCGCCAAGGCTGATCTGGCGGTCGCCCAGGCGGATCTGGCGGCGGCCCAGGCGGATCTCCTGAATAAGCAACTCGACCTGGATCGCCAGGACGCCCTCATCAAGAAGGGTGATACCTCCCAGGCCGCGCGGGATAAGGCTAAGGCGCAGCGCGACGAGTCGGCGGCGGCGGTGGGGAAGGGCAAGGCGAATATCGACGTGGCCAATGCCGCTATCGTCACGGCCCAGATCAATCTCGGCTACACCACCATGACCAGCCCCATCGCCGGGCGGATTGGTCCGACCAAGTTCACCCAGGGCAATCTGGTCAATACCAGCAGTGGCATCCTGGCGACCGTGGTGCAACTCGATCCCATCCGTGGCGTTTTTTCCATACCCAGCGCCCTCTTTGTCAAGGTTGCCGAGGTATCCAGCAAGGAAGGGCTGGACGCCGTGCGTGAAAAATTTGTCCCCCAACTGATTCTGCCCACGGGCGAGACCTACGCGCACGAAGGCAAGATCGCCTTTGTTGACAATCAGATCGATGCCCGCACGGGCACCCTGGCCATCTATGCCGATTTCCCCAACCCGGAACAGATGCTGCTGCCGGGCCAGTTCATTTCGGCGGTTGTCCATCGTGCCGAGCAGGCGCGCCGGCCGCTCGTCCCGGCTTCGGCCATTCAGCGCACCAAGGACGGCGAACAGGTCTTTGTCATTGGCGCGGGTAATCGCGTGGAAATCCGCGAGATCAAGACCTCGGCCCAGGTCGGCACCTTTTACGCGGTCACCTCGGGCCTGCAGGCGGGTGACATCGTCGTCGTCACCGGCGAGCAGAAGGTCAAGCCGGGCATGGTGGTGAACCCGGTCAAGGAAAGCGCGGCGAAGGCCGCGACCCCGGCCCCGGGCGGCGATAAGACGCCAGCCCCCGCTGGTACGGGTGCTAAGCCGGAGAGCCGTCCATGATCTCCAAGGTCTTCGTCGATCGGCCACGGCTGGCGTCCGTGGTCTCCATCGTCCTGGTGGTGGCGGGTTTGCTCGCCATCAAGACGATCCCCGTGGCGCAATACCCCAACATCACGCCGCCGGTGGTCATGGTCAACGCCACCTACCCGGGCGCGGATGCCGAGACCATCGCCAGCACCGTGGGGGGACCTATCGAGCAACAGGTCAATGGCGTTCAGGACATGCTCTATATGTCCTCGACCTCCTCCGCCGCTGGTACCTACAGCCTGACGGTGACCTTTGCCGTGGGGACGGACCCGGATATCGCCCAAGTCAATACCCAGAACCGCGTCTCCCAGGCCCTGGCCCTTCTGCCCCAGGAGGTGCAGCAACTGGGCATCACGGTGCAGGCGGAGGCCACCAACCTGCTGTTGGTGATCAATGTTTTTTCGCCGGATGACAGCAAGGAATCCCTCTTCCTGTCCAATTTCGCCACCATCAATGTGCAGAACGAGCTGGCGCGGGTGGCGGGGGTGGGTCAGGCCAACCAGTTCGGGCCCTTGAATTACTCGATGCGCGTCTGGATCGAACCGGAAAAGATGGCCGCTCTGGGCATATCGCCCCAGGATGTGGTGACCGCCATCCAGAAGCAGAATCTTCAGGCCGCCCTCGGCGCGATCGGCGGGCCGCCCATCGGCGATGATCAGGTCTTCCAGTTGACCATCGTCACGGAGGGCCAGTTGGTCAAACCCGAGGAATTCGGGGAGATCGTGGTGCGCTCCAGCCAGGATGGCGGCATTGTGCGCGTCAAGGATATAGCCCGGGTCGAACTGGGTTCGCAGATCTACGCTTCTTTCTCGAATTTCAATGGCAAGCCGACGGCGGCCATCGGCCTCTATCAGGCGCCGGGCGCCAATGCCCTGCAGGTGGCCACGGACGTACGCGCCCAGCTCGAACAGCTCAAGTCGCGCTTCCCCGACGGCGTCGATGCCCAGGTCATGTATGACTCGACCCTCTTCGTGCAGGCCTCCATCACCGAGATCATTTCCACCCTGGCCATCACGGCGGTCATCGTGCTGTTGGTGGTGTACCTCTTCCTGCAGGACCTGCGGGCGACCATCGTCCCGGCCCTGACCATTCCCGTCTCCCTGATCGGTGTCTTCGCGGTGCTGCTGGCGGCGGGCTTTTCCGCCAACACCATCAGCCTCTTCGCCGTGGTGCTGGCCATCGGTCTGGTGGTGGATGACGCCATCGTGGTGGTCGAGAATGTGCAGCGCCTCATGTTGGAAGAGGGACTGGAACGGCGGGAGGCCACCCTGAAGGCCATGGAGCAGGTCACGGGGCCCATCATCTCGACGACCCTGGTGCTCTTCGCCATCTTTGCCCCGGTGGCCTTTCTGCCGGGCATTACCGGGGGGCTCTTTCAGCAGTTCTCGGTGACCATCGCCACGGCGGTGGCGATCTCCGCCCTGAACGCCCTGACCCTCTCGCCCATGCTCTGCGCCCTGTTCCTTGGTACCCCGAAGGAGGCCAAGCGCGGCCCCTTCGCCTGGTTCAATAAGGGCCTCGACCTCACCCGTAACGGCTATGTGCGCCTGGTGGGCCTCATCGCCCGCCGCTCCATCGTAGCGGGTCTGCTGGTCATCCTGGTCGGTGGGGCCGCCGTCATGATCCTGGGCCGCCTGCCGACGGGCTTTATCCCCAACGAGGACCAGGGCGTCCTCTTCGCCGATATCAAGCTGCCCACGGGCGCGGCCCTGCCGCGCGCCACGGAAGTGCTGGCCGAGGTCCAGAAGATCGCCTCCTCCACGCCCGGGGTGGCCAATGTCCTGACCGTGACCGGTTACAGCATGCTGACCGGGGCGGCCTCCTCGAATAGCGGTCTGGGGGTCTTCGTGCTGGACCCCTGGGACCAGCGCAAGACGCCGGAGACCCAGATTCGCGGGCTGATCGCGGCCATGGAGGCCCGGTTCGCCGCCATCGCCGACGCGGAGGTGCTGGTCTTTCCGCCGCCACCGATCCCGGGCCTCGGCACTGCGGGCGGCTTTACCTTCCAGCTCGAAGGGCTGGGGGGGCAGTCGTCCCAGGAATTGACCCAGGTGCTTAACGGCCTCATCGCCACGGCCCGCCAGGAACCCAGTATTGCCTCGGCCTATTCGACTTTCGATGCCACTGTCCCGCAACTCTTTCTAGATCTCGACCGCACCCAGGCGGAATACCTGAATGTGCCGGTGGCGGATGTGTTCTCGACCCTGCAATCCGTGTTCGGCAGCACCTTTGTCAACAACTTCACCTATCTGGGGCAGACCTACCAGGTCAATGTCCAGGCGGACAAGTCCGCCCGGTCGCGGGCGGATCAGATCGGCGAGACCTATGTGCGCTCCGCCACCGGCGAGATGGTGCCCATCAATGTGCTGGCGGAGGTCCGCGATGATCTGGGCGCCGATCTGGTGTTTCGGTACAACCAGTTCCCCACCGCCGCCATCAATGGCAGCACCGCCCCGGGCCATGCCAGTGGCGAGTCCATGGCGGCCATGGCGGAGGCCGCGAAGAAGGCCTTGCCCCAGGGCTTTGGCTTCGAGTGGACCGGCATGTCCTTTCAGGAGGCGCAGCAGAGTGGGGGCACCGAGGCGGCCATCTTCGGCCTGGCGGTGCTCTTTGGTTATCTCTTCCTGGTCGCCCTCTACGAGAGTTGGACGATTCCCTTCTCTGTGCTGGCCTCCGTCACTGTCGCCGTCCTGGGCGCCGCCGGGGGGCTCATGATCGCCCACCTGGAAAACGATCTTTACTCCCAGATCGGACTGGTGCTCCTCATCGGCCTGGCGGCCAAGAACGCCATCCTCATCGTCGAGTTCGCCAAGGAACAGCACGAGGGCGGCAAGAGCCTGTATGACGCGGCCCTGGCGGGGGCCCGGATGCGCTTCCGCGCCGTGCTGATGACGGCCCTGGCCTTCATCATTGGCCTGATGCCCCTGGTAATCGCCACCGGCGCGGGCGCCAACTCCCGGGTTCACCTGGGCACCACGGTGCTGAGTGGCATGCTGGCGGCGACCATCTTTGGCATCCTCATCATTCCTGGCCTCTATGTCATGTTCCAGGGGATGGCCGAAAAGTCCGGTTCCTGGATCAAGGGGATGCGGGGCAAGCCTGGTGTGAAAACACCAGAATGACCCGTGCTTTCCCGGATTGAGCCAGGGGAAGCCACTCCCTATAATGCGGCACAAGCTGTTGGGATGCCGGTTTGGCATCCCACCTCCGCTCACCCTGATACCTTCCTCAAGGGAACCAAGAAGATGTATAGACCTATCCTGACGGCTGTCCTCGCCCTGGGGCTGACCGGGGCTGGTCCGGTCTTCGCCGAGAACCTGATCCAGATCTACGACCTGGCGGTGCTTGGCGACCCCCTCCTCAAAAGGGCCGAACAACAGTTGCTGGCGACCCGCGAGGTCAAGCCCCAGGCCCTCGCCCTGCTGTTGCCCAACATTGGTGTCACCGCCTCGGGTCAGTATCAGAACGTGGAGGCCCTGGATGTCCCCGACGCCCTGGGTCGCAGCCGCACCGTCCGGGATAATTTCGCTTCTGGCCAGGGAACCGCCGCCCTGAACCAGACCGTCTATAACCGGGGACAATGGATCGGCTTGCAGCGGAGCGCCGATGTCATCTCCCAGGCCGAGGCCGAATACAAGACCAGCCAAATCCAATTGATGTCGCGCACCGCGGTGGCCTATTTCAACGTCCTGCGCGCCGCGGACCTGGTGCGGTCCTCGGAGGCCCTGATGCGGGCCAACGAGCGCCAGTTGGAACAGTCCAAGCAGCGCTTTGACGTAGGCCTGGTGGCCATCACGGATGTCAACGATAACCAGGCCGCCTACGACCGGTCGCGCGCCACGGTTATCACCAATAAAAATCTCCTCGACAATGCCTGGGAGGCCATGCGGGTCATCATTGGTCCCGTCGAGGTGACCCTGGCGCGCCTGGGCGACAATCTGCCCCTGGCGCCGCCGGCGCCCAATGACATCAAGGAATGGACCCAGGTGGCGTTACAGAATAATTACACCATTCAGGCCGCCAGTCAGGCGGTGGCCGGGGCCAGGAAGCAGGTCGAGATCGAGCGTTCGGGCCACTATCCGACCCTGGGCCTGCAGGCCGGCTATCAGATGGACCGCAGCGGATCGGAGCAATTAGGGGGGTTGGACACCAATGGCTCCTACATCGGCCTTAATCTGAATATCCCCATTTATCAGGGTGGCGCCGTCTCGTCCCGGACCCGGCAGGCCGGTCATAACCTGGGGGCGACGCAGGAGCAACTGGATGCCGTGCGCCGCCAGGTGAGCCAGGAGGTCACGGATAGTTTTCGCGGGGTCATCTCCAGTATCAGCGAGGTAGAGGCGCGCAAGGCGGCGATCGTCTCCGCTACCAGTACTCTGGAATCCACGGAGGCCGGGCTTGAGGTCGGTACCCGCACCCAGGTCGATGTCCTCAATGCCCAAAGACAGCTTTATGAGAATGAATATCTCTATCTTTCGGCGCGGTACGATTACATCATTTTCGGCCTGAGACTTTACCAGGCCACCAGTGGGCTGAACCGGGACGTGATTGATCGGGCCAACAGTTGGCTGAATCCGGCTGAACTCCTGACCCCGAACAGCTTCTGAGCGACCGAGACCCCTCCCGCCGCCCATGTCAGGCAACAGCTTCGGCAAATCCTTCGTGACCACCAGCTTCGGCGAGAGTCACGGCCCGGCCATTGGCGGCATTGTCGATGGCTGTCCGCCAGGGCTGGAACTCGCCGAAGCGGATTTGCAGGTCGATCTGGATCGGCGCCGCCCCGGCCAGTCCCGTCACACCACCCAGCGGCGGGAATCCGACCAGGTCCATATCCTCTCCGGCGTCTTCGAGGGCCGGACCACGGGCGCACCCATCGGCCTGGTGATCTACAACGAGGATCAACGCTCCAAGGACTACGCCGAGATCGCCGAAAAGTTTCGTCCCGGCCACGCCGATTACAGCTACAGCTATAAATATGGCCACCGGGATTATCGCGGCGGTGGCCGGTCCTCGGCCCGGGAGACGGCAGTCCGCGTCGCCGCCGGAGGGATCGCCAAGAAGTACCTGCGCGATCGGTTGGGGGTGCGGGTGCGGGGTTATCTCTCCCAACTGGGACCCCTCCGGCCCCAGGGCTTCGACTGGGAACAGGTGGAACTCAATCCCTTCTTCTGCCCGGACGCCGCGGCCGTGCCGGAACTGGAGGCCTATATGGACGCCCTGCGCAAGTCGGGTGATTCCATTGGCGCCGAGGTGACGGTGGTGGCCGAGGGGGTACCGCCGGGGCTCGGCGAGCCCATCTTCGATCGACTGGATGCCGATATCGCCCATGCCCTCATGTGTATCAATGCCGTCAAGGGGGTGGAGATTGGCGCGGGCTTTGGCTGCGTGACCCAGAAGGGCAGTGAGCACCGGGATCTGATGACCCCGGGGGGCTTCCTCAGCAATCACGCGGGCGGCGTCCTGGGCGGCATCTCCAGCGGCCAGGATATTGTCGCCCGCCTTGCCCTCAAACCGACCTCGAGTATTCGTCTGCCGGGCCAAACCGTGGACCGCTGGGGGCAGGCCGCCGAGATCGTTACCAAGGGCCGCCACGACCCCTGCGTGGGCATCCGGGCCACGCCCATCGCCGAGGCCATGCTGGCCCTGGTGCTGATGGATCACTGGTTGCGCCATCGGGGCCAGAACGCGGACGTGACGCCCTCGGCGCCCCTTATCCCCGCCAGGACCGGCGCTTAAAGGATTGGGTTCGGGCGGTTCCCCGAGCCGTCCCGCCTCAACTGGCCTGACCCGCGGGGCCAGGTAGACGGGTCCCTAGCCTGGTTTCATGGCTTGCCATCCTTGGCCCCTTCCATGCCTTATTGGCGACTTTCCAGCTTCTACCTCTTCTATTTTGCCTCCCTGGGCGCCCTCTTGCCCTTCTGGGGTGTTTATCTCCAGGATCAGGGCTTCACGGCCCTGGCCATTGGCCAGTTGATGGCCATTCTCCAGGCGACCAAGATCGTCGCCCCCAACGTCTGGGGCTGGCTGGCGGATCGGACGGGGCGTACCCTGAGCATCATTCGGTTAGCCTCGCTCCTGAGCTGGCTCGCCTTCCTGGGCATTTTCGCGGTCCAGGGCTTCTGGGGCACGGCCCTGGTGATGATTGTCTTCAGCTTTTTCTGGAATGCCTCGCTGCCGCAGATGGAGGTGGTGACCATCAACCATCTGGGCGCCCGGATGCGGCGCTACGCGGGTATCCGCCTCTGGGGGTCGGTGGGTTTCATCCTGGCGGTCACGGTCCTGGGGGTTCTGGTACAACGCCAGGGGAGTGGCGTGGTGCCCCTCATGGCCCTGGCCCTGCAAGTCGGGATCTGGATCACCAGCCTGCTGGTGGTGGAACGGCCGGTGGAAAGCCGCCCGTCGGCGGAGGGGATCTCCATCCTGAGTCTGGCACGCCGCCCCGAGGTGGCCGCCTTTCTGCTCTGTGGCTTCTTCATGCAGATCAGTCACGGCGTTTACTACGCCTTCTACTCGATTTATCTGACCGAGGCCGGCTACGCCAGCGGGACCATCGGCGCCTTTTGGGCCTGGGGCGTGGTGGTGGAGGTGCTGGTCTTCGCCATCATGCATCATCTGCTGGAGCGTTTCGGCGCCCGGCGCGTCCTCTTGACCAGTCTGGGCCTGGCCGTGGTGCGCTGGCTGCTGATTGGGGCCTTCGTGTCCGAGCCGGTTGTCCTGATCCTGGCCCAGGCCCTCCACGCCGCCACCTTTGGCGCCTTCCATGCCGGCGCCATCCATCTCACTCACCATTATTTTACCGGCCGCCTCCAGGGCCGGGGCCAGGCCCTGTTCGGCAGCCTCGTCTATGGCGCTGGTGGTGCCGTCGGCAGTTTGGGGAGCGGCCTTCTCTGGAGTACGGCGGGGCCTCAGGCGACCTTTGTCGCCTCCTCCCTGGTGGCCGCCCTCGGCTTCACGATTGCCTGGCTCTGGGTGGATCGGGAGCGAAGATTTTAGTCACTGCGGGTTCGACCAGGGCTCGCCGCCCTCCATCTCCCAGCCTGGTCCTGATGTCCTGACCCAGGGGGCCTCTTCCGGCACCATGCTGCGGCCATTGCTCGCCAGGAAGGCGCGCCGCGCACGCAAGCGATGATTGACGCAGTCCGTCGGGTCCGCCGCGTTGTTCACATCCAGGCCCGCACAGGTGGGGGGGGGCACATACTTGGCCTCGAAGGCATCTTCCAGTTCGTAGATGGAGCGGTAAAGCTCCACGGGTTGTTGCTGGGCCAAGGC
>JBASIS010000122.1:0-14548 GCA_049654905.1 Chromatiaceae bacterium
ATTACGAACGTAAACCTACGTCGAGCGCGGCACAGGTTTATTGCGCCTCTGGCCGATTACTGCTGCGGCAAATTTGCAATAATCAAACGCCCTATAAATTAGCAGTCAGTTAAATTTATGGGATAAACTAGTTCCTAGACAGTCTCTTAGTTATTATCCTTGTAACTACTCAGGTACTTCCGCCCAGCCCCCTGGCCTCGCTTACGTCAAGCGCGGCTGGGGTGGAGTGCCCTGGAAGGTCAGGGTGAGCGCGTGGAAGAGATTCGCGCCCTGCTTGTGCAGGGTCGCCAGATAGGAACGAATGGTGCAGAAGGTGTCGAGGCCACCCGGGGTGCGGAAGCCACCGGAGACTTTCTGTTTAACCTTGGGCATGCGGATCGCCTGTTCACCGAGGTGGTTGGTGAAGGGGACCCCGGCATCGGTCATGAAGCGCCAGACAGCGTCGGCGTAAAGGCGCAAGCGGTCGATGAGATTCAGCGCCTTGCTCTGCTGGGTCCGACCGCGTTGGCCCGAGGGTGGCGCGCGCGGATTGGCCGCTTCCCCGGTGGCGAGGATCCGGTCATAGGCCGTGCGATAGGAGGCGATGCGCTCGGCGGGGAGCGGCGCACCCACTGCCGCGACCTCGTGACCGGCGGCGAGCAGCAGCTCGATCAGGCGCTTGGCCCAGGCTTGCCCCATCTGTTCGAAGACGTAGGTCAGTTCGCGCAGGTGGTGGGCATTGCACAGGCCGTGCTGGCAGGCGAGTTCGCGATAGGGCTTCCAACCGTCGTGGATCAGCGTTCCCCTGAACGCGGTCAGCAGCCCGAAGGCGTCGAACGCCTTGTGGCCGCGGTTCGGATGCGCGCCGAGCCAGGTCGGCAGGGGGGTGACCAAGACATGCAGCCAGTGGAGTTTGCCACCCACGCGCATGCCCGTTTCGTCGGCGTGGGCGACCGCGACGCCCTTGAGGGCCTCGCCCATGGCGGCCACGGTCGGGGCCAGCAGTACCTGCGCCTCGGCGTGAATCGCCAGCACCGTGGCGTCGGACATCGGCAAGCCGAACAGATCACCCATCAACTCACCGGTGCGTGCCAGCGGCAACAGGTGGTGGTGGGTCAGCGGGATGACCGCCGCCTTGCTGCGCGGTCCGTACGGCACCGGCGCCGACACGGCGGCCGGGAACGTGCCCCGATGGACCTTTCCGCAGGTGCACGGCGCTTGCAGCACCTGATGCTCGGTGACCTCGCACCGCAGCGGCGGCAGATCGAACACCTGACGGGCCTCCACTACCACCGCCGTGCTCAAGGGGCGATGACAGACATCGCAATGGCTCGCCGGGGCATGCTTTTCGATCCGATCCGGCGATGCCACGCGCTTCAGGGTATGACCGGCGTGGCCCTTCTGGCCTCCCGTCGACTTCTCGTCCACTGGGCGCAGCGACTTGGGCTTGGGTTTGTTTAGCCCGTCCGAGGACGGTGGCTTGCTGGAGTTGCGGCTGTTTTTCGCCAGACGACCTTGTAGCTCCGCCACCGTCACTGTCAGCGCCGCGACACGGGCCCACAACGCCCCGATCAGGGCGTCTTTCTCGGCCGCGCTCAAGCGCGCTAGGTCGGGCAGGGGTTCCATGGCGGCGATTATCCGCTTCCGCACCTCGTGTTCAAGTAAAACCGGCGCGGCGGCTCCGGGGGTCCTGAGTAGTTACCAAACCGGATGCTATTCGTGCTGGCCGGTGCGGACTGGCTGGGGGATAGAGGGGAGCCCTGGCATGCCTCGGTGCGCGAAGTCGCGTCGGGTCAACCGGCGGAGGCAAGGGACTATCGACCGCAGTCCCGAGCAGGGGTTCAGCCATCAGACCCGAATCGATAGCCCAGGGTCGCGCGCGGATGTCCAGCGAGGTCGGGGCGAGTCTCCAGGTATTCGAACCCCGCCGCCGCTAACAGGGCCCGTACCCAGGCATCCTGATCGAAACCGTGCTCAAGCGCCAGCAGGCCGCCGGGCTTGAGGCAGGTGGTGGCCTGGCACGTGATTTGGCGTAGAGCGTCCAGACCATCGGCACCGGAGGCCAGGGCGGACAGGGGTTCGCGCGGTAGGTCGCCCTGGCGCAGATGCGGGTCGGTCGCGGGGATATAGGGCGGGTTGGTGATGAGTGCGTCCAGGCTGGCCGGGGCCAGGGGGGCGAGCCAGTCAGACCGCAGGACCCAGGCGTTCGCGGCCTTATGGCGGGCGAGATTGGCCACCGCTACCCTGACCGCGCCCGGGCTCAAGTCCAGGGCGATGAGGGTCCAGGCCGGCCGTTCCAGGGCCAGGGCCAGGGCGATGGCGCCGCTGCCCGTGCCGGCATCCGCGATCAGCAGAGGGGCGTCCGCTGGCAAGCGTTCCAGGGCGATCTCCACCAGCAGTTCGGTCTCGGGGCGGGGGATCAGGGTATCCGGGGTGATCCGCAACTCCTGGTTCCAGAAGGCCTGGCGGCCACGGATATGGGCGATGGGCTCGCCGCCAAGGCGTCTTGCCACCAGGGCCTGGAAATGAGCGACCTGCTCGGGGGTTGGGGTCCGCTCCGGCCAGGCGATCAGCCCCGCGCGGGTGGCGCCCGTCGCGGCCATGAGCAGTAATTCCGCCTCCAGCCGGGGTTCAGCCTGGGGTAGGGCCTTGAGGCTTGCGGTGGCCTCGCGCACTAGGGCGCCCATCGTCCGCGGGGACAGGGGCCCGGGGTACTCAGGCATCCATCATGGCCGCCAACTGCTCGGCCTGGTATTCCTGGATCAGAGGATCGATGACTTGGTCGAGATGGCCGAGGAGGATCTCTTCCAGCTTGTAGAGGGTGAGGTTGATGCGGTGATCGGTGACCCGGTTCTGGGGGTAGTTGTAGGTGCGGATGCGCTCGGAGCGATCGCCGCTGCCGACCTGGAGCTTGCGGTTCTGGGCCTGTTCGCTGGCCTGGGCCTCCCGGGCTTGGGAGAGGAGTCTGGCCTGAAGCAGGGACATGGCGCGGGCGCGGTTCTTGTGTTGGGAGCGCTCATCCTGGCATTCCACCACGATACCGCTGGGCAGGTGGGTGAGGCGTATCGCCGAGTCGGTCTTGTTGACGTGCTGGCCCCCGGCCCCGGAGGAGCGATAGGTATCGACGCGCAGGTCCTTGGCGTCGATCTCCACCCCGTCCACCGCCTCGACCTCGGGGAGGATAGCCACGGTGCAGGCGGAGGTATGGATGCGGCCCTGGGATTCGGTCTCGGGGACGCGCTGGACGCGGTGGGCGCCGGATTCGAACTTGAGGCGGGAATAGACGCCGCTGCCGCTGATGCGTACCACCACCTCCTTGAAGCCGCCGAGTTCGCCCTCGCTGGCGCTCATCTGCTCCGTCCGCCAGCCACGGATCTCGGCGTGTCTCAGGTACATGCGCAGCAGGTCCGCGGAGAAGAGGGCCGCCTCGGCGCCGCCGGTCCCGGCCCGCACCTCCAGGAAGACGTTACGCTGATCGTGGGGGTCCGGTGGGATCAGCAGACGTTGCAACTCGGGTTCCAGGGCGGCGCGCCGCTCCCGGGCCGCCTCCATCTCTTCCCGGGCCAACCCGGCTATCTCCGGGTCGGTGAGCATGGCCTCGGCGTTGGCGAGATCCCCCTCGATGGCTTGGTAGCTATGGAAGCAGCGGGCCACGGGCTCGAGTTGGGCGTATTCCTGACCCAGGGCGCGAAACCGGGCCTGGTTCCCCTGGACCTCGGGTTCCGCCATCAGGGCGGTGATCTCGTCAAAGCGCTCGGCGAGACGCTCCAGCTTGCCCTGGATGGAGGGATTCATCAGGCCTCTCGCTTGTGATCGAGATCGAAAAGGGTATTCGCGGCCTCCAGGAGGTCGGTCTGGCCATCCCGGCCAGCCTGCCGCAGGCGGGTGCTGGGGGCGTGCAGCAATTTGTTGGTGAGGGTGTTGGCGAGGAAGGTCAACACCTCCTCCGCGGGCTTGCCGGCCTCCAGGCGGCGGCGCGCTTGGGCGAGCACCTGGTCACGGAGACATTCGGCGTTGTGGCGGTAGCCCTGGATCAGGTCGGTGGCATCGAGCGAGCGCAGCCAGGCCAGGAATTCTCCCGCATGGAAGTCGATGATTTCGCGCGCGGCCTGGGCGGCGGCCTGGCGTGAGCGCATGCCGTCCTCGACTACATCCTGGAGATCGTCCACCGTGTAGAGGTAGACGTCGCGGAGCTCGCCTACCTCTGGCTCGATATCGCGCGGGACGGCAATATCGACCATGAACATTGGCCGGTGCTTACGGGCCTTCAGGGCTCGCTCCACCGTGCCCTTGCCGAGCACGGGGATCGGGCTGGCGGTGGAGGAGATGATGATGTCCGCCTCGGCCAGATGGGTACCCAACTCCGCCAGGGAGATGGCAAAACCGCCGAATTCGGCGGCCAGGGCGTGAGCCCGCTCCACCGTGCGGTTGGCGACGATGATGCGGCCGATGCCCTGCTGCCGCAGATGGCGCGCGGCCAGCTCGATGGTCTCCCCCGCGCCGATGAGGAGGGCGGTCTGGTTCTTGAGGTCGCTAAAGATCTGCCGTGCCAGGCTGACGGCGGCGAAGGCCACGGATACCGGGCTATTGCCGATGGCCGTATCCGTGCGTACCTGCTTGGCGACGGCGAAGGTATGTTGAAAGAGGCGCCCCAGGAGCTTGCCGGCGGTGCCGTGATCGCAGGCGCTCTGGAAGGCGGTCTTGACCTGGCCCAGGATCTGGGGTTCGCCGAGCACCATGGAATCCAGACCGCTGGCCACCTCCAGCAGGTGAACCACCGCCTCGCGGTCTACATGGGTGAAGAGGTAGGGGGCGATACGCTCGGCCTCCAGTCCATGAAAGCGGGCGAGCCAGTCGCTGACACTTTCCTTGCGGGTCCCGGACAAGACACAATAAATCTCGGTGCGGTTGCAGGTGGACAGGATGGCGCCCTCGCTGAGGGCGGGGTCCGCGGCCAGGCTGTGCAAGGCACCGGCCAGGATATCCGGGCCAAACGCGATGCGTTCGCGGATATCCACCGGGGCAGTTTTGTGGTTGAGTCCGACGGCCAGTAGAGTCATGGTGCGTCTTGCGCTGGTAAAATCGGTACGATTCTTGGATATTGACGGCCCGGATGCAAGTCTTGCTTTAGCATTTCTCTTGATTTTGGCCAGGACGGCCTGATTTCAACCTCGTCTGGCGGGTCCAGTTTTTGTCGCGGAACCGGCGGGTTATACTGAAGCCCAACCCCTCGTTGTTCTCCCTTCGCCATCTTTCTCGTTTTTCGATACCCATGCGTTTAGCTCTCCTGCTGTCAGCCGTGCTTTGTTCGCGGGCATTCCTGTTACCCGACCGCCTCGAGGCTGGGGAGCCCCCCCCAGCTCCCCAGGCCGCTGCCCCGGCGACGCCGGCGGCCGTCGGGACCCCGCCGGGCCTGACCAAGACGCTCGTCTATGCCGTCCTAGCCGGCCAAATCGCCGCCCAGCGTGGCGAGCACCTGGCGGCCTTCGAACACCTGTCGCGGGCGGCCCAGTTGGCGCGGGACGAGGACCTGGCGGAAAAGGCCGCGCGCTCGGCCCTGGCTTCGAACCAGGACGAAGCCGTGGGGCGAGCGGTCGCCCTCTGGCTGGAGATTGCCCCCGAATCCCTCTCCGCTCATCAAATCGCCGCTTTTGTTCGCCTGCAGGACGAGGACCTGGAAGGTGCCATGTACCACCTGCGGCGGCTGGTCAATCTGACCTCGGACGAAGGTGAGAGTGGTTTTGTGCAGTTGGCGCGCCTGGTCCACAAGCTGCGGCCACCGGGGCAGCGCATGGAACTCATGGAGCAACTGACCGCGGGTGAGCCCGACAATGCCGACGCCTGGTTCGCCCATGCCCTGGTGGCGGCGGGTTCCGAGCGCCCGGACGAGGCCGTGACCGCCGCTCAACGCGCCACCGAGTTGCGGCCAGACTGGATCGAGCCCCGCCTGTTTCTCGTCCAACTGCTCAAGGATGCCGATCGCCAGGAAGAGGCCAGGGCCACCCTGGAGCGTTTCGTTGCTGAGAATCCCCGCGACCAGGGATTGCAAACCCTCTATGCCCAATTCCTGGTGGATGACAAGGAGCTGGATCGCGCCCGAGAGGTCTTTGCCGGCATGCTGGTGGAATCGCCCCGGGAGCCCGACGTGCTCTTCGCTCTGGGTATCCTGTCCCTGCAGCTCGAGGATCTCGCCTCCGGGCGTGACTATTTCACCCGGCTGCGCGAGACCGAGGAGCGCCGGGATGACGCCGCCTACTATCTGGGACGGGTGGAGGAACTCGACGGCAAGTCCGAGGCCGCGGCGGCCTGGTACCTCAAGGTCCGGGGGGAGCATGCCCAGGACGCCCGCATCCGCCTGGCCCGCCTTGAGGCCAAGGGTGGCGATCTGGACAAGGCCCGCGAGCGGCTGCGGTTGATGCGCGACCAGAGTCGCAAGGATGCCGTCATGCTGTTCATGGTCGAGGCCGAACTCTTGACCGAGATGGATCGTAAGCCGGAGGCTCTGAAGGTTTATGACGCCGCCCTTGAGGCCCATCCGGATGATCCGGAACTCCTCTACGCCCGTGGCCTGCACGGTGCCGCCATGCAGCGTCTGGATGTCCTGGAGACTGATCTGGGCCGGCTCCTGGAACTCGATCCCGATCATGCCGATGCCCTCAATGCGCTCGGCTATTCCCTGGCGGATATGACCGACCGCTATCAAGAGGCGCTGGCCCTGATCCAGCGGGCCTTGGCCCTCAAACCCGACGAGGGGGCCATCCTGGATAGCCTGGGCTGGGTCCATTACCGCCTCGGCAATCTGGAGCAGGCCCTGGACTACTTGCGCCAGGCCAGCGTCAAGATTCCGGATGATCCCGAGGTCGCCGCTCACTTGGGCGAGGTCCTCTTTGCCTTGGGCCGGCACGACGAGGCTTGGCAAGTCTGGGATAAAGGGCTGGCGAAGGCCCCGGAACACGCCTATCTGCTCAAGGTTGTTGGCCGTCACCGCGTTAGCCAGAATGGTGTCAAGCCGTGACGAGCGCCCCCTGGCCGGCGCCGGCTAAGCTGAATCTCACCCTGCGGGTGCTGGGACGGCGCGAAGATGGCTATCACCGCTTGCAGACCCTGTTTCAGTTCATCGACTATTGCGATTGGCTCTCGTTCGCCCCCCGCGCCGATGGCCAGATTAGGCTATTGACGGAGATCCCGGGTGTCTCCGCGGCATCCGATCTCAGCGTCCGCGCCGCTCGCCGGCTTCAAGCCGCCACCGATTGCCAATTGGGTGTCGATCTGAGTCTGGACAAGCGGCTAGCCCTGGGCGGTGGGCTGGGCGGGGGCAGTTCCGACGCCGCTACCACCCTGGTTGCCCTCAACCGGATCTGGGGCACGGGCCTGACCGAGGATGATCTGGCGGCCTTGGGTCTGGCGCTGGGGGCGGATGTCCCCGTCTTTGTGCGCGGTCGGGCGGCCTGGGGCGAGGGAGTAGGGGAGCACCTGACCCCGGTGGAGGTTCCAGAACCCTGGTACCTGGTCATGGCGCCGGCTTGCGCCGTGTCCACGGCCGCGGTCTTTGCCGATCCAGAATTGACAAGAAATTCCCCGTCAATCAAAATCGCCGACTTCCTTGCCGGGGACGACCGCAACGATTGCCTGGATCTGGTCCGTTTGCGTTACCCGGCCGTAGCCGATGCCTTGGATTGGCTGGGGGCTTTTTCCCGGGGGCGGCTGACGGGCACCGGGGCCTGCGTCTTCGCCGCCTTTGGCTCCGCTGGTGAGGCCCAGGCCGTTCTGAACCAGGCCCCCGCCGGTCTGAGGGGTTTTGTGGCCAAAGGCTTGAATCGCTCGCCGCTGCTGCAGCGACTGGACGCGAGCTAAATTTCTTGGGGTGTCGCCAAGTGGTAAGGCACTGGGTTTTGATCCCAGCATTCCCAGGTTCGAATCCTGGCACCCCAGCCAAGTTTTGTTAACACCCATTCAGCCGGCGCCAGGGTCAAGAATCCAGAGCGACGGCTTAAGGTCCTTATGTCATGGCGACGGGGGGATACTGGCCGTGCCCACCAGTCAATTGATGGTGTTTTCCGGAAATGCCAATCCGGCGCTGGCCGCCGAAATTGCGACCTACCTGGCCCTGCCGCTCGGCAAGGCGGTTTTAGGCCAGTTTAGCGATGGCGAGGTCATGGCCGAGATCCAGGAGAACGTCCGGGGTCGCGACGTCTTCGTGGTCCAGCCGACCTCCGCGCCTACCAACGATCACCTGATGGAACTCTTGGTAATGATTGACGCCCTGCGCTGGGCCTCCGCCAAGCGCATTACGGCGGTCATCCCTTACTTTGGCTATGCTCGCCAGGATCGTCGCCCCCGTTCGGCCCGGGTCCCCATCACGGCGCGGCTGGTGGCCAAGATGCTTGCCGACGCGGGTGCCCACCGGGTTTTGACCGTGGACCTGCATGCCGATCAGATCCAGGGCTTTTTCGACATACCCGTCGATAATGTCTATGCCTCGCCCATCCTGCTGGGCGATGTCTGGCGCCAGAAGTACCCCAATCTGCTGGTAGTCTCGCCGGATGTGGGCGGCGTGGTCCGGGCCCGGGCCCTGGCCAAACGGCTTGACGATGCGGAACTCGCCATCATCGATAAGCGGCGCCCCAGGCCTAACGAGGCCAAGGTCATGAACATCATCGGCGATGTCGTAGGCCATTCCTGCGTGATCATCGATGACCTGGTCGATACCGCCGGCACCTTGTGTCAGGCGGCCGCCGCTCTGAAGGACCACGGCGCGGCGCGGGTGGTGGCTTATTGCACCCATCCGGTCCTGTCGGGACGAGCGGTCGAGAATATCAACGCCTCCCGGCTTGACGAGTTGGTGGTCACTAACACCATCCCCCTGCGCCCGGAGGCCCAGGCCTGTGGACGTATCCGGCAGCTCAGCATCGGCGAACTGCTGGCCGAGACTATGCGCCGTGTCTCCAGCGAGGAATCGGTCAGTTCGCTATTCGTCGATTGACGCTAGTCCTTTTTACCCTTCCCCTGGGAAGACGCCGTCCGGCATCTGGTCGCGGATGCCGGGCATGTTCCTTGAAAACAGCCATTTGAGTTATCCAATATGAGTGAAAAGTTTGAAGTACTCGCGGAGTCCCGTACCGATACAGGGAAGGGTGCGAGCCGCCGCCTGCGTCGCACGGGCCGCGTTCCCGCTATTGTCTATGGCGCCCACCAGGAGCCGGAGATGATCAGCGTGGGACATAATGCGATGATCCTGCAATTAGAGCACGAGGCCTTTTATTCCCACATTCTTAGCCTAAATATCGCGGGCAAGACCCAGAGCGTGGTGCTCAAGGCCTTGCAGCGTCACCCCGCCAAGCCCTTCATCCTGCATGCGGATTTCCAGCGCGTCCAGGCGCACGAGAAATTGCGCATGTCCGTGCCTCTGCATTTCCTCAATGCCGCGACCTGTAAGGGCGTGAAGCTGGGTGGTGGCGTAGTGTCTCATAACATGACTGACATTGAGGTGATCTGTCTGCCCCAGGACCTGCCGGAATTCATTGGTCTCGACCTCACGGATCTCGAGCTGGGTGGCATCATTCATCTTTCCGAGGTGCCCTTGCCGCCGGGGGTTGAACTGGCCCAGGCACCAGACCCGGATGTTCCCGTGGTTGTCATTCATAGTGGCCATGGTGGCGAGGGCGAGGAAGAGGGCGGCGAGGCCTAATCTTCTTGCATCCTGGCCTGGTTTGCGGACCGCGCAGCCGCCGGTCCGCAACGGGTTGGGACCCTCGTCTCCCGGAAATATTGTCCCTTTGCGCCTCTTTTTGGCCTGGGAGTAGGTAGCCCCGCATGCCCGAGATCGGCATCAGGCTCATCGTTGGTCTGGGCAATCCAGGCCCTCAGTACGAGGCCACCCGTCACAATGTCGGTTTCTGGTTCGCTGACGCCCTGGCGGCGCGTCATCAGGGCCAGTTCCGGTCGGAGATCAAATTCCACGGTCTCCTGAGCCGAGTCCCCATCGGCGGGGTTGATTTACGCCTCCTTAAACCCGCGACCTTCATGAACCGCAGTGGCCAGGCCCTGGGCGCGGTGGCGCGCTACCTGGACATTCCCCCTCAAGCGATCCTGGTCGCGCATGATGAACTTGACCTGGCCGTGGGTACCGCGCGCCTTAAGCAGGGTGGGGGCCATGCGGGCCACAACGGCCTGCGTGACATCATCAAGGTGCTGGGCAGCCCTGATTTCTGGCGGTTACGCATTGGTATCGACCATCCCGGTGATCGGGAACAGGTCGTCAACTATGTTCTTGGCCGGCCATCCCGGGATGACGAGGGGCGGATCCTCTCTGTTCTGGAGGACGCCGAATCCTGCCTGCCCGACCTGCTCACGGGTGAGTTCCAGAAGGCGATGCACCGTCTCCATTCGAGTCGTTGACCGCTTAATTTGTTACAAAGGGTTGCAATTGTTGCAACTTTCTGGAAAAGTGTCGCCAATTATTTCATCGCTCGGTCCTCGGGGGAGAGCCGGCCGGGCGATTCCTGGTAAAACTCTGCATTTCGCTTGGGGGCCTGCATTGGATCTCCTTTCTCGGCCGTGGCATCGGCCTGGATGGATGTCCCTTGGGTAATAGAATCACCGCATCATCCAACATAGAGAACGAGAGGAGCACTCCGGAATATGAACACCAAGCTTAGGAATATCATCGCGATGGCGTTGGTGGCCGGCGCGGTCACGCCCGTGACCGTCCTGGCCTCCAATGGCTATTTCTCCTTTGGCTGGGGCACCAAGTCCAAGGCCATGGCCGGCGTCGCCGCTGCCTTGCCTCAGGATACCCTGGTCGCCGCCACCAACCCGGCGGGCATGGCTCTGATCGACACCAGCCTCGACCTGGGCGTCGCCTTCTTCAGCCCCTCGGCCCGCGGCTACGAGGCCGACAATAACTTCTCGACTAACGCGATGGGTTTCCCGACGACTGGTTTCCTGACGCCGGGTGAGTACGACAGCAGCAGTGATTGGTTCCTGGTGCCGAGCTTTGGATACAACCGCGTCCTCAACGACCAGATGACCCTGGGTGTCAGCGTCTTTGGTAATGGGGGCATGAATACCGATTACCGAGACCGTCCGGTCTGGGAGAACTTTGCCGGCGCCCCCAATCAATTGGCCATCGGACCGGGCATGACGCCGCCACCGGGTACCATCGCCGCCCCCAATGGCATGTTGTTTAGCATGGGCCCCGACGGGCGCCCCCGGCCAGTCACCAATCCCAATGCCACCCCCGCCGAGGGGAATGTCAACCCCGGTGGTATTTTTTCCGCCACTACCCCCACGGGCATCAATCTCGAACAGCTCTTCGTTGAAGTTCCCTTTACCTATAAGGTCAACGGACAACATTCCCTGGGCATAGCCCCCGTCTTTGCCGTTCAGAGCTTCGAGGCCAAGGGCCTGGAGCCCTTCCGTCAGATGTCCTTGCACCCCGAGGCCGTATCCAACAATGGCAAGGACTGGTCTTACGGCTTTGGTGTCCACGTCGGCTGGGTTGGCGAGATTACCGATGCCCTCACCCTGGGTGCCTCCTATCGCAGCAAGCTCTGGATGACCGAGTTTGATGATTACAAAGGGCTCTTCGCGGAGAACGGCGACTTTGACATTCCGGCCATGCTTAACCTGGGCCTGTCCTTCAAGGTGCGTCCCGATCTGGTGCTGGCCTTCGATTGGCAGCGGATCTTCTACAACGAAATCGCGGCGGTTGGTAACTCCAACAATGTCAATGTCATGCCGTGCATGATGCCGGGATCCAAGCCCAGCTACTGCTTGGGCGGTAACGATGGTCTGGGCTTTGGCTGGAAGGATATGGACGTCTTTAAGCTGGGCGCACGCTGGGATTACAGCGACAAATTCAGCTTCATGGCCGGCGCCAGCCACGCCAGCGACTTCACTTCGAGTGATGATGTGCTGTTGAACATCATGGCCCCGGCTACCATCCAGTGGACCTTTACCCTCGGCGGCACTTATCGCCATAGCGCCACCGATTCCTTCAATCTATCCCTAGCCTATATGCCGAATGCGGATTTTGATGGCAACAATCCCAGCATCACCGGGAGCCAGACTTACAACCTCTATATGGAACAGAAAGATATCGAGATTAGCTGGAATCACCGCTTCTAATACCCGGCACGGCTGACTCGCCCTGTTGAGGCGGCGGCTCGCTCAAGCGGGCTGTCGCTTTTTTTATGGGGATTCCAAAATTTCCAGGCCCAGGGAGTGGTGAAGGGGCTGGCTCTGCGCAAGGCGTCGAGATGCAATGGCCCTCAAATTTCGAAAGCCCCGTGTTGCGGGGCTAACCCATTAGGCGTGCCAGGCCCCTTAACCCGGAGTCGTTGGGGTTCGACCAATAGAATAGTAGGTCAGGCCGTTAGCGCTAACCTGACGGGGATCGAAGAGGTTGCGACCATCGAAGACGACGGGGCTTTTCAGGCGGGCCTTGACGGCGGTGAAATCGATACCGCGGAACTGGTGCCACTCGGTGACGATGACCAGGCCGTCGGCGCCATCGAGGGCGTCCAGGGGATCGGTCGCCAGGGTCAGGTCGGGGCGATCACCGTAGAGACGTTGCGCCTCCTCCATGGCTACCGGGTCGAAGGCGCGTACCTTGGCGCCGGCTTCCCAGAGGGCCTCCATGAGGCGGCGGCTGGAGGCCTCGCGCATGTCGTCGGTGTTGGGCTTGAAGGCCAGGCCCCAGAGGGCGAGGGTACGACCGGAGAGTTGGCCGGCGAAATGATCCCGGATCTTGGCGAAAAGGACCTCCTTCTGGCGCAGGTTGACTGCCTCGACGGCGCCCAGGAGTTCGGCCTGGTAGCCAACCGACCGGGCCGTGCGCTCGAGGGCCCGCACATCCTTGGGGAAGCAGGAACCTCCATAGCCGCAGCCGGGGTAGATGAACTGGTAGCCGATGCGGGGGTCCGAGCCGATGCCAACCCTAACCTGCTCGATGTCGGCGCCCACGGCCTCGGCGATGTTGGACAACTCGTTCATAAAGCTGATCTTGGTCGCCAGGAGGGCGTTAGCGGCGTACTTGGTCAGCTCGGCCGACCGGATGTCCATGAGCATGACGCGGTTGTGACTGCGATTAAAGGGGGCGTAAAGGGCACGGAGCAACTCCCCCGTGCGGGGGTTGTCGGTGCCGACCACGATGCGGTCCGGGCGCATGAAATCCTCGATGGCGGCGCCTTCCTTGAGAAACTCTGGGTTGGAGACGACGTCGAATTCGACCTCGGCGCCCCGCGCGGTCAAGGACTCCCGCACCTGGTTAGCGACCCGGTCGGCGGTGCCGACGGGAACCGTGGATTTATCGACGATGATCCGATAAGCGTCCATGTGTTCGCCAATGGAGCGGGCGACCGCCAGGACGTGGCGCAGGTCGGCGGAGCCGTCCTCGTCGGGTGGCGTGCCGACAGCGATGAATTGAAAAAGGCCGTGAGCGACCCCCTCGGCTGGGTCGGTGGAAAATGTTAGGCGTCCGGAGGCGCGGTTACGTGCCACCAGGGCTTCCAGTCCGGGCTCGAAGATGGGGATGCCGCCCTTGTTGAGCAGGTCGATCTTGGCCGGATCGATATCCACACAGAGGACTCGGTTACCGACCTCCGCCAGGCAGGCGCCCGTCACCAGGCCCACGTAGCCGCTGCCAAAAATCGTTACATCCATCCGGATCTCCCTGGTTACACCGCGTTGGGCAAAAAATATCTCCGCAACATATTAAAGGAAACCCTACCTTGACGGGAGGCGAGTGAATGCCAGGCTTCGAGGGGCTAAGGGGAGGCACGACCAAGGCTCGAACGAGGTTGACAGCAGCAATTCCAAATTTGAGTTGGGCGGAAGCTCAGGCGACTGCACTGATGCCAAAATACCAAGTCCAAGGGGCTTTTCGGACCGTAAACCGGTTCGTCGATCCCTTTTTGAGGCCCGCACAGGCACCGAGTTGCTACGATACGGCCAAATTTGGAATTGCTGGGTTGACAGGCCCTTTGCCTGGGGCTATCATATGCCGCTTAATTTGGAGGGGTTCCCGAGCGGTCAAAGGGATCAGACTGTAAATCTGACGGCTCAGCCTTCGGAGGTTCGAATCCTCCCCCCTCCACCATTTATTGTTTGGAATGCAAACTCGCCGGGGTTGCAGGCCGTTGCCATATACCATCGGCGCCTGGATATGAAAGCGCGGGTGTAGTTCAACGGTAGAACTTCAGCCTTCCAAGCTGATAGCGTGGGTTCGACTCCCATCACCCGCTCCAAGCTGTTGTTTGCGAAGTCGCCCATGTAGCTCAGATGGTAGAGCACACCCTTGGTAAGGGTGAGGTCATCGGTTCGATTCCGATCATGGGCTCCATTTTGTCGTGTGTGGCCACCGAAGCAGGAGGCTGGGCGCGGCGATTTTACCGTTTCTGTCATCTGGCCGATTTTTCAGCATCTCGCGGGGATAGAGTCATGTCCAAAGCCAAATTCGAACGCAAGAAGCCGCACGTCAACGTAGGCACGATTGGCCACGTTGACCATGGCAAGACCACCCTCACCGCCGCCATCACCAAGGTCATGGCCGCCAAGTACGGTGGAG
>JBASIS010000123.1:0-3510 GCA_049654905.1 Chromatiaceae bacterium
GGCCTTGGCCCAGTCCCGATGGCGGGCACCGGGTCCATGGCAGGCCTCGCAGGCGACGTTAATCTCCGCGTAGCGGGTGTCATAGGCGTTGCGCGCGACGTCATAGCGCTTCTGGAGGTCCGTGGAGTGGCAGTCCGCGCACTGGTAATTCCAGGTCTGGTCCGGTGCCGTCCAGTGCAGGGGATGCGCATGGTCCAGGGTCTGGCCGGGATAGAGATGGAACCAGACCTGGCCACCCTCGTTTTGGGGCCGCGCATCCCAGGCCAGGCCCAGGCTCTGGAGCCGGCCGCCCGGAAATTCGATCAGATACTGCTGGAGGGGATACCAGCCGAAGGTGTAGCGGATGGGATAGTCCTTGAGTTCGCCATCGGGACCCTCGGTATGTACGAAGAAGCCGCCATCCCGGCGGAAGAAGCGGGAGGTCACCCCCTGGGCGGTGAGCTCGGCGTCTTTGAAATCACCGAGTACCGTCTCGGGGGTAGCCACTGTCATGGCCCGGTCGTGATAAGAGCCACGCCAGAGGGCCAGCTCCTTCGGGTGGCACTCGCCACAGACCGCCGCGCCCACGAAACCCCGCTCGGCGCCTGAGGGGTCCAGGAGCGGGTCTGTCATGGCAACCGCGGGGGTCTCCAGGCCAGGCTGGGCCGCCAGGATGGCGGGGATCAGCCCCAAGGCGAGGAGGAAGGCACCAGAAGCCATGGCAACAATGCTCAAAGGACGAACTCCATAGTATCAATGCTATAGTGCTATGGTGCAGCAAGAAAAAGGCGAGGTCATCATGAGAACCACCATGACGCCATCCACTGTCAAGATGATAGGTGCGAATGGTCAAATTTCGCTTGGTAAACAATACGCCGGTCGGCAGGTGTTGGTGGAGGAGCATGGCCCTGGAGTCTGGCTCGTCCGCACCGTAACCGTCGTCCCGGATAACGAACTCTGGCTACAAGCGCCAGCGGCTGTCGCGGACCTGGAGCGGGCCCTGGCCTGGGCGGCAAGCAACCCCGCGGATGACGCCGACCTCGACCAACTGCTGGTTAAATTGGCTGATGACTGACTGCAAGGTTGATCCCCAAGTCAGGCTAGACCTCAACAATCCGCTTTTTCAGGATGCCTTGTTCGCCTTGCAAAAGCCCGAGCGCTTGGCGGCGCTGGAGACACTCAGCAAATTGCGTCGTCTGACCTGGCCCCAGGTGTATCGCGATGCCGGCCTCAAATGGGAAAAGATTGTCAGCATCAAGCCTCCCGCAGGCATCGCTGCCCTGTACTCCCTCCGCATAACCCGGTCCCATCGAGCCACCGCCTACCGCGAGGGCGATTTCATCCGTCTGCTAACCATTGCTCCGGATCACGACAGCACCTACGGCAAAAAATAGGTCCGCCGTTCCCAGGTTACCCCCGCCCCCGTCACTGCCCGCTATACAACCGATTGATGAAATTCACCAGCACATAGCGTCCGGCGGCGTTGACCGCCAGTTCCTCGCGAGCCTGGACCAGTTGCAGCAGCAGGACCAGGATGGCGCTGTCCACCAGGGCGACCAGGGTGGTGTAAAAGCTCACCCCCAGGGCGCGGGCGATCTCGCCCAGGGGCTGGACGGCGGCACTGGGGTCGATCATGGCCAAGGCCAGGGCGATGCCGACCACGGTACCGATGAAGCCCACGGTGGGGATGATCCAGGTCAGATAGCGTAGCAGGGTGTAGCGCAGATCCACCCGGTGCATCAGGAGTTCCAGGCTGGAATTGAGCACGCTCACGGTCTGATCCACCGAGCGGCTGGCCAGGAACTGCAGAATGCAGAGATCAATGAGGCCCGGCAGAAAGCCCCGTTCCCCGTCATACAGCCCCGCCACCCGCGCCCGCAGGGACGGCAGATCGTGCGATTGCAGGACCACGGCGTAATCCTCCGGCAGCAGGCCCTGGGTCAGCAGGGCCTCTTCCTGAGCCGCGGCGCGCCACCGGCGGTAGATCTCGCCCAGCCCGATGAAGAGGAGCAGATGGGTCAGGTTCTGGATGGTGAAGGGATAGACGAAGGGATAAGCCGGCGGCGGCGAGGCCTGATAATCGAGGATAACCAGCGCCGCTGGACTCCCGGCCGGCAGCATCCAGGTCAGCAGGGCAATGCAGCCAGCCGCCAACAAGATCGACAGAACCAGGACCAACCCGGCCTGGGGCCGCCGCCAGAGCATCTCGATCCATGACGGGCTCATTGGCCGCACTCCGGACAGGGGGCCTCGGCCGTTTTGATACCGCCGCAGGGGCAGCGGACCAGCCGCCGCCCCTGGACCCGGGGCGTCTCCTCCTGCGCGGGGCCGGGAATGCCGGCCTTGAGCCGCAAGGCCTCCAGCAGTTCCCGCATCTCCAAGGTCACCCCGCCGAAACGCACCCGGTCGAGGGGCGAGACCAGGCTCTGGCGCAGCCGTCGTGGCGCGCCCCCGCTTTCCAGCAGAAAGGTGCCGTTGGTGCTCTGGCAATCCGTGAGCAGCCACTTGCCATCCTCCAGGAACTCCAGTTCGGCGTGATGCCCGCTCACCGAGCCGTCCGCCAGCGGGATGTCGCAGCTTCGCTCCCGGCCGATGCTGTATTTACGTCGCACTGCCTTCATCGCCACTCCTGGGGCCGCGCCTACTTGTCGGTATTGACGGGCGGGAGATCCGCCCCGGGGGCTGCCGAAGGCGGGACACCCGCTTCCGGGGCCTGGGTTTGGGCTGGGTCCGGGTCCAACACCGAATCAGCCCTCGCCAGCTTGGTCTGATCCAAGGGTTCCGGATCATTAGCCTCAAGGGCGGGGGGTCCCGGCGTCAAAACATAACGCCACCCCAAACCTAACCCCATGGCCAGCATCAGTAACAGGAGCACCAAGGCCCAGGGATCGGGTCTTGGCCACCGCCACCGCCTCCGGCGAATTGGATCGCCGGCGGGCGGTATCGGGCTAACCCGGGTGGGGGCTTCCTCCCCATCATCACAGGCCAGAATAGCGACCGTTGCATTGTCCTGATAATGGCGATTGAGCGCCCGCAACCGCGCGATTAGCCCCTCCGCGGTGGTCTGGGGATCTGCGGCCAATCCCTCCCGCAACTCATCCCGGCTCAGGACACCATCGACACCGTCACTGCATAGCAGCAGGCGATCCCCGGCCTCTAGGGTCAGGGGCCGCAGGTTGCGGTCGATCTCGGGGATCTCCGCCAGGCCCAGAAAGCTGATCAAGGCATCCCGCTGGGGGTGGCCCGCGATCCAGTCCGGGGTCGGGCCCTCCGGCGCGGTCTCCCGCCAGAGTTGCAGGGCCAGGTTATGTTCCTCGTTGCAGGGCGTCAGGGAGCCATCGGTGGCACGGTAGAGATAGAGGCGGCTGTCGCCCGCGCTGATCCAGAAGAGGTGCCCCTGGTGGATCGCCGCCGCTATTAGGGTGGTGCCGACCTCGCCCTCGCCCGCGGTCGCGCGGGCCAGGTTGTGGACGACCTGGTTGGCCGCCGTGATCGCCCCCAAGAGGCGCTCGGTCACGGCCAGATCCGGCG
>JBASIS010000124.1:0-14514 GCA_049654905.1 Chromatiaceae bacterium
GATGTGGACGGCAGTCGGGCCAGGAGGTCGCGACGAGCAAGAGGATCAGGCTTGGGATGCCATCGTCACCTCCCCCCTGGTCCGCTGCGCCGACTTCGCCCGCGCCCTGAGCCAACAAATGGGTATCCCCCTGAGCTTGGACCCACGGCTCGCCGAACTGGATTTTGGCGACTGGGAGGGGCAAACCGCCGCCGACCTGATGTCGGCGGCCGCCGAGGCCCTAGGCCGTTTTTGGGCGGACCCCGTGGCTCATCCCCCGCCGAACGGCGAGGCCTTGCTAGCCTTCCAGGGGCGGGTCCTGGCCGCCTGGGATGAACTACTGCGCCAGGATCGCGGTGATCGAACCCTGGTGATCAGCCATGGCGGCGTCATCCGCGTCATCCTCTGCCAGGTCCTGGGCTACCCCCTGGAGCGCCTGCTGGAACTGGACGTCGGCCATGCCAGCCTGCGGGGCATCCGCGTCCGTAGCGAGGGGAATGGCGCCGGTGCCGGGGTGGGAGTGGGCGACACCAGGGGCCTCCTGGCTGGCGCGGAGGCCCCTATTGGCCCCGGCCCCAGGATGCGGGTCGAACTGATTCCAGAACCGTCAGGGTCATGATCCGGCCCTTCCTCATCGCCCTGCAGTTCCTCACCCGGTTCCCGGTCCGGCTCACGGGCGAGTTGGCGGCAGAGGACCTCGGCCGCTCCCTGCTCTACTACCCCCTGGTCGGCATCATCCTGGGGGGGCTCCTCGCCGCCAGCGCCTGGCTGCTGAGTGGTGCCCCGCCGCTCCTGGCCGGCGCCCTGGTCCTGACCCTGTGGGTGGCCCTCACCGGCGCTCTTCACCTGGACGGCCTGGCCGACACCATCGACGCCTGGGCCGGCGGCCGCGGCGACCCCGAGCGCACCCTGGCCCTCATGAAGGACCCGCACTGCGGTCCCCAGGGTGTCACGGGTCTGGTGCTGGTCCTGGTCCTCAAATTCGCCGCCCTGGCCGCCCTCCTGGAGGCCGGCGACTATCTCCCCCTGATCCTGGCCCCCATCCTAGCCAGGACCGCCTTGCCCCTGCTGTTCCTGACCACCCCCTATGTCCGACCCGGCGGCCTCGGCGCCGCCCTGGCCTCCGGCCTGCCCCGACGGGCCGGTACCGGGGTCCTCATCGCCGCCGGCGCCCTCACCCCCCTCCTGGCGGGAGCCGCGGGCCTGCTGATCCTGGCCTGCACCCTCGCCGCCATTTATATCCTGCGCCGGGCCATGAAGCAGCGCATCGGCGGCACCACGGGCGATACCGCCGGCGCCCTGGTCGAAATCGCCGAAGCCATCGCCCTCATAGCGGGGTCTTGCATCGGAGTTGTAGGTAGCCGGTAGAACCCGACGGGGGTAAGCTGGCGTTGAGAGGGGGTGTGGCTCTTGGTGTCCGCAACCAGGCTACCTCTGGATTCGGCCAAGAGCTGACCAAGAATTTTCCGAGAGTGGCAAATGACTGAACAAGAAATCGAGCAAGCCCTGATCGAGAAACTGGGTGACCTCAAATACCGCTACCGCCCGGACATCCGCGACCGTGCGGCGCTGGAGCACAACTTCCGCCAGCATTTCCAGTCACTGAACCGCGTCCATCTGACCGACAGCGAGTTCCACCGCCTGCTGGACACGATTATTACCTCCGACCTCTTCGCCGCCGCCCGCCACCTGCGTGAGCGCAACAGCTTCGAGCGCGACGACGGCACGCCGCTCTACTACACATTGGTCAATATCAAGGACTGGTGCAAGAACAGCTTCGAGGTCATCAACCAGCTCCACATCAGCACCGATTACAGCCACCACCGTTACGACGTGATCCTGCTCATCAACGGGATTCCCATCGTCCAGATCGAGCTAAAAACATTGGCCATCAGCCCGCGCCGGGCCATGCAGCAGATCGTCGATTACAAAAACGACCCCGGCAACGGCTACAGCAAAACCCTGCTTTGCTTCCTGCAACTCTTCATCGTCAGCAACCGCAGCGACACCTGGTTCTTCGCCAACAATAACCGCCGCCATTTCAGCTTCAACGCTGACGAGCGCTTCTTGCCGCTCTATCAATTTGCGGACGTCGACAACACCAAGATCACCCATCTGGACAGCTTCGCCGACGCCTTCCTCGCCAAATGCACGCTGGGCGAGATGATCAGCCGCTACATGGTGCTGGTGGCCAGCGAGCAAAAGCTGCTGATGATGCGGCCGTATCAAATCTATGCCGTCAAGGCGATTGTCGATTGCATCCACCAGCATTGCGGCAACGGCTACATCTGGCACACCACGGGCAGCGGCAAGACCCTCACCTCGTTCAAGGCCTCCACCCTGCTCAAGGACAATCCGGACATCGACAAATGCCTGTTCGTGGTAGACCGCAAGGACCTCGACCGGCAGACGCGCGAGGAATTCAACAAATTCCAGGAAGGCTGCGTCGAAGCCAACACCAACACCGAATCGCTGGTTCAGCGGCTACTCTCCGATGACTACGCCGACAAGGTCATCGTCACCACCATCCAGAAGCTCGGCCTCGCGCTCGACGACGGCAATAAGCGCAACTACAAGGAACTTCTGGAACCGCTGCGCCAGCAGCGCATGGTCTTCATTTTCGACGAATGCCACCGTTCTCAATTCGGCGAGAATCACCAGGCCATCAAGGAGTTCTTCCCCAACGCCCAGTTGTTCGGCTTTACCGGCACGCCGATCTTCGAGCAGAACGCCAGCGCCCAGCAGATCGAAGGCCAGCAGGCGTCCTACAAAACCACGGCGGACATTTTCCAGCAGCAACTACACGCCTACACCATCACCCACGCCATCGAAGACCGCAACGTCCTGCGCTTCCATGTCGATTACTACAAACCCCAGGGCAAGCAACAGCCCAAGCCCGGCGAGGTCCTCGCCAAGCGCGCCATCGTCGGGGCCATTCTCGCCAAGCACGACGCCGCCACAGCCGGGCGCAAGTTCAACGCCGTACTGGCCACCGCCAGCATCAACGACGCCATCGAATACCACGCCCTGTTCAAGACCATACAGGCCGAAAGGCAGGCCACCGCCCCCGACTTCCAGCCGCTCAACATCGCCTGCGTCTTTTCCCCACCCGCCGAGGGCAACAAGGACGTGCAGCAGATTCAGGAAGACCTGCCGCAGGAAAAGGTCGACAACGAACAGGAACCCGACAAGAAGAAGGAAGCCCTCAAGGCCATCATCGCCGACTACAACGCCCAGTACGGCAGCAACCACGGCATCGGCGAATTCGACCTTTACTATCAGGACGTGCAAAAGCGCATCAAGGATCAGCAATACCCCAATGCCGACCTGCCCCACGCCCAGAAGATCGACATCACCCTGGTGGTGGACATGCTGCTCACCGGCTTCGATTCCAAATACCTCAACACGCTTTACGTGGACAAGAACCTCAAGTACCACGGCCTGATCCAGGCGTTTTCGCGCACCAATCGCGTGCTCAACGACACCAAGCCCTATGGCAACATCCTCGACTTCCGCCAGCAACAAGATGCGGTCGATACCGCCATCGGCCTTTTCTCCGGCCAGACTGCCAGGCCCGCCAAGGAAATCTGGCTGGTCGAGCCCGCCGTAGAAATCATCCGCAAGTACGAGGCTGCGGTCGCCCGCATGGCGGGATTCATGGAAAACAAGCATCTGGTCTGCGAACCCGAGCAGGTTTACAACCTGAAGGGCGACAGCGCCCGCATCGAGTTCGTCAACCGCTTCAAGGAAGTGCAGCGCCTGAAGACGCAGCTTGACCAGTACACCGAACTCGAACCCGACCAGAAGGCCAGTATCGAGGCCGCCTTGCCGAAAGACCAGTTGCTGAGCTTCCGCAGCACCTATCTGGAAACCGCCCAGCGCCTGAAAGCGCGGCAGGATAAGCGCGACGACAAAACCGACCCGGACGTGCAGCAGCTCGATTTCGAGTTCGTGCTGTTCGCCAGCGCCGTCATCGATTACGACTACATCATGGCCCTCATCACCCGCTACGCCAGCCAGACGCCGGGCAAGCAGAAGATGAGCCGCGAAGAGTTGATTGGCCTGATCCAGTCCGACGCCAAGTTCATGGACGCCCGCGACGACATCGCCGACTACATCGACACCCTGGAGGCGGGCAAGGGGCTGGACGAAAAAGCCATCCGCGCCGGCTTCGAACGCTTCAAGGCCGACAAACACGCCCGCCAGATTGCAGCCATCGCCGACCAGCACGGGCTTGAGTCCGCCGCCCTGCAAGCCTTTGTCGATGCCATCCTGCGCCGCATGATCTTCGACGGTGAACAACTGAGTGACCTCATGGCCCCGCTGCAACTCGGCTGGAAAGCCCGCACCAAGGCCGAACTGGCGCTGATGGAAGACCTCATTCCGCTGCTGCACAAACTCGCCCAGGGGCGCGAGATTTCAGGGCTGGGGGCGTATGAGCAATAAACCTTCACCGTACACACAGATCGGGATCGAATGACATGGCGCTCAAAAATAAATTGAATATCACCAATCAAATTGAGCTGAACAAGGCCGAAGAAAAAATCAGCAAACAGAAGGCCAAGCAGCTCTTTGAAAGCGGCGACATAGAGCGCATGGAGATTGGCACCTTCAAAGGGCTGGCACAAATTCATGCCTATTTGTTTGGTGAACTTTATGAATTCGCCGGGGAGTTGCGCGATGTCAACCTCGCCAAAGGCAATTTTCGCTTTGCACCGCGCATGTATTTGCCACAATCGCTGAACCACATCAGCGCCATGCCGCACAGTACCTACGAGCAAATCATCGAGAAATACGTCGAAATGAATATTGCCCACCCTTTCCGCGAGGGCAATGGTCGTGCGACCCGCATCTGGCTGGATCTGATCCTTAAAAACCAGATTCAGCGCGTGATTGACTGGAATGCCGTGGATAAAGCGGAATATCTTTCAGCGATGGAGCGCAGCGTGGTGAAAGATCTGGAAATCAAGCACCTGCTGAAATCCGCCTTGACTGACAAAGTGAATGACCGTGAATTATTCATGAAGGGCATCGATATCAGCTATTACTACGAAGGCTATAGTGAATTCAGGGTTGAGGATTTGTAAGATGCCGATAGGAGGATTAGTACCCAGGCTGCGCTTTCCAGAGTTTCGGGAGGCGGGGGAGTGGGAGGAGAAGAAGCTGTCCAGCATGGCTCAACTTATATCAGGGCTACACCTTTCGCCTGACCAATATGGCAAGGAAGGGGAAGTTCCCTATTTCACTGGCCCTTCTGATTTCACTAATAACATTCAGGAAATTTCAAAGTGGACAAAAGAGTCAACCAATACTGCAACGGAGAACGACACACTAATCACAGTAAAAGGAAGTGGTGTTGGTGAGATATGGTATTTATCACTTCCGGCAGCTGCAATTGGGCGGCAGCTCATGGCTGTTCGCATATTAAATGGTTCGACTCGCTTTATATTTCAGTTTCTTCTGACCAAAAGAATTCGCTTTGAAGATCTGGCTTCTGGAAATCTCATTCCGGGCTTATCACGCGGTGACATTCTCGATTTGGAGGCACGTTTCCCCTCGCCGCCTGAACAACAAAAAATCGCCGACTGCCTCGCGTCCCTCGACGAACTGATCACCCTGGAGGCGCAAAAGCTCGACACGCTCAAGACCCATAAAAAAGGGCTGATGCAGCAGCTTTTCCCCACCGAAGGCGAAACCCTGCCCAAACTGCGCTTCCCCGAGTTTCAGGATGCGGGGGAGTGGCGCAGCACCTCTTTTGGGGCCGCTGCCACTTTTATCAATGGCAAAGCCTACAAGCAAGAAGAGTTACTTGATCAAGGGAAGTATAGGGTTCTACGAGTAGGTAATTTTTTCACAAATAAGGAATGGTATTTTTCCGACCTGGAACTCGAAGAAGATAAATATTGCGACAGTGGCGACCTTCTTTACGCTTGGTCTGCTTCTTTTGGGCCAAGAATATGGTCGGGTGAAAAAGTAATTTATCACTATCATATTTGGAAGGTTGTAGAAGCCAAGGGTATCCATAAGCAATTTCTATTTTTACTGCTTGACTATGAAACGGAGCGAATGAAAGCAGAGTCCACAAATGGACTTGGATTGCTGCATATAACCAAAGGTGCGATAGAAGGTTGGGGATGTTGCCTTCCCAATGAAAAAGAACAACAAAAAATCGCCGACTGCCTCACTTCCCTCGACGACCTCATCACCGCCCAAACCCAAAAACTCGCCGCGCTCAAGACCCACAAGAAGAGCCTGATGCAGCAGCTTTTTCCCGTGCTGGACGAGGTTGCCGCATGACGCAGCTCATCCTCTACACCAGCGAAGACGGCCGGGCCCAAGTGCAACGCAAGGCAACTGCCGAGGATTCCTCGGTAGTTCAAACCAGAGGCACCAACGAAGCCTCTGTCTATGCGGCTGCAGATCTTTTCGTGGCGTCACGAAATTGATCGGACTGGGCCATAACTGGAGAGTCGTAGCATGACGCACGGAAATTCATCGCAGTTTGTGATCTACCAAAGCGCTGACGGGCAAATCAAGCTGGATGTGCGGTTTGTGGATGAAACCGTGTGGCTGACGCAGCAGCAGGTGGCCGAGTTGTTCCAGACCTCGCGCACCAATGTGGTGGAACATATTCTGCACATCTACGAGGAAGGCGAACTGGAGGCGGCGGCAACCTGTCGGGAATTCCGACAGGTTCGCACCGAGGGGACGCGTGAGGTGGCGCGCAGCATGGCGTTCTATAACCTCGATATGATTTTGTCAGTGGGCTACCGGGTAAAAAGCGCGGTGGCAACACGGTTTCGCATCTGGGCCACGCAGCAGTTGCGCGAGTACATTGTTAAAGGTTTTGTGCTCAACGACGAGCGTCTGAAAAATCCCGACCAGCCTTTTGACTACTTTGAAGAGCTGACGCGCCGCATTCAGGACATCCGCACCAGCGAGCGGCGCTTCTATCAAAAAATCACTGACATTTACGCTACCAGCGTCGATTACGACCCCACCCAGCCGGAGAGCATTGCGTTTTTCCAGACGGTGCAAAACAAGATGCACTGGGCCATTACCGGGCAAACGGCGGCGGAGATCATCCACACCCGCGCCGATCAATTTCAGCCCAATATGGGGCTGACCAACTGGCGCGGCGGCAAGGTGCGCAAAGCCGATGTGAGCATTGCCAAGAACTACCTGAACGCTGACGAACTGGCGGCGCTCAACAATCTGGTGGAACAGTATCTGGTGTTCGCCGAAGGTCAGGCGATGCGCCGCGTGCCCATGCACATGGGCGACTGGATTGCCAAGCTGCATGGCTTTTTGACCATCAACGACCGCGACATCCTCAACCACGCCGGAAAAATCTCCCATGAAATGGCCAAGACCTTGGCGGAAGCCGAGTACGAGAAGTTCAACGCGGCCCGCATTGCCCATGCCGATCAACAGGAAAGTGATTTCGACCGGGCCGTGAAACAGTTGCCCAAGATGCCGAGCAAGGACACATGACCGATCAAGATCAAAAACAACTGGGCAATACCCTGTGGGGCATTGCCGACCAACTGCGTGGGGCGATGAACGCGGACGATTTCCGCGATTACATGTTGTCCTTCCTGTTCCTGCGCTATCTGTCAGACAACTACGAGACGGCGGCGAAAAAGGAGCTGGGGCCGGATTACCCGAAACTGGATACTGGCGACCGCTGCACGCCGCTGGCGGTGTGGTACGCACAGAACGCCGACGACACCGCCGAGTTTGAAAAGCAGATGCGCCGCAAGACGCATTACGTGATTCAACCCGCCTACCTGTGGGGCAGCATCGCGGAGATGGCGCGGACGCAAAGTTGGGAATTGCTGAATATCCTGCAAAAGGGGTTCAGTTATATCGAAAATGAATCCTTTGCCAGCACTTTCGGCGGGCTGTTTTCCGAGATCAATCTGAATTCGGAAAAGCTGGGCAAGGACTATGTGGCCCGAAATGCGAAGCTCTGCACCATCATCAAATCGATTGCCGATGGACTGGCGCATTTCTCCACCGACAAGGACACGCTGGGCGATGCCTATGAATACCTGATCGGCCAATTTGCCGCCGGTTCCGGCAAGAAAGCGGGCGAGTTCTACACGCCGCAGCAGATTTCCAGCATCTTGTCGGGCATCGTCACGCTGGACAGCCAGGAACCTGCCACGGGGCCGAAAAGGCATCTGGACAGCGTATTCGACTTTGCCTGTGGCTCCGGCTCGCTGCTGCTGAACATTCGCCAGCGACTGAAAGACGCGGGCGGCACTATCGGCAAGATTTTCGGGCAGGAAAAGAACATCACCACCTACAACCTGGCGCGCATGAACATGCTGCTGCACGGGGTGAAGGATTCCGAGTTCGAGATTTATCACGGCGACACGCTGACCAACGACTGGGACATGCTGCGCGAGATGAACCCGGCCCGGATGCCGAAGTTCGATGCGGTGGTGGCCAATCCGCCGTTCAGCTACCGCTGGGAGCCGACGGACGCGCTGGGCGAGGATATGCGCTTCAAGAACTATGGCTTGGCCCCCAAGTCCGCCGCCGACTTCGCCTTTTTGCTGCACGGCTTTCATTACCTGAAGCCCGAAGGCGTGATGGCCATCATCCTGCCCCACGGCGTGCTGTTCCGTGGCGGCGCGGAGGAACGCATCCGCACCAAGCTGCTGAAAGACGGTCACATCGACACGGTAATTGGCCTGCCCGCCAATCTGTTCTTCTCCACCGGCATTCCGGTGTGCATTCTGGTGTTGAAGAAATGCAAGAAGCCCGATGACGTGCTGTTCATCAACGGCGCCGAGCATTTCGAGAAGGGCAAGCGGCAGAATCGCCTGCGGCCGGAAGATATCGACAAGATTATCGATGCCTACCGGCTCCGCCTACCCGAAGAACGCTATGCCCGCCGCGTGCCGATGGAGGAGATCGCGGCCAATGGCTACAACCTGAACATCTCGCGCTACATCAGCACGGCTCAGGCGGAGGAAGAGATTGTGTTGCAGGCGGTCAATGCTGACCTCGTCAGGCTGACACAGAAGGCTGAGTCAGCACGGGACAAACACAATGTATTCCTCAAGGCGCTGGGTTTGCCGCCTTTGCCGTGACGCGAATCCTTTTGGGGGCGTTCACTGGGTGGCCTTCAGCGCTGTTCAAGTGGCCGAGTAACACGGCGCTGTACAGGGTCTCGCGCTCTGACTATAGACCTGCCCCCCCGCCAGGTAGCGGGCGAGGAAGGCGTCGAAGGGCTGGTCATCGGCGGCTTCGAGGGCGGCCTGGCGGCGGAGGGAATCCTGGGTGAGATGCTGAAAGAAGGCGAGACGTTCGGGGGATGGGGGCCGCGCCAGATAGGCTTGGCGATGGGCCTGGGACAGGCGTTGGGCGAAGCCGAAGAAGCCTTCGCGGCGCTCGCGCATCTCGGCGAGCATGCGGGCGGAGGGGGTCAGTTCCGGGTCCAGGACCTTGGCCCGCTGCCGCTGGAGACTGGCGACGCAGGGCCCCCCGGGGCCGCCGTCGACCCACCCGGCGATGGCGGTCATGGCGTCGAGCAACATCAGGGCCCAGTCGCGCAAGGGGATGGCCTGGCCCGCGCGCTCCAGTCGCAGACCCGGTTCGCGGCCACGATGGGCCGTCAGGACCAGATTGTCGTCGATGGCGCGGCGCTCGCGAGCATCGATGCGGGGACTGTCGGCCAGGAAGCAGAACCGGATGAAGGCATCCATGAAGTGGAGTTGCTCCGCCGAGACACCGGCGGGCTCGAAGGCGTTCACATCGAAGGAGCGCACCTCGATATAGCGCACGCCCCGCCGGCGCAGGGCCTGGGTCGGTTTTTCCATCCCCTCCAGCAGGGGCTTGGGGCGCACCGAGCTGTAATACTCGTTCTCGATCTGAAGGATATTGGCGTTGAGCTGCCGATACTGGCCATCTACCTTGACGCCGATGGCCTCGTAATGGGGACAGGGGGTCTCGATGGCCCAGGAGAGGCTGCGAATATAGGCATCCAGGCTGTCGTAATTGGCCTTGATGCCGGTGCCCTCCTCCTGGCGGTTCTGGTAGCCGATATCGCCCAAGCGCAGGGAGGTCGCGTGGGGATAGTGGAGGGTATGGGGGTCGAAGGCCACCAGATTGGTCTCGGCGCCCTGGACAAAGGTCTTGCAAACGGCGGGCGAGGCGCCGAACAGGTAGGGGATGAGCCAACCATAGCGTTGGATGTTGCGCACCAGGCCCATATAGGCCTCGGAGCGGAAATGGACGGGATCTCCGACCTCCCCCACCCGATCCTGGTAGGCGGACCAGAAATCATCGACGAAGGAACAGTTGTAATGGACCCCGGCGATGACCTGCATGGTCCGGCCATAGCGGTAGCCCAGGCCACGCCGGTAGATGGTCTTCATGCGCCCCGCGTTGGAACTGCCATAGCGAGCCAGGGGGATGCGCTCCGCGCCTTCCAGGAGGCAGGGCATGCTGGCGCCCCAGAGGATCTCCTCCTCCAGATGGGCATGGATGAAACGGTGCAGATCGTCCAGGAAACCCAGCACCTCGCCCTTATCCGCCAGGGCCGGGGTGATGAGTTCGAGCAGGGCCTCGGAAAAATCCGTGGTGATGTAGGGATGCGTCAGGGCGGAGCCAAAGACCGCCGGGTGGGGCTTAGGGGAGAGGGTACCGCTGGGGGAGACGCGCAGGGTCTCCTTCTCCAGGCCCACCAGGCCGGCGCGGAACAGACCGGCCAGCCCGGCCCGCTCGATAGCCCCCATTCGGGCCCGATATCCCCAGCAGTCATCCATTCAGGACGCCCGGCAACCCGGGGCACTTCCCCGCCATCGAGGTGCCCTTGCTGGCCCCGGTTCCGCCACCCGGGACATCAATCGCGGTTGGCTTCCCGGACCCGAAAGGTATCGGCGCGCACCACATCGGCCAGAATGCTGGCGGCCTCGCGGATCTGAATCTGCTCGACGACCTTCTGCTGGCGCTCCATGACCTCCTCATCGACATCCTCGGCTTCCTCGTCGATAGGCGTCTCGCCTTGGGCGCGCAGAAATTCATCCCGCTGGTGCTTGAGGATTTTCTCGCGCCGGTCGGCCTGCACCCGGCGGTCACTCTCCTTGAGGGACACCGTTTTTTCCTCGTCGAGTTCGCGGAGCACCCGCTCACGGGCGGTGAGCATGCGGAAACCGGGGTCACCACTGATACGCTGGGTGGATGCCTCGCGGAAAGTGCCCAGGTCCCCCAGCTTGGTCTTGTCGTATTTGGCCGGATGAATGCTGTTCCAGGGCAGCGCATTCTCCAGGGAGCGCTCCCCATGCTCGGCCCCCTGAGGGGCGGTGGGGAAGAGGATATCCGGCTCCACGCCCCGCAACTGGGTGCTACCGCCACTGATGCGATAAAACTCGGCCATGGTCAGGCGCAAGCGGCCCAGGTCCTCGCCATTACCGGGGACATATCGATTGAGGTCGATCAGGGTCTGCACCGTGCCCTTGCCGAAGGTCGGCTCGCCAATGATGATGGCTCGCCCGTAATCCTGCATGGCGGCGGAGAAGATCTCCGAGGCGGAGGCGCTATTGCGATCGACCAGGACCGCCAGCGGCCCGCTATAGGCGGCTCCGGCGGCGACATCGTTCTCGACCTCCACCTTGCCGAAGGAGTCCTTGACCTGCACCACCGGGCCCTTGTCGATAAAGAGCCCAGTCAGGTCCGTCGCCTCCGTCAAGGAACCCCCGCCGTTGCCGCGCAAGTCCACCACGATGCCATCCACGCCTTTGCGCTTGAGGTCCGCGAGCAGCGCCTGAACATCGCGGGTGGTGCTGCGGAAATCCTTGTCGCCATCGGACTCGGCGCGAAAATCGCGGTAAAAGCCCGGTACCTCCAGGACACCGATGCGCAGCCCCCGGGCATTGGGCAGATCGTCCAGCACATAGGCCTTGGCGGCCTGGTCCTCCAGCTTGATCTCGTTGCGCACCAGGGAGACGGTGCGGGCGACGCCATCGGTGCCGGCCGACTTGGGCAAAAGTTGCAAACGCACCACCGAGTCCTTAGGCCCCCGAATCTTGTCCACTACATCCTGGAGGCGCCAGCCGATCACGTCCTCCATGGCCCCGTCCGCGCCCTGGGCAACGCCCACGATCCGATCGCCGGAGTGAATGAGGCCAGAAAGCCGGGCCGGACCGCCCGGGATGGTGCGCTGGACCTCGGTGTAATCGGCGTCACCCTTGAGTACGGCGCCGATGCCCTCCAGGGACAGCCGCATGCTGATGTCGAAGTTTTCCGCCGTGCTCGGGGACATAAAGCTGGTGTGAGGTTCCAGCGTTTCGATGTAGGCATTGACGAAGGTTTGATAGACGTCATCGCTATCGAACTGCCGCACCCGGCGCGCCAGGCCCTCGTAGCGCTCACCCAGCAGCTTGCGGATCTCGGTATCGCTCTTTTTGGCCAGCTTGAGGCCCAGCCAATCATTCTTGACCCGCTGGCGCCAGACATCATCCAGATCCGCGGCGTTAGCCACCCATTCCGCTTTGGCGCGGTCGAAGCGATACTGCTCGTCCTGGTCGAAACTGAAGCCCTTATCGAGGAGCCCCATGGCGAAGGCGATGCGGTTCTCGACATTCTTGCGGTAAAGGCGGAAGACCTCGAAGCCCAGATCGACCTTGCCACGCTTCAAATCATCGTCCAGGTGCTTGAATTCGCGCTTATAGCGATCGACTTCCTGCCGGGTGAAGAATGAGCGGTTGGGGTCCAGGGACTTGAGATAGGCCACGAAGATCTGATCGGCAAAGGCGTCATCCAGGGTGACCTTGCGATAGTGGAAGCGCTCCAGGACCTTGTTGATGACCTGGGTCGTCTTCTCCTGACGGGCCTTAGGCTGCAAATCCCCGATCGCCACATCCTGGGACTTGGCCCCCACGCAGCCACTGGCCAGCACCAGCAGGGTTGACAGAAGGAGATGGCAGAAGGGACGACGAGGCATTTTCATGCGCGAGTACTCTCAAGGTGATGCTCATTGGATAAGTCAGACAGGTTGGCAGGCCCAAGGTTCGGCCTGTCCGCACCGCATCCGGGGGCCATCAAGCCGACTGCCCGCCCTGGCGATAGACCTTGCGGCGGAAGAGATCGGTACGGCGACTGACGACCCGATCGACAAAAAGGGTGCCGTCGAGGTGGTCCATCTCGTGCTGGACTGCCCGGGCCTCGTAACCCTCCATCTCGAACTCCAGGGGCATCCCCCGGGGATCAAAGGCACTCAGGCGAATCTTGCCAGCACGAATGACGTTGCCGGTGTAATCGGGGACGGACAGGCAGCCCTCGCGGGCCATCTCGAAGCCATCCCAGTGGGTAATCTCGGGATTGACCAGGACCAGATAGCCATGGTTTGGCATGTTCTTGCGGCCGGAGACATCCACGATGACGATCCGCTTGAAGACGTTGACCTGGGGCGCGGCGATGCCCACCGCCGCCGGCCCGGCCTGACGGGTCTCCTCCAGATCGGCGATGAAGGCACGCAGCTCATCGTCGAAGTGGGTAACGGGCGCGGAGACCTGGCGCAGCCGCTCGTCCGGCAGGGTAAGGATTTCGAGTAAGGCCATGATTAACCGATCAGAGTCTCGACAGCCGAGATATCCACCGCGATGCCACCGGCCACCAGACCCGCTACCGCCGTCTCCAGGGCCTCCAGAGGGCTTTCGGAATACCCCTGGATGTTCATCAAATAGAAGGGACGCTGGGGGTCGCCGCCGACATCGGACTCCAACTCCAGAATATTGAAGCCCACCCGGGCCAAGGCCCCGGTCACGTCGGCGACGATGCCGGCACGGTCCGCCCCGGCGACCCGCACCTGGACGTTGGGGACCAGGTGCCGATGCAGACCGCCACCCATGGCATCGATGTGCAGGCACAGACCCAGATCCGCCACCACGGGCGCCAGGGCCAGGCGCAACCGCTCCTCCCCGCCCACCACCTCGGCCATCAACATGATGGTGAAATTGCCGCCCAGACGGATCATGGAGGCCTCGCCCAGACTGCCTCCCGCCTCGAAAATGGCCTGGGTGACCCGGGCCACGATACCGGGCCGGTCCTCCCCCACCAGGGTCAACATGTGCCATTCAGCCAAGATTCACCTCGTCGCGCACTCGGATTTGTGCCGCATGGTACGTCGAAATGGGTGGTGGGGGAAATCGGGAGCCCTACGCATCATGTGGCTCGATCCAGATGAGGCTGGCCATGCGCCCCGTAACGCCGTCCCGGCGATAGGAATAGAAGCGCCCGGCATCCTGGAAGGTGCAGAGGCCTGCCCCCCGGACGTCCCGCACGCCGAGTTTGGCGAGCCTGTGGCGCGCCAGCAGCGGCAGGTCCGCCAGCCACTGGCCCTGGCCAAGGGGTACGAAGGCCGCTGCGGCCTGCCCGTCCCCTGCCAGAAAACACGCTCGCACCTCGGCCCCCACCTCGAAGGCCCCGGGCCCGATAGCGGGGCCCAGCCAGGCCAGCAGGGACTCGGGAGGGGCCCCGAGACGGGCCAGGGCGGCCTCGATCACGCCCGCAGCCAGGCCG